>WRMI01000059.1 GCA_009777175.1 Marinilabiliaceae bacterium
CCATAACTGCGACTGTGTAAAACCGCAGCCACTTAAATAGATACCATCTGAACATCCTGTTATCTGATTTGTCGAAATTTCAAAATAAGGCGAATCGTAAATTGATATTGCAGCCTGTTCTGAATCGATAAAATAACTATTTTTTATAGTAGTGCTTGCAAATTGGATACGAGGATGAGGTGGCGCTTCAATTAAATCCGACTGATAAGCAACAAAAGATGACGCATCAAAAGAACAGCCATCAATGGTTGCTTTGCTTGCATAAGTAGAAACATCGCTATTTGTAAAATTACAATTCGTAAGATTCAATCGGGTATTAATATGATTGAGGTTGGTATTGTTAAAATTTACATTGCTAAGACTATACAACATATTATCATAATATGGCGTTTGGTTAACATCAAAATTTTTACCAATTGTAACTCCGCCACTTAAATTGCTGAATGTTGCGCCATCGCCAATTGTTATGTTGCCTCCATTGACAATAATTGAATTGCCAACGCCGTTTGCATCAGAGGTTATTAGTGCGTTTTCGCCAATTACAAGGTTGCCGTCTTCTTCTATGATTAAACTTCCATTACCCGAAAAACTTAGCGAGCAATTTGCTGGTACAGTTAGCGTTGCATTATTGCGCACTGAAACTTGGGTATTTATCTCAGCAGGACATTCGGCTGTTACATCACGGGTTATTTCATAACCTTCAGCTAATATGTTTAGGGCAGGATCGCCAAAAAGAATATATCCATACTTTCGATGCAAATTATAACTTTCTTCTAAATCATTATATTTTGTTGCTAGTAAAAGTTCACCAGCTATAGATAGTTTTTTTATGAAAAAGTAATGAAGGATAAGTTCGTGATATAGCATAGAAGGATATGAAATTTGAAGAGTCATTCTTCTAGTTGGTCCTATATACCCCACAGCTCCTTTGGTTGAACTATAACTTGTAAGAAATTCTCCTACACAATCCATATCGTCAAAATGACCTGTATTTGAGCTTACAGCGCTTATAAATGGAACTTTATAATTATTACTTAATTCTTCAGAAAAATAATTTGTACTCAAACCACATTCCCAAGATGAAGGTAAAAGTGAAACATTAGGCATTCCAATATATTGAACAAAAGAAGTTCCTGTATTTAAATAGTTTATTGTAGGTATTGCGCATTGCCAATTACCTTCAACAATAGTGTAATTCCAACCCGAACTATTCATTATGTTTATTAAAAAATCGTAGTAACGATCATAACCGAAATCTGTATATGTATTACTAAATCCGGCTGTTTTACGCCAAAATTGCGGAGAATATTCCACTTCATGGTTTATTGTCTTTTGGACTATATTACATAGCTGAACGGAATCTACTACACAAAATCTGCCTATTATTATGTCGCCAAATTTGTCATAAATACCTGATACATCTTTTGTAATGCAACTATAGTAATAATCGGAAGGATATTTATTTGTTGGTTCACTGGGAACATGATAATCATGATCCTTTGAACCTGGAATTCCTACATTGTTCTCATAATCTCCTACAAGCAATACAAAACCCAAACTGCCATCGACCGTATTGTTTGCAGTGCCCGTCTCATAAATGGTTTTGATACATTTTCGTATGCGCTGCTCTTTGATGTATTTGTCAGGATCAAGAGGGTCGCCCGGATTCCCTTCATAATCAAAATTAGCCGCAATAATTTGGTCAGAATTAAGAATAACCACATCATAACCATTGTAGGATGCTCTGTGGTCAGCAAGGCGATATACCTGGCATGAGATCGTGTCCAATTCTGAAAAAAATTGCGATGTTGTGATAATCAAATAGTCACATTCCAAACCTACAACATCTGCGGGTGTACTGATATTTTTCCAAGTTATACTCCCTTTTTGGAAATTGGGCGACATAAACTTTTTATCGTTTGCCACAGCGCTTATTCCACTGCCTTCGTAGTTTATAAAGGTTAATTCGGCAGTCTTTGAAAAAATACCCAAATCAACAGAGAACTCGCCTGTCGGATTTTGAAATTCAAGAGTTATTTGAAAATTTTCAAGAACTTCCAAATTTCCCGATACAGGGCAATACTCAAAGATGTTCAAATCTATTTCAGAGTATTTCTGCTTACGAAACGCACCATTTGAAGCAACAATTGCTACAGGTTCGTTTCCCGTACGAGGCACGGCGTAGGCATTGGCAACGTAGGTAAACTGCTCAACAAGAACATCGTTACCATCGGCATCCGTTCCAAACTCATAATTTGGCACGGGATAGACAAGACAAGGCGAAAGCGTTTGGCGCGAAGTTACTTTGCTAACTATGTCTATTCCTGCATGTTCTGGTACTGCAAATTTATACCTCAATACAGGCAGTTCGGGCGAGCCTGCGGAATTAACCGCACTGCCCCCCGGCAGCATTAAGCGTGTGTAGGTTACACCGCCCACAACGGTATCCGAACATAAATGCCGGGTACCGTTACTTCAAATTTAACCCGTGTGGAACTGTTTTCCAATAGGTTAACTTCACTTATGGCGGGATTCGATTTTGTAAATTCCACCCAATTTTGCGCGCCCGCAATCGTTGCTAACGCTGCAATACTTAAAATTAATAATGTCTTTTTCATTTTAAAAACATTTAGTGAAACAAAAATAATTATTAAAAAAAACATATATAAAAGTTGTATATGTTACGAAATTGGTTTAATTTTAGAAAAAAAAAACCTCATTTTTTTTATTTTTAGTTAATAAATTAAATTTCAAAAATATACATTATTTTTTGATTATTTTTTTGGTAATAATTTCATTGTCTGTTTTTATCCGTACAAAATAGATGCCGTTCGGCAAATGAGTAATGTCAAAAGCCCCCTCTATGGGGTTTGGGGTGAATACAAGACGTCCTGCTATATCGAAAATCTCGATGTTTTCAACTGAAAACTGAAAACTGAAAACTGAAAACTTTCCACTTGTTGGATTAGGATAAATAACTATTTCGTCATTTTTCTCAAAATTGATTCCAACATCATCAATGGTAACAACAACATTATTTGAAAACACCGAATCACATTCATTGTTAAAATAAAAAACAACAAAATAGGAATATTCCCCAACGGGTAGATTTTCATCCGAAAAAGTTGGCTCTGTGAGTAATACATCCGTTAATTGAATTTCGTTTCTAAGAACATGATATCCAACAACTAAATCATTATTTGCGGAATTTGTCCACGATAGCGAGACAGAGTTTTGATTTTCAATTTCAGATTCCAAAAAAACAAAACAATCGCACAAACCAATTTCCTGTTTTGCAGTTTCAGTATATGATGCTGTTATTTTGTGACAAGAACCACCTATAGAACTTTGCAAAGTATTATAGGTTAATTCTATGGCAGAGTAGTAATATTGAGCCCATTCGCCATTTTCCCATCTCCATTCAGTACCTTCGATACAATTGCTAAATTCGCCGTATTCATACAATGTTAATCCATGATTTGCCCATTCGTTATTTTGCCAACGCTTCCATAATGTGTTAATTTTGTTGTTGTTTTCATATTGATAAATCACTTTGTTTACATTTATCTCTCTTTCCTGAAATAATGTTGAATCTAATAATTGAGCATCATTGAAAAAGTACAAACTTGTTTGTTGATTAATCCAAACACTATCATTTGCATTGAACACAAATAAGGAACTAGACAAAAGGCTACTATACGAATTATATGCATAAATATATTCTCGTTCGAATACCCATACTTCATTTCTAAAAAATGATATCTTTCTATTGAGCATATTATTATTTTTGTCATAAACAAAATTGCTTATTTGATAACTTTGCCAATCATTATTTTCCCATTTTTTAAAATAAAAAGATATTGTATTTCCCATTTCATCATACTCATATATACTTTTATCAACATTTACCCAAGCATTTTCGTTTCTGTTCCAATTTTGATTAATAATGGTATCGTTCAGATTGTTTTCGTTGTATGTTGATGTTTTCAGTTTGTAATTTTCAAAATTGTTGTTTATCCATCTTTGTGAGAGTTCAGTTAGTTGGTTGTTGTTTTTGTCGTATGTATACGATAGGCGATAATCTGAATTCATATAAACCCATTCATTATTGTACCAATATTGGTAATATTCTGTAATTAAATTGTTTGGGTATTCATGTTCGGATATATATCTATATTCGTTTACCCAATTTTGTCCGTTCCAAAATTGTGATAAGAACATTGTTTGATTTCCATTGTAATCGTATGCTGCGGATTGCATTCTGTAATTACTCCAAGTGCCATCAGTCAACAATACTTGCCCTGTCAAAGTATCGGCTCGGTTGCTTGCATTGTAGGAATAAATTGAGCGAGCATAAGTTTGTAGTTCGGGTTGGTAACTGAGCCACCTGTCTTGATGAAAAATGGTGTCTCTTAAACCCTTTTCGTTGTATATATATATTTCTCGTACTTCCCTATCTATACCCAGCAATGTAACAGTGTCGGGTTCATACCATATTTCTTCATTTCTTTGTTTTTTGTTCTGTGGTTCCAATCTTATAATATCGGGTTTTTCTCTTTTGTGGATGGGGAGTTCGCTTGGTAGTTGTCCAAAAGTTTGTTCTCTATATATTTTGTGCCATTGAGGTTGTTCTTGTTGGGTTTTGTCTTGCTGGTTTTGCATTAGTGCACACGGTTCGTCCTCATCGGGTTCTGCACCGCGAGCAACAAATCTGTTTTGGGCATCAGATATGCTGCCTGCAACAAGCAAAGCAATTATTAGTAATATGATATAAAATTTTTTCATGAAAAAAATTTTTACAAAGTTAAAAATAGTTTTTTATATGTTCCAAATTTATGTAAAAAAAAGTTAAAATTTTTTGGGATTTTGGTTTGGTTTTTTGTAATTTGTTTATAATCAACTTTATATATTTTTGATTTTTTTATTTTTGTTCGATTTTTTTTCATTGTAGCAAATATGTCGCATTTTAGGGGATGCCCCGAATAAGCGTAAGCGCAATTCGGGGGTTAAACCCAGGCAGTGTAACCATCTCCTGAGTTGGTCTCTCCCGAGTAGAAATCTATGATATTCAAGGGCGCAAATATGCAGAATACTCTGATTTAAAAGGTACTTTGTTTATTGATGATTTGAAAAAATATGAGAGTGGTGTTTATGTTTTGAAGATTTGGTCTGATAGTGGGGGATTTGTGGTTGAGAGGCTTGTGGTAGAGTTTAGTGAGTAGAGTTTAGAGTTTAGTGTGTAGAGTGTAGATATTAGTGTGTAGAGTTTAGAGTGTAGAGTTTAGTTAAAACACAAACCCTACATATTCCCCGTATTCCACACTGTAGCACTCGGTAGAGTGCAACGTAGATAACCCGTGTAGGGGCGTACCCTTGCGGTCGTCCGTAAGCGCAATTCGGGGCATTCTCCCAAAACACAAACCCTACATATTCCCCGTATTCCACACTGTAGCACTCGGTAGAGTGCAACGTAGATAACCCGTGTAGGGGCGTACCCTTGCGGTCGTCGGTAAGCGCAATTCGGGGCATTCTCCCAAAACACAAACCCTACATATTCCCCGTATTCCACACTGTAGCACTCGGTAGAGTGCAACGTGGATAACCCGTGTAGGGGCGTACCCTTGCGGTCGACCGTAAGCGCAATTCGGGGCATTCATCATCACATATTCTCTGCATCCCACGCAGCAGCACTCCGCAAGGAGTGCCACGTAGATAACCCGGTAGGGGCGTACCCTTGCGGTCGACCGTAAGCGCAATTCGGGGTATATCCGAAAATGAGACTTTTTTTGTTTGTGGTAACATTTTTGTAATATCCTGTAGTTAAAGTTAATAGAAAATGCCAAGTCAGGAGTTCTGAACTTGTGCACCTCTTATAGATTCAGTATTCAGTAATCAGTATTTAGTATTTAGTATTCAGTACACTCTACTCAATACCCACTTCCCACTACTCATTATTCATTACTCAATACTAACCACTAATCACTAACCACTAATCACTAACCACTAACCGCTAACCAATACTTACTATAAACTCACATCCCAATATCTTTTACAAATTTTTCTAAAATATTGTTTACGTTGTAATGTTCGGCTCTTTTTATTGCGGCATTTCTAAACTTTTGATGTAGGTTTGGTGTTGAAAGGTATGATATTATTTTATTTGCCATCTGCTCTTTTGTATTGATTAAAAATCCACAATTATCATCAATAATTATATCTTTTGGTCCTTTTTTATTATATGCAATTACGGGTAGTCCGCAACTTAAACTTTCCAATACCACGCATGAAAATGTGTCGAATTTTGATGGAAAAACAAGGATATCGGCGGCTGAATATATTTCGGGCAATTTTTCTCTTTCAACCCAATTGAGATGGATTATTTCGGGTAATTTTTCTTTAAGTTGTTCTGTCGCAGGTCCTTGTCCAACAACTATAAGCGCAACGTTAGGATGTACTTTTACTATTTCATTATACAAATCAGGAAGTTCCATAACTCCCTTTTCATTACTAATTCTGCCTACATAAAGCATTTTTGGACGATTTTTTTCTATTCCGAGTGACTCTTTTTTTGAGGTTTTTTGTTCTGTAAAAATAGAATCAACCCAATGTGCTGTTAGACAAACTTTTTCATTTGGGAAATTCATTTCACGGCTTGTTAGCCATTTACGATGGTCTTCATTAAGAACAAACACTCGGTCAAAAGCGCCATAATACATACGCAGAAAACGGCGCACCCGATTTCTGTTATGTCGGTCAAAATTAAGTACTTTTTGACTAAACATAACCCAATCGGTATGTACAAAAAAACTTGCAGGTACTGAATAAGCAAATTTCAAATACAACCCCATTGCGCCCATTAAACCTTCTGTTGAGCATATAATTCGGTCATATTCACGTTCTTGGAACAAATTGTGAAGTTCAACAAAGTTCGGAACTCTCACAGGTTGGTCGGGATAAAGTGGAATTTGAAACTCACTCAACGGTTTCATTACTAACAAATTATCATCATTTTTGAGGGTGTTACTACATACTAAAATGTCGATTGGTAGATTTCGATTTTTTATTTCTTGATGCATTGCTTGCAATACAACCGACACCCCATTTTTATCTTCAAAAGTATCAGTTAGCCACAAGGCGCGTACGGGGTGTTTATATTTTCCTAAATTTTCAGAAAATTCTTTAAGAAATGGTCGTGTGTTGTACATTACTCTTGCGCCCGCAAAATGCGCTGAAAGCAACAGTGATGATGCCAAAAATGGAAAAGAAAGTCCGTCTAAAAATTTTTCTATGTTTATACCGTTGTTATTTATTTTGCTGTTTTTCTCTGTATATGAACGTACACTGCTCGGAAATTCAAGTTGTGAAATAAATTTTTCGAAACCTTCCTCGCTCAATTTACTATTTTTTTCGATTTTATTAAATTTTTTTTCTAATCGCAAACAGAGCAATTCGTTTAAATGATTGTTTATTGAGCATATTGACTTGTAATATTCATCAGCCATAAAACCTTTGCCTTTTTGGTGTTCCTTTGCCATTTTAACTACTTCGTCAAAAACAGGCTTATATACTGATTTGATAATCAATTTTTTAAGTGATGATGGCGCTTGCCCGAGCAAACAATTGTGAAAAATTTTAATGAACGACATGGTAACTTTATGCCGTTGTACTTCTGCAAAAGCGTTTGAGGCAATCATTGAAATGATTTTATCAGTAGTCTTGCCCTTGTGTAGTAATATTCGCATTAGTCCTGGGTCTCTGTAATTAAGTGCAATTTGACAAACATAATCTAAAAAAGAGATTATCAGTTTTTCTGAGTTTTGGTGAGTGCCATAAGGGAACATATTACCGTTTCTAATTGCTTCTAAGGCAAGTTGTGATTTAGTTTCGGTTTGCAATCGTTTTTGCAGTTGCGGGATATAGAGGTATGTTCCTGTTAGTCCTGCAAAGAACCCCGAATGACTGTCAGACCCGCCGCATAATGATTTTTTATAAGGATTTCGACAATATTTTTCGGGATTTATGCTATATTTTTCAGAAAAAGATTTTATACTTTCAGGTTTTGCGCTTTTTATCCACTCTTTGACCAACATATTTTGCCATGTATCTCGCTGACCGTTAAGCATTTCGAAACGTTCAAAAATAAGTAACATTTTGTTAAAAAAATCTTGCGGCGGCATTTTGTCGGAAGCGTAATGATAAAGCGGATGTGCCCAAATGGTAGGTATATTATTAGAACAAGTATATTCCTGAAACGAGTAAACATTAGTTCTAAGTTTGTTCAATTTTTTTTCTTGTTCGGGCGTAAATCCGTATGTTAGAACGTGAATTCCAATGTTGAAATCTGGTACCCAGCAACTAAATTCGGCTGCCGTAAGCACATCAAAACCCTTTTTTTGCATTTCGTAGCACGAGCGGGCATTATTGTGATTGGTAATTGTTATGGCATCGCAACCATTCTTTTGTAACTCTTCAATAACCCTTTTGCTCGAAATCCATGTTTCAGGAACGTTTAAGATGCGCCCTATTAATTCATCAGGCTCGTCGCTATTATGGTCGTGGCAGTGAAGGTCGATTTTCAAAAGGTCGGCACGAATATACTTATTTACCTCATTAGACAGAAAAATGTCGAGGTTAGATTTTAGTTCAGATTGAAATGTCTGCATATTGATGTAAAAAATGTTGGTTAATAATATTTTGCAAAAGTAATAATTGTTTTTTAATTGAAAAAAATCATTTTATAAACGACTACTATAAGGATTTGTAGGAAGTTCTATTACTCTAAATTTATTCTGTTTTAGTTCTTTTAATAGTTCTTGGGACGGTCTTTCTTTAAAAACAATGGCACACAAAGTGTTATAAGGAATTATTCTCAATTTGCAAATAAAGTTCCAGATAGCCAATCTACGTTTCAATTTTTTGTAAAGTTTTTTATCAAAAGGAACCTGCATAAGGTTTCCCCACTTGGTAGGTACTGTCTTTAATTGGATATTTATTTCTTTATAAGCAATACAGGGGAGACCAATGCCCATTGCAATTTTTTCTATTTCTCTGATAGAAATTTTAAATACATAATTGCCAACCCCTTCCCATGAAAAACGATTCTTCCATATCTTATTGATAAAATATGGATTAATACGGTCGGATATGTTTTTCAGAAAAAGTAGAAGGGGCATTTTGGACAAAATATCAACAGGCTCGATTAACACAATACCCTTTTTTGCAACTCTTAACATTTCATATAAACCTAAATATGCTCTCGGAAAATGATGAAACGATTCTTTGCAACACAAATAATCAAACTGATTTTCTTCAAAATCGATACCTTCGGCATTTACCTTCGCATAATGTTCTATCAAATTTTGCTCTTTTGCCACTTTTAAATATACATCCGAAAGGTCAGAAGCAGTAGCACGCTGATCCTGTTCTGCAAAATATTTTGCCTCGAATCCGGTATAGTCGCCAATTGTCAACCAACTGTTTTTTTCTTTTAATAGCGGACGCAAAAGTTCCAATTGTCTGACCATAAACTTGTATAAGACGCAATCTTTATTTCGCAGAACATAAAATGGATCTTCAGATTTCGCAAACCCGTCTTTATGATGCTGTTCGTGGGCATTATGGAATTGAACTGATTTTGATTCTTTCCTGTTCATTGTCGGAATTCTCAGTGTTTTTTAATTATTCTATTTCGTTTCGCAGAATTCAACTTCAATACATTCATTAACCATTGTCATCGCCACTTCGCACTTTTTCTTGTAAAATGCAATGCCATATTTTAATATCTTATTATAACCTTCCTTTTTTAAATTGTGGATATATGCTTTTTCGTCAATTTGTATAAGACCTTTTTGAGCCTCTTCTTTCAGGATTTCTGTAATTTTTTTGGTCGAAGTGGCGGGTTTGTCCCCACAATGTTTGAATTCAATAGCTACAGCATTTTTTTCTTTGTCAAAAGGTTTGAGCAAACAATCTGAGCGTCCTTTTCCTGATTCGGGGTTTGAGTAGACAATATAATCATCCGAAGCAGCGAGTAATATTCCATAAATAAACAAATGATAACAATTTTCTTTTTTAAAATCGTGGCAACTTGGGTTGTTTAGAAGGTCATCATTAAGTATATTACTAACTCCCTCTTTATCACCAATTAACAAGAGATGAACAAATTCTTGTATTATTTTTGGGGTAGCAGATTTTTGGCGGCTAAACCACTCAATTGCGTAGCGTGAAAACATACTTATGATTTCCATATTTACAAGTTCTGCACCAAATTTACCTGTTTTTGCTCCGTTACAAGGTTTTAAATAGCCTGCGTTTAAAAGCAAAGTCCAAAAAGTATTCGAATTAACATATTTTATTGGATATGTGATTCCATCTTCCAACGACATTGTAATAGGTTTGCCTGTTATTAATCCTGCAAAATCATTTCTTAACTCATTGTCCCCTTTATAAAAAACTTCTTGTAATATATGCAAAGAGCCAGTGTTTATCCAATAATTGTCAGGTTCCTGAGTTTTTACATATCTTACGATACTCCAAGGATTGTACATGTCTTGCCCTCCAAATCTATAGCCATCGTACCTGTTTTTGATTTCATCATATTTGTCGCTTATTTCATAAATGGCGCATGTTTCTTTTACTTCTGTTTCTGTAAAACCAAAACATGTTGTAAAATCTTTATCCATAATTCCGCAAACTAAAGGATTATTAAAACTGCTTATTAAACTTTCCTTTGAAATTCGCTGTACTCCTGTTAAAACTCCAAATTCAAGGTAGTCATTAGTTTTGAAAACTCTACCTAAGAAACCGCGCATAAAGTTAATCATTTTTTTATAAAAACCATTTTGTACTGAATTATCAATTGGGGTGTCGTATTCGTCTAACAAAACAATTACGCGTTTTTTGTGATAAGTGTACAAGCATGATGTCAGAAATTTTAGTGCTGATTTTAGTTCTACGTCTGTTGATTCTTTGGAACAATGTCTATAAAATTGTGTCTTTTTAAACTCGTTCAGGTTATTGTTTTCGCACAAGTATTCATTTTTTTGATATATTTCGGAAACCAAGTCCCTAATATTTTCAATAGATTCTTTGTATGTATCTTCCTCAACATTTTTTAATGTAAGCGAGACAACGGGATATTTATTCAAATGCGTTTCTACTAAATCTTTGTGTTCCATTATTTTAAGCCCGTCAAATAAGGTCTTGCTATCCTTATTTATATCAAAAAAGTGGTCTAACATGTTCATGTTGAGGGTTTTCCCAAATCTGCGCGGGCGGGTTATTAGAGTAACTGTGCCTCTATTCTCAAGAAATTCTTTGATAAAAAAGGTTTTATCAATATAAAAAAAATTTCCTTCGATAATCTTTTCAAAAGATTCTTCGCCTGTTAAAATCTGCTTTTTCATGTTTCCTATTTATTTTAATATTAGCACTTTACTATTAAATCCATTTTAACATTTCATTCCAAATAAACGGACGCACCAAAAGCATTATAAATGACCTAATTCCACTTATGTTTATCGCTCCTATTTGGGTTTTCCCTTCTTTGAAAATTATCTTTTCTCGGGTGAAAATCTTTTCGTGGATTGTTGTCTCTTCGTGGTGGGGGATGATTTTTTCTGACAAAAGTATTTTCGGTTTTTTCGGGCTTTGGCAATAATTCTTTTCGAGAGAGTTTAAGTTTTCCCGTACGGCTATCTATTTCAAGGAGAATTACTTCTACTGTGTCTCCCTCTTGTAAAACGTCTTCCACCCTTTCGAGGCGTCTATGTTCTATTTCAGAAATGTGTAGTAGTCCTTCTTTTCCGGGTAAAATCTCCACAAAAGCACCAAATGACAAAATAGATTTCACTTTCCCTGAATAAATTTTTCCTACTTCGGGAACTGCAACAATTGCATTAATTCGTTCAAGTGCTTTATCTATTGATTCTTTGTCAACGGCTGAAATATCAACAATACCAAATGCACCATCTTCTTCAATAACAATCACAGTATTTGTAACACTTTGAATTTCTTGGATAATTTTTCCACCGGGACCAATAACTGCACCAATCATCTCTTTTGGAATTTTTATTGTAACAATGCGTGGAGCGTGTGGTTTGTAATCTTCACGTGGTTCAGCAATCGTTTCAACCATTTTGCCAAGAATATGTAGTCGTCCTTCTTTTGCTTGATTAAGTGCTTTTTCGAGGATTTCGTAAGAAAGTCCATCTACTTTTATATCCATTTGAGTTGCCGTAATTCCATTGAATGTTCCTGTAACTTTAAAGTCCATATCGCCGAGATGGTCTTCGTCGCCGAGTATATCAGAAAGTACTACATATTGTCCTGTTTTGGGGTCAGAAATAAGTCCCATGGCAATTCCTGATACGGGTCTTTTGATTTTAATACCCGAATCCATTAATGCGAGTGTACCTGCACAAACCGTAGCCATTGATGATGAGCCGTTTGATTCTAAAATATCTGAGACAATTCTTACTGTGTATGGGTTTTCTTCGGGCATCATTGGTTTTAATGCTCTAAGGGCAAGGTTTCCGTGACCAACTTCTCGTCTTCCTACTCCCCTATAAGGACGTGCTTCTCCGGTTGAAAATGGTGGAAAATTATAATGCAACAAAAATCTATCAAAACTTTTGTTCAATGTGTCGTCAATAATTTTTTCGTCTAATTTAGTTCCGAGAGTAACGGTAGTGAGCGATTGAGTTTCACCACGTGTAAAAATTGCGCAGCCATGTGGACCGGGTAGCCAATCAACTTCGCACCAAATAGGTCTAATTTCATCCATTTTGCGACCGTCTAAACGAATATTATCATCAAGCATCAAACGGCGGACTGCTTCTTTTTCGATGTCGTGGTAATATCTCTTAATCTGTTCGGTAGGAATGTCATCTTCTTCTACTCCTTCATAATTAGCGGCAATAAATTCTTCATAAACTTCTTTAAATGCGTCGGCACGTTCATGTTTGTTAGGATTTGCCTTTGCTGCGACTGCATAGACTTTGTCGTACGTTTCTTTTCTAACTTTTTCACGAAGTTCTTCGTCGTTATCTTCGTGACAATACTCTCTTTTTGTAGTTTTACCAACTAATTCAGTAAGTTCCATTTGTGCTTGACACTGAATTTTAATCGCTGTATGTGCAATTTTCATTGCTTCGAGCAGGTCTGTTTCGGATACTTCTTTCATTTCGCCTTCAACCATAAGAATATTGTCGAAAGATGCTCCGACCATGATGTCGAGGTCTGCTTCTTTGAGTTGCGAGGCTGTAGGGTTTACCATAAATTCACCGTTAATACGCGCCACTCTAACTTCTGAAATTGGTCCTCCAAAAGGAATATCAGAAACTGCGAGGGCTGCAGATGCTGCGAGTCCTGCGAGTGCGTCGGGTGTACTCTCTTTATCGGCAGAAATTAGGTTAATGTTCACAAAAACTTCTGCGTGAAAATCGTCGGGGAAAAGAGGTCGCAGTGCTCTGTCAACCAAACGTGAAATAAGTATTTCATAATCAGACGGTTTTCCTTCTCTTCGTTGAAATCCTCCGGGGATTCTTCCTGCTGATGCAAATTTTTCTTTATATTCAACAGAAAGGGGCATAAAATCTGTGCCCGGATTTGCTTCTTTGGCGGCTACTACGGTCGCAAGGAGAAATGTATTTCCCATCCTAACTACAACCGAACCATCAGTTTGCTTTGCAAGTTTGCCTGTTTCAATAATAATTGACCTTCCGTCGCCAAGGTCGATAATTTTTTCTATCGGTTTTATCATATTTTATATCTATATTTTCGCCGCAAAAGTAATATTATTTTGTTTATTTTTAATTAAATGAATTAATAAATAATTTATAAAATATCTTATATGTTTGATTATTAGATATATAAAAATTAAAAATTTTTTATCTTTCATTCTTATATTTTCAGATTCCTCATTTCACTACGTTTCATTCGGAATGACGAATTAATAAATTGTGGATGTTCCGCTGTGGCTCAGCGCTAGCGGAACATCCACAATCAAAAGGGACGAGATGGTCATTCCGAGTGTAGCGAGGAATCTTTTTCTGCGTCATTTTACCAATAACTTTACTCAACAAGCAAATGATTATATTTAAATATACTCAATAACAAACAGATTCGTGGCTACAAATAAACTATCTGAAATTTTCCACAACCATTTGTTTTAAAATTTTTGATGTTTCGAAAGGATTTTCGCTTTTCATAATAGCAGATACTACTGCAATTCCGTTTGCTTTACTTCCAAATAAAACATGACTATTTGATTCATTAAGTCCGCCAATTGCAACAATGGGCAAATTACTCTTTGCGGCTATATCATTTAATGTAGTAACTTCTGTATGTATGGTAACAACTTTGGTAGTAGTAGGGAAAATAGCACCAACTCCGAGGTAATCAGCACCTTCTTTCTTTGCTTTTAGGGCTTGCTCAACAGTTTTGGCAGTAGCTCCCACAATTTTATTATCTCCTAATAGTTTTCGTGCAACAAAAACAGGAATGTCGCTTATACCAACGTGAACGCCAGCCGCATTTACTGCCATTGCAACATCAACGCGGTCGTCAATAATAAGCGGAATATTATATGAATCAGTTATTTGCTTGACTTTTTGGGCAATGTTAAAATAATCTAATCCGCACTTCTCTTTTTCGCGCAATTGAACAAGCGTAACTCCACCTCTACAGGCTTGGTCAATGGTTTTCAAAAAATCATTTTCAGATTGATTTGGATATGTACTGTCTGTAACCAAATATAAGGATAAATCAAAATTTTTCATTTTTTTTATTTTTAGCCACTAATTTCACGAATATACACTAATTTATTGGAATTGTTTGTTATTGAATGTATTGAAATATTGAATTTATTCTAGTTATGAAAGTTTCATCTGTTTATATTTTTATTACGGTGCAAGGTGTACTTTTTATTCAATAACCAAAACACTTGACCCCTTGTGGTATATTGCACCGTACACCGAGTACCACTCGCCGTGTACCGTTCGCCGTGCACCGTGTACCGTTCGCCGTTTTTTTTCAACATCCAAAAATATTAACAATTTTTCCGTCTTTTTCTTCACTTTTTTGGTATATTTTATCTTCCCACGATTTTTTTGCGTTTCTATCAAATGCAACAAGCCAACCTTCGTTACAACCCAGAATGTCCATATAATTTAATAACTGTCCGGTACCTCGTTCCAAATATTTTTTGCCATAGTTAATTTTTAACTCAATGGGATATTTTTTCCCAAGATATTCAACACACAAATCTAACCTTCTTCTACCTGTAGCCATCTCTCTACGTATATCACCTCCTCCATTTAAGACGCGTTGCAAAAATGCTTGTAAAATTAAGTGAGGGGCTGCTTCTCTATATTGATATTTATTTTGCCAAATATCAGAATTTTCGCGCCAAAACTGCTGAAAATCTTGTAACATCAAACTCAAATCAAAAGTATCATTCTTATAATATTTCTGCATTTGGAACTCAGAAAAACGGGCATCTGTTTCTAAAATTCGTTGTTCTTTGTTATTCAAAACTCTAATAATGACCTCTGCATAGATGGGATTTGCAGGTTCAATAACTTTATTATTATCTCTTATTAATCCTAAATCTTTTACATAACTATAATCGTCTGAAAAAAAATCTATATCATCGCCTTCACCCATTATAACCTCTTCTATAACTTTTTGCACTCTCTCATCTTTCAATTTATCAAGCAGTTGGTCGATATGAACATCTCTACGGAGAATAATTGTATTAATTGCTTCGGAAACCATTTTGGCGGTTATTGGTATTGAATAATCATTTTTAAGTTGTTTTTCAATAACTTGTCGCGCAATTGCATTAACTAACCATGGTTGTCCTTGGGTTTGTCCAAAAATTATTTCAAGTGCTTCATCTTCGAAAACTTGTCCTGTTTGGTCGGTGTGTTGTTTATAAAGATTTTCAACTTCTATTTGTGTAAAATTTCGAAGATTCAAAGATTCTGTTATAATATTAAAAGGACTTGCCGAACCAAGCGTTTCCTGATTGTCGCGAATTTTTGCCTTGTAATCGCGAATATTGCGCATGCCAACTAATGCAATAGAGTTCGGAAACGGAGCGATAGAGCGATTTATGTAGCCGTCGCGTAGTTGTCGCAAAAAAGAAATCAATGTTGCATCTGTTAAACAATCAGCCTCATCAAAGAAAATAACAAGCGGCTTGTCAATTTTTCTGCAATACCTCGACAATGCTAATCCAAAAGCATTTAAGAAATCAGAAATGTCAATATTATCTTTAAATTTTTCAAAGAACGGTAGTTGATAATTTTCTAATGCAATTGCAAAAGCATTGAAGATTGCTGATATTCCTATCCCAGTGTCTGTTACACCGTATAATCTTTCCAAAGAACAATAAACAGCATAATATTTGCCCTCTTTATTGATTTTATTGGCAAGGTCAATTAACAGCGTTGTTTTTCCCGTCTGACGGGCAGCGTGAACAACGTAGTATTGTTTTGAGTTGATAAGTTCCATCAACTCGTCGTACAACCGCTCGGTTGCATCAATCATATAATGCTCTCCCTCGATGCAGGGACCAGCAACGTTAAAGTATTTCATATCTTATTATTTTTAGCCACTAATCTGTTATTGAATTTATTGAAATTGTTTGTTATTGAATGTATTGAAATATTGAGCTTATTATTCTAGTTATGAAAGTTTAATCTGTTTATATTTTTAGCCACAAATTTCACGAATTTCATAATTTATAATCATTTATTTTATAAATAAGGAGTTCTGATATGGGTTTTTAAAATATTTTGTATTTTTTCATTATTCATATCATTCTCTTCCCACCACTTATCTGATAATTTATCCATTTTTTTCTGAACGTAATCAAGATATAAAGAAGTCAACTCTTCTTTTTCTTGTTTCCCTTTGGTTATTGCAAGTGTTTGCAATACAAACAATTGTGCGTCATTTAATGTCAATTGAGATATTGTTTCCATATCATTTAATTTTTTTATGAGGGTGCAAAAATAGTAAATAAAACTATTTTAGAAAAATATGAATAAATATTTTTACTTTTTTCATTCAAACAAAGTCGTCCCACCCTCTCGTTTTATTCTCCAACTATCTTCTTCTATCCTATCAGCAACATCATTTAGTACATTTTGAATGGTCTGATTTTGTCGCATTTTTTGTTTTCATAAGATTTTTGTTTTTATAGTTTTTGAAAAAAGTTAAAATTTTGTTGTTTTTTGCTTGTTTATTAAAAATTTTTTGTATCTTTGCGCCGCCAATTTATTGGAAAGCCAAGTGTGCGGGCTATAACGTGCATGAAGTGGGGTAAAACTCATAGGTATGGATTTCGTACCGCTTGTTAAGCCGGAGTAATCCGGCTTTCCTATTTTTATTAAAATTCATAAACTTTTGTTTTTTTATTTGAAAAAAAATAATAACCGTGTATTTGATAATATTTACTTAACTTCAACAATTTTAATTGAACTTCTTTAGAATTATTTTGGAATTCAAAAACAACCTTTTCAGCACCTTGCTCGCGAATTGCTTTTTTAGCATACTTTTCAATATTTCCGCTTCCACATGTTTTTTTTAAATCAGCTTTTATTCCATTTATGTGAATATCATAACTTTTGTTTACATGTTCAATATGGTATCCACTTTTTGCAAGTGTTTCGCACATATCATTTTCTACTGCGTATTTTGCTTTTTCATTATCACTTTTTAATGATAGTCTCAACCTTTTGGATTCAGTTACCAGATATCCGCCAGTATCTAAATCATAATATGTTTTTTCCCAATCATTATTGTAGGAATCATATTTTAATCTTGTTTCGCTTCTTTTATACCTCATACTTGTCAATATCCTCTATGTGACTGAGTCAACCAAACATTCTCATCCTCTAATCTCACGTCAACCTCAGTGCTATCATCTGGCTGATAAAGAATTATTTCATTTTGATTATTATTCATAGTCAATTTACTTTTTTCATTCAAACAAAGTCGCCCCACCCTCTCGTTTTATTCTCCAACTATCTTCTTCTATTCTGTCGGCAACATCATTTAAAACATTTAGAATGGTCTGATTTTCAGGTGTTTCACCGTTTTTGAGGAGTGGCACTATATATAAAAATATTTCGTCAAAGGTTGGAATTGTGTTTTCACGTTCCATGCGGCGCAAATAACTTATCAGATAATATTTTATGCGTAGCCTTACATCAATTTTTGTTTTAAAACTTCTATCTTTCTTGATTGTAAACAGTTCTGTTTCATTATCATAATCAAAATCGGACATTAAAATTGGTGTCAGGTCAGAATATTCTTTTTTTAGTAAGTCAAGAAAACCTAATTCTAAACCTTTGATAATCAACTCATCGTTTATTTGTTCTAATGTAGCGCCATTATTTTTTGCAATGATTCCTTCTATTGTTTGCATAACAATTTGTGCGATGTCCATTCCGAGATTTGCCTTGAGAATTGCCTTTGGATTACGCACTTTGCGAAAATTAATAATAAGTTGTCCGCTTAGAACGGTAAAAGGATTTTGACGTTTCTTAAAACTTGTTTGTCCATTTTTTTGAGGAACAGCACCGACATATTCAAAACCACAATTTTCAGCAGTGTTAATAATTAAGTGCCAAAATTCAGGGTCTTTATGCGCAAAAACAAATGACATCCAACGGTCGTATTTTAAAACACGGTACATTTCCTCTATACTTTTTGAAATCAGTTGGTTATATTCTTGTTTGGTTTTATTGTGTTCTCCACCTTCAATTGCCTCTTGTTGATAATCTTCTTCTGTAACATAAAAATCTAACCAAGCATTCCACATAGTTGACAAATCGAGGTATGGAATTTTCTTACCATACGGTGGGTCGGTATAAATATAATCAACGCTCTCTTTTGGGAGAAATTTAAGGTTTGTTGCTGTGCCTTTGATAATTTGGGCATTGGAAATTGTTTGGTCATTAATAAAATATTCCATCTCTTTTTTGGCAGCAATTACTTTTTTGTATCGCATTTCAAAACATTGCATTACATCAACTTCTGTTGGATTTTTAGCGATTCTGTATCTATAATATCTAAATGCGGCAGCATCTCCGCCAAAACCGGTCGATGATTTCACGGCTGTGCTAATATGATAGGTTAAATTTACTCTTGTAACAACTCCCGAAAAAGATAAAAGTAGCGAATTTTTAATACTCTTATTTTTTTGTTTAAGAATAAGATGTTTCAAAAAACTTAATTGTGCTAACTGTTTATCATTAAATAGATTGTCAGCAGTTTCTACATCTGAGCCTTTTGGTAATTTCAATGGTTTTGGTTGTGGATATTTTTTGATTGCCTTCTCTATTTCGGTTTTTGTTTTCGGATCATTTTTAATATATTCGTTTTTTATTTGTTCAAAAGTTTCTGCCAATTCTGATTGATTAACGGGTGAAATAAGAGATTCAACAAGAAAAATTGCCATTGGATTAATGTCTATATTTATTCCTTTTCGATTATTCATCAATGCTTCGATGGTGGTAACTCCACTACCTCCAAATGGGTCAAGCACTAAATCGCCCGGCTTGCTGAAATTTCTGATATAATCGGCAACCACGTTCCATGTCTGTTTGGTAAAATATCCGTGAACTCCAAAATGCCGTTTTGCAGCTTGCTTTTTTACAGGAATCTCTTCCAAAAGCGGTCGTGTTGCATAATCAAAAGTGGTAGGTCGTGCGGTTGCATTGGTTGTGTCGTAGTTGATATTTTTACCTATCTGAAAACTATTCGGCGACAAAAACATTTTTAATTTATCCCAATAATGTTCAATCTCCTCTAACCAAAAATAGAGAATTGGCGTGTTGGTTAATTCTCTACGATATAACGCAAATTCCAATCCGTTGCATAGCGCAAAATAGGTGCTTCTAACTTCAGGATGCGAGGCATAACCATAAACCTGCTCTACATT
>WRMI01000060.1 GCA_009777175.1 Marinilabiliaceae bacterium
ATCAATAAATTTGCAGGCGGTTGATTTTGAGGATTTTTATCATCTTTTGGGTGAAACAAAAACTGATAGCGATGATATTGTTGCGATGCTTACTCAATTAGTACTCACAATGGGCAAAGCACGCACTTTTGACAAAATATTGCCACCTCCTTTTTTGGGTTGTTTCGATGGTGAAAAAATTGCTTTTGTTCCATATTCTGAACTTCAACATATTTTTTATCTGAGTGATATTAATTGGAAAGTTGCGCCATCAAACAAAGATACCCGCGAATTTAAATATATTTACAGTTTAATTGAAAAAATATTAAACCAAACTCCGTGGAATACCTATATCTTTGATTTTGAAAAAGATGACAAAGAGTTAAGAAAATTTATCAAAGAAAATTTTGTTATCGGGAAAACTGAAACAACCAAAACAAAAATCGATAAAAATAATTTTCTTACAATTTATAGCAAATGGTTAGACACCGTAAAACCTACTATTGCAGTAGATTGGGATGCAGCAAAAAAAGATGGAATAATTGACGGTGATTTTTATCTTGCAGACCTAATTTCGAGCGATAACAATACCATCAGTGAAAATTGGCACGTACTCTTAAAAAGTAAATATTATGAATTTGACAAAGTTAAATTAAAATCGGGCATTTTTAATGTTAGCAGGATTGACTTCAACGATAACCAAAAAGCCTACGAGCGGTTTTGGGCAAAATATGAACGTCCACCCGAAAAAGAGTATTGGAATTATATTGTTGACCGGCGTGATTTAATTGTTCCTCAAGATGTTAGAGAACGAAAAGGTAGTTTCTACACTCCGACAATTTGGGTAGAACTCTCTCAAAAATATCTTGCCGATGTTTTTGGGGTCGATTGGCAAGACGAGTATTATGTATGGGATTGTGCCGCAGGAACAGGAAATTTACTTGCCGGACTGACTAATAAATACAATATTTGGGCATCAACTTTAGACAAACAAGATCTTGCCGCTATGAAAGAGCGCATCCAAAATGGCGCAAATCTATTAGAAAGTCACGTATTTCAGTTTGATTTTTTGAATGATGACTTTTCTAAATTGCCAAATAGTTTATTAGATATTATTAACGACCCAAAACTGAGGCAAAAATTGATTATTTATATTAATCCGCCGTATGCTGAGGCAACAACCACAAGAACAATGTACGGAACAGGGGAAAACAAAGCAGGAGTTGCTAATTTGCATAAAACCAAAGAACAATATAAAAATTATCTCAAAAAAGCTTCAAATGAACTATTTGCTCAATTTTTAATTAGAATTTATTTTGAAATACCAAATTGCATAATTGCAAATTTTTCTAAATTAAAAAACTTGCAGTCAGATAATTTTCAAGAGTTCCGAAAAGTTTTTCAGCCAAAACTTGAAAAACTTTTTGTTGTTCCTGCAAATTCTTTCGAAAATGTGAACGGACAATTCCCAATAGGCTTTTTCATTTGGAACTGTAAAATTAAAAAAACTTTTGAAAAAATTAAAGCAGATATTTTTGATAGAGAGGGAAATAGTATTGGAAGAAAAAATATCTACGCAAATAATGATGCTTTTTCAATAAATAAATGGATAAAGCAGTTTGTGGATAATAACAGTTATGCTATCGGGTTTTTACCCAATCCCGCTCCTGACTTCCAAAATAATAATTACCTTTTTATCACTAATGAAATTGGAACGCGACATGTCTTTTATGTTCCGATTTCTATTGAAAATTTAATACCTGTCTCAATATATTATGCTGTGCGAAAGTCCATTCCCGCAACATGGCTTAACGACCGAGACCAATTCCTTTTTCCAAATAAAAAATGGAAAAAAGACATCGAATTTCATAATAACTGCCTTGCTTATACACTTTTTCACAATAGTAACAATATTTCTACCACACATGGAGTAAACCATTGGATACCATTTTCTGAAAACGAAGTCAATGCAAAAGAGAGATTTGAAAGTCATTTTATGATAAGTTTTATCAGTGGAATAGTTATTCCGAACGCATATTCAACCCTATTTGAACAAGAAGAAAACAAGTTTTGTGCAAACAGAGAATTTTCACCCGAAGCAACAAATGTTTTTGATGCAGGTAGAGAGTTGTGGAAATATTATCATAAACAACAAAATATTAACGTAAATGCAGGTTTATACGATATTCGCGAATATTTTCAAGGACGCAACCAAAAAGGAAAAATGAATAACAAAAGTAAAGATAATACGTATAACGCACTTATGGAACATTTAAGAACGAAACTTAAAATATTAGCAAAGAAAATTGAACCGAAAGTATATGAATATGGATTTTTGTTAAAGTAAATGAGAAAATGGTTCACGGTACACGGTGTAGAATTCCGATAGGAATGCATCGCTTGGTAGAATAATGAGTGAATAAGTAAATGAGTGAATGAGTAAATGAGAAAAAAATCAAAATTCCTCGTACTAACTCCGTAAGGAGTTAAACGTAGATAACCCCGAATAAGCGTTAGCGCAATTCGGGGCATAAACATAATGAGTGAATGAGTAAATGAGTAAATGAGAAAAAAAATCAAAATTCCTCGTACTAACTCCGTAAGGAGTTAAACGTAGATAACCCCGAATAAGCGTTAGCGCAATTCGGGGCATAAACATGATGAGTGAATAAGTAAATAAGTAAATGAGTAAATGAGACAATGAGTGATGAAGAGAATGTAATTTTTGAATTTATTGCGATCTTTGCGTTCTCAACTTTGCGACTTTGCGTTAAAAAAAGTTTAAATGAAAAAAGATGAAAAAATCCGTGAAAATCCGTTTAATCCGTGTATCCCCAGCGGGCTTTAGCCTGCAGCTTTTAGTGTAAATAAGAGTAATTCAATAAATTCAATAACAAATAAAAAGCATAAAATGAAACAATAAAATAAAATAAACCGTGAACCGTGTACCGTGAACCGTGAACTGTGCACCATAATAAAAATATAAATATGAAAAAATTAATCGAATGTGTCCCCAATTTCAGTGAGGGGCGAAATCCAGAAATCATTGCGGCAATAACCCGCGAAATAGAAACCGTTGAGGGGGTTAAACTGATAGATGTTGACCCCGGAAAAGCAACAAACCGAACGGTCGTTACTTTTGTAGGCACTCCCGAAGAAGTGTGCGAAGCCGCTTTTAGAGCAGCAAAGAAGGCTACCGAACTTATTGACATGCGTGTTCATAAAGGCGAACATCCCCGTTTTGGTGCTATTGACGTTTGTCCGTTGATTCCGATTGCGAATATTACAATGGACGAAGTAGTTATTTATGCACAAAAATTAGCAAAACGTTTGGGCGAAGAACTTGGTATCCCTATTTATTGTTATGAATTTGCGGCTACCGAAGAAAAACGCAGAAATCTTGCAAATAACCGTCAAGGTGAATATGAAGGACTACCTCAAAAAATAGTCTCATCCGAATGGAAACCAGATTTTGGTCCAAACAAATGGAGTGAAAATGTTGCACGTACAGGGGCTACTGCCGTTGGCGCACGAAATTTCCTCATTGCATATAATGTTAATCTCAACACTACATCCGTAAGACGCGCAAATTCAGTTGCTTATGATGTTCGTGAGCGAGGCAGAGTTAAACGTGAAGGAGACCCCATAACAGGAAAACAAGTGAAAGATGCGCAAGGAAATGTGGTTTACGAACCGGGTTTATTAAAATCCGTCAAAGGAATTGGCTGGTTTATAGAAGAATATGGCATTGCGCAAATTTCCATGAACCTCACCGATATAACTATCACTCCTTTGCATGTCGCTTTTGATACGGTTTGTGAAAGAGCCGCTGCAAGAGGGCTTAGAGTTACAGGTTCTGAATTAGTTGGTGTTATACCACTAAAATCAATGCTTGACGCAGGTAAATATTTCTTAAAAAAACAGAAACGTTCAACGGGACTTCCCGACGAAGAAATAATTAAGATTGCCGTTAAATCAATGGGTTTAGACGAATTAACCCCTTTTGACCCCAAAAAGAAAATAATCGAATATCTTTTGGAAGATTATAATCCAAAATCTCTTGTACAATTAAGTTGCTGGGACTTTGCTAATAAAACAGCATCGGAAGAACCCGCTCCCGGAGGTGGTTCTGTTTCTGCATATCTTGCGGCTTTAGGAGTTTCTTTGGGTACAATGGTGGCAAATTTATCTTCTCACAAACGCGGTTGGGACAACAGATGGGAGGAATTTTCCGATTTTGCCGAGAAAGGAATGACTATTCAAAAACAACTGATTATGTTAGTTGATGAAGATACCAACGCATTTAACGCAATAATGGACGCTTTTTCACTTCCTAAAAGTAATGAAACCGAAAAGAACGCCAGAAGTAACGCTATTCACAAGGCTACAATTAATGCTATTGAAGTTCCATTCAAAGTTATGAATTTAGCCTACGATTGTTTTGATTTATTGGAATATATGGCAAAAGAAGGAAATCCTAACTCTGTTTCAGATGCCGGAGTAGGTGCTATTTGTATCCGTTCGGCAATAATGGGTGCATATTTAAACGTAATGATTAATGCAGCATCAGTTAAAGATGATGCGTCTGCAAAAGATTTAGTTGCAAAAGGTGCAGAAATTCAAAAAAACGCAATTAGACGTGAAACTGAAATTTTGCAAATTGTTGAATCAAAGATATAGACTCCTTTATTTTTAACACTTTATTTTAATTTTCCAACATGATTGATGTTATTGTGCTTATTTGCAACATATTAAGAACTAATAATCCTGACAAAGATGAATACTCCAAAAAAAACTGTTTTGATAATTTTATTAATTTTTGCCGCTATGTTTAATATATGGGCACAAAATTTTGACTATCTTCGTAATAAAATGGTCGATGAGCAGCTTAAAACCAGAGACATAAAGTCTGAAGTTGTTCTTAAAGCAATGAGAACTGTACCGCGACATCTTTTTGTCGCCGACGATATACAGAAGTTTGCTTATACTGACCGTCCTTTACCTATCGGATTAGACCAAACAATATCTCAGCCTTATATTGTTGCATTTATGACACAAAGTTTAGACCCCTATCCGAAAATGAAAGTCTTAGAAATTGGCACTGGTTCTGGGTATCAGGCTGCTATTTTAGCAGAAATTGGTTGTGAAGTTTATACAATTGAAATATTTGATGACCTCGCAAAAAATGCTAAGAAAGTGATTTCCAAACTTAAATATAAAAATGTTTACATAAAAAGTGGAAACGGATATGAAGGATGGCAGGAACATGCCCCATTTGACGCAATTATCGTAACAGCCGCACCCGAGAGGATTCCTGAAAAATTAATCGAACAACTTAAAGAAGGCGGTCAAATGATAATTCCTGTTGGACAACAACATTCAGTACAATCTTTAATACTTTTAACAAAAATTGAAGGAAAAATTATTGAAAAAGAGTTAAAATCAGTTAAATTTGTACCCATGTTAGAAAAAAAATAATTTTTATTTAAAAAATAATATTACTTTTGTAAAATTAAATTAACACCAAAATTTTTTATATTATGATTAGACGACAATTTTTTATTTTATCGTTATTCTTATTTATATCAACCGTATCGGGTTGTGCACAAAGTAAGAAAGAACAAAAAAAACCAAAAGAAACCTCAAAAGAACAGACCACAATGAAAGAACAGAAAGTACTGATAGAGACATCGTTAGGCAACATTGTGATAAAGTTGTATGACGAAACTCCTCTTCACAGGGACAATTTCGTGAAATTAGTAAAAGAGGGCTATTACAATGATTTACTTTTTCATCGCGTAATAGCTAATTTTATGGTTCAAGGTGGGGACCCAGATTCCAAAGATGCCCCACCCGGTAAAGCATTAGGACAAGGCGGCCCCGGTTATACAATCGATGCCGAAATCGTTTATCCTAAATTATTTCACAAAAAAGGGGCATTAGCAGCGGCTCGAACAGGAGACCAAATTAATCCCGAAAAAAAATCTTCCGGCTCACAATTTTATATTGTGCAAGGTAAAGTTTATTCCGAAGAAGAAATGGAGGTGATGGAACAATCAATTATTCATCAAAAATCGCAGACAATTATGCTTAAATATTTTGAGCCACATCGAGAAGCTTATATGAACTTACAGAAAGCCAACGATATGGAAGCGATGCAAAAATTGCAAGAACAAATTACGCAAGATGCATCTGGAGAAATGGCAATTATCGAAGCCTTTAAAATTCCCGATGAAGTAAAAAAAGCATACACAACCGTCGGCGGAACCCCGCACCTTGACGACGCATACACTGTTTTCGGCGAAGTAATTGAAGGGCTTGAAATAATTGATAAAATTGCGGCGGTTAAAACGGGTAGTCAAGATAGACCCGCCGAAAATGTTACAATGAAAATGAGTATTGTTGAATAGTTGAAAAATTAATCTAATTATTTAAGGTTGAATCGCTGATATAACCTACATTATTCATTTTTTTTTTAACGCAAAGTCGCAAAGTTGAGAACGCATTAATAGTTTTCAGTTTTCAGTTATTTTTTGTGTTCCTTTGCGTTTAATAGAGATTTTCATTTCTTATGAATAATGCAAAATAAAAGATAAAACACTACATTTTTTTATTAAAAATATATATAATTTTTGCAATTTAGAAACTACAAAAATAATGGCTATATGCTCAAAAAAATCGAGGATTTACGAGAGGAAATTTCAAAAATAAATGTAACATCGCTTGCCGATGTAGAGGAGTTGAGGATTAAGTATCTTGGGAAAAAAGGGATAATATCGGCATTGTTCGAAGATTTTAGGAATGTACCCCAACAAGAAAAAAAGGAAATTGGGTTGGTTTTGAATTATTTGAAAACCGAAGCACAAGAAAAGATTAACGACTTAAAATCGCAGTTCGAGGCAAAAACGAGTCGTTCTCAACAAATTGATTTGACCATGCAAGGCATTTCATTTTCCGTTGGGTCGCGACATCCTGTATCAATCATAAAGAATCAGATTTGCGAAATATTTTCAACTTTGGGTTATACACTTTCAGAAAATCGCGAAATTGAAGACGATTGGCACGTATTTTCAGCACTAAATTTTCCACCCGAACACCCAGCACGTGATATGCAGGATACGTTTTTTATTTCCAAAAATCCAGATATTCTGTTGCGTACACATACATCATCGGTACAAATACGTGTTATGGAAAGCCAACCACCTCCAATTAGAGCAATATTTCCCGGCAGAGTTTATCGTAATGAAGCAATTTCAGCACGTGCTCACTGTATTTTTCACCAAATAGAAGGGCTATACATCGACAAAAATGTATCATTCGCCGATTTGAAACAGACTTTGTTAGTTTTTGCCAAAGAAATGTTCGGACAGCAAACTGAAATAAGATTGAGACCATCATTTTTCCCTTTTACAGAGCCATCCGCCGAAATGGATATTTCTTGCTCACTTTGCGGAGGCAAAGGATGCGCTATTTGTAAACAAACAGGATGGGTAGAAATTTTGGGCTGCGGAATGGTTGACCCAAACGTCCTCGAAAATTGCTATATTGATAAAAATATTTATTCTGGCTTTGCCTTCGGAATGGGAATTGAAAGAATTGCTATGCTTAAATATAGAATTAACGACATTAGACTGCTTTTTGAAAATGATATAAGATTTTTAGAACAGTTTCAATCGGTCTGAAAAAGTTATAAATATTAAATATTTTAAGAGGATTATCAAGTAATTTTTTTCTTTTCTGTAAATATTTGATATTATGCAATTTCCTGACTTCGACACTTTTAAAAATTAATTTTGTAATATACTGAATATCAATAATATAAGATTTGTTGTGGGTGTCGCAAAAAGTCGTAAAAGTGGCTTAAAATGCCGATTTTAAACCATTTGGGTGTCGCATTGTCGAAGTCGGGAAATATTCAAAATAATTTCAGAAAAAACGTTATAAAAGTTTTGTTAACTTGTTTGATTTATTTATTTGAAAATCTTATTTTCACCGAGATGCATCGCCCGAATATTTTGAGGGTTATTACTTTTTTTTCAAAAATAGAACTTTGTAAAAAAAAATCCCTACTTTTGCATTTATTTTTTATTTGTTTCAGTTATGGTTACAAAAGAAGAAGTATCAGGTTTATTGGCAGATATGGAGTCAAATTATATTGAACGTACTATTTCAGTACGTGAGGATAAATTAGGACCTGCAGTATGTGCCTTGTCCAACGATTTTCCTAATCACAAAAGACCAGGCTATATTTTATTAGGTGTCAATGACAACGGTCAATTAGCTGGTTGCACATGGACAGACCAGGATTTGCAAAAAATTGGAAACGTAAAAACAAATGGAAATGTTTTACCGCAGCCGTCTATGACAGTTAGCGATGTTTTCCACTTTTCCAAAGGTGAAGTTGTTGTAATAGAGGTAATTCCTTCTTTATTCCCTCCCGTTAGATATGACGGCAGATGTTGGATAAGAGTTGGACCCCGTAGAGACAAAGCAAGCATTGATGAAGAGAAAATATTGATAGAACGTCGAGCATCAAACGTAAAAACTTATGACCTTTTACCTGCGTTAGATACCAATTTGACGGATATGAACCTCGATTATTTCAAAATTACTTACTTACCTTTGACTATCGAAGAAGAAGTACTATCTCAAAACAACCGAGATATTGAAGAGCAATTAGCCTCTTTGAGATTTTATGATTTAACTTATAATTGCCCCACAAATGCAGGTATTTTAGTATTTGGCAAAAAACCAGTTTATTTCATTCCCGGTGCATACATTCAGTACGTAAAATTTAAGGGTGATGATATGATTTCAGACGTTGATTTTGAAAAAAGATTTTCGGGAGCTTTTATTACCGAACTTAAAACGATTGATGATTTTATTAAGAATATTATTGTTAAAGAACGCCCCGTTAGAGGCGACAGTTTTAGAGAAACTCTTATCTCAAATTATCATTATTGGTCTTTGCGTGAAATGGTGATGAACGCTATAATGCACCGCAGCTACGAATCAAACGCTCCTATTTATATCTATGAATTTATAAATAGAATTGAAATTGTAAATTCCGGCGGGCTGTACGGCGCAGTGAATATTCACAATTTCCCCAACGCAAGCGATTATAGAAATGTGGTTCTTGCAGAAACAATGAAAGTTTTAGGATACGTTAACAGGTTTAATTACGGTATTAAAAGAGCAATAACTCAATTGGAAAAAAACGGAAACGGAACACCTATTTTTGATTTGACACTGATTTCGAAATTTAAAGTTACTATAAACATTAATAAAAATTGGTAAAATGAAACATTTAACATTTTTTTTATTCTTTTTTGCAGTATATTTGGTGGAATTTTTTCCTCAAAACCACAGCTTAGACATGGAAATAGTATCCGACCCGCTGGGACTGCCAGATGGATGGACAATGCAGGCACATCCGTCAGTCATAATCAAAATAGATTCGCTTACAAAATATTCCGGCAAATTTTCTGTAATGTTTGAAGCGACTGATACCACATCTACAAATCAAGTGGGAAGAATTGAATATACAATTCCTATAAATCATCAAGGGGAAAGAATTACACTAAAAGCATACATAAAAACGGAAGACAATACACAACCGTTCTGGTTATATTTTGCTGCGCTAAACGAAATACCCCCATTTTTGGAATATATTCTCGATGTGCCGAATGAAATTAGAGATATTGATTTTAACGGAACAAACGATTGGAAAGAGTATTCGATTTCAATACCTTTACCCGATGAAACCAAAATTATTAGGTTGGGTGTCTTTTTTCGAGGAGAAGGAAAGTTGTGGGCAGATGATTTTCGTGTCTTTGTTGACGATAAAGAGTTGTTTGAAGCAAAAAGAAAAAATGAAAAAGAAAAACCCTATTTCAATTTAGGAATGGAAAGAGTTTCTGAAACATTAAAAGTACCATACGGCTGGTGGAAATGGGGTAATGTTTCAATTGACTCAATAACAAAACATTCGGGTAAGTACTCTCTATTATTAGAAACAGGCGATTCAGTTTCATATGGACAAAGTTGGGCTTGGTACGTTTTTCCTGCAAAATACAAAGGCTCAAAAATTAAGATTAATGCTTATATGAAAATGGAAGATAATGAACATCCTGTTGGATTAGTAATAGAAGCCCGTAACAGATTTACTTCAATACTGCGTGAGTATAGTACTATTCAAGGAAGTAACGATTGGAAAAAATATTCATTGACCACAATTATACCAAGTAGTGCGAACTCTTTTTCCATCGGAGCATATTTAAATGGAGAAGGTAAATTATGGATAGATGATTTCGAAATTTTTATTGACGGCAAAAAATTGTCAAAAGCGAAACTTAAAAACATTGAATCTAATTATGATTCGGAATTTGATACCGAATCTAAAATTATAATATCTGATTATACCCCACAAATGGTAAACAATCTTGAAATACTTTGTCGCGTATGGGGATTTATGAAATATTATCATCCTGCAATTGTTGAAGGCAAATATAATTGGGATGCCGAACTATTTCGCATTATGCCGTTGATATTAAACGCTACCGATAAGGATGAAACAAATAAAATATTGTCAGAATGGGTAGATAGTTTTAGCATAATAGGTTACGAAAAATCAAATGATAAAGTTCCTCAACATACAGTAAAAATTTATCCCGATTTAAAATGGTTGAACAATGAGACTCTTAGTCCTGATTTAGCCGAAAAATTATTGAAAATCAGAGATTTAGAACGTCAAAAGGATGGATATTATGCATCTTTATTTAAGATTGTGCCAATACCCGAATTTAAAAACGAAAATCCGTATAGCTTCATGAACTTTGAAGATGCAGGATTGAGACTGCTTGCATTGTTCCGATATTGGAATATGATACAATATTTTTTTCCATATAAACATTTGACCGATAAGGATTGGAATGTCATTTTGGCAGAATTTATACCCAAATTTTTAGATGCTAACAACGAAATAGATTATAAAATGACTATTTTACAATTAGCTACCGATGTTTGCGACGGTCATGCAGGTTTTTACGATAGAACTATACTGAAACACAAAGGATTAAACAAAGCGCCCTACAATATATCTTTTATTGAAGGCAAAGCAGTGGTTGTCGATAATTTGAGAAATGATACCATTTTAATAAAAGGCGATATAATTAAATCCATTGACGGACGCAACGTAGAGTCTATTATTGAGGAAAAAATGAAATATGCACCCGCATCAAATATTCAAGGAAAACTAAACCTTATTGCTACTGAATTGTTGAACACAAATTCTGAAAATCTTATACTTGAAATTTTGCGAAATGATATTTTATTTACAAAGCAAGTAAAATGTTTTCCGTCAGACAGTTTGCCAAATAAACCTGATGAAACTGAGGCATATAGTTTTATGACTTCCGACATTGGTTATATTTATCCCGGAACACTTGATAGAAACGATTTTAAAATAGTTCCCAAAATAATGAAACAGTTTCGGAAAACAAAAGGGATTATAATAGATTTAAGATGTTATCCTACTCAATGGATAGCACACTCAATTGGGGCTCATTTAATGTCGAAACCTACTGAATATGTAAAGTTTACTTATGGGAGTATAACTTCGCCGGGATTATTTGTTTTTGCAGATAAAAAATCGGAAATGCCAAAAGTAGGAAAAATTTCAAAGGTAGGAAATAGATTTAAGTTCAAATATAAAGGGACAGTCGTAATAATTGTCAATGAAACAACAATAAGTCAGGCTGAATTTACTGCTATGGCTTTTCAGCAAGCGCGGCGGGCAATTGTAATTGGTAGCACAACAGCAGGTGCTGACGGAAATGTATCATTTTCAATTTATCTTCCCGGAAGGATTGAAACCCAAATATCTGGAATTGGTGTCTATTATCCCGACGGCACAGAAACACAACGAACAGGAATTATAATAGACAAAGAAGTTAAACCCACAATACGCGGAATAATTGAAGGACGCGACGAAGTGTTAGAAAAAGCAATTGAAATTATTGAAAATATTGAAAAATTCTGAAAATCAATTTAAATAACTACAAGCTAAAGCCCGCAGTTAATAAAAAAGAAGTCTATGAGGGACTATTTAGAATGCATTACATATAAACTTTATTTTCTGCGAAATGTGTCGTTTATGTGTGCTTTTCATTTTTCGTATAAATAAAATTAATTGATTAATCGTTAATTTTTGCAGATTTATTTTGAATAAAAAATTTTTTTATTTTTGCAGTCTGAAATCGAACCGAATTACATACTAAATAATTATTATTCAAAAGGTTATACATTTTAGTGGTTAGTGATTAGTGGTTAGTGGTTAGTGTGTAGGGACGTGGCGTGCCACGTCTCAACAGATACACAAAGAAATAGTTAGTGAAAATTAGTGAAATTAGTGACAAAAAATAGTGGTTAGTGATTAGTGGTTAGTGGTTAGTGGAAAATAAACAGATGGAATTTATAGGAATAAAATAAAGAATTTGGACACGAAGGCAAATGCCTCTAAATAAAATAATTAGTGAAAATTCGTGAAATTAGTGGCAAAAAATAGTGGTTAGTGATTAGTGGTTAGTGGTTAGTGGAAAATAAACAGATGGAATTTATAGGAATAAAATAAAGAATTTGGACACGAAGGCAAATACTTATAAATAAAATAATTAGTGAAAATTCGTGAAATTAGTGGCAAAAAAATAATAAATATGAAAAGAGTAAGCAAAAAAATTAACAAACTTTATATTTTTAAAGAAAAATTAATATTAATCTTATTAATTGCAACAATTCCTATAAAATCACAAAACCTTTCGTTGCAGGAATGCATTGATTTAGGCTTGGAAAACAATCCTTCTGTCAAAATAATAATCAACCAAGAACAGATAGCCAAAAACAATCACTCCTACGAGCCTTTTTTACCTACTTTGGGTGCTACCGGAAGGCTAAATAACTCAAATACAGACGGTAAACGAATTGACGCATCCGGTGCAGAACGTGAATTTAATGACGTAAAATCAAGCACCCTTTCTGCCGGACTTAATTTATCATGGACAATTTTTGACGGATTAGGAATGTTTGCTAATTATAAAAAAACTACTATTTTACTATCAACGAGCGAGATACGTACACGACAAACAGTCGAAAATCTTGTCATGAACATTAGTAATAATTATTATAGGATTTTAGTTCAGCATCATCGATTACAGGCTGCCGAAAAAACATTGGTTCTCTCAAAAGAACGCTTTCGAATTATTGACGAAAAAGTAAATATCGGATCCGCATCAGGTCTTGAACGACATCAGGCACGATTAGACCTCAACGCAGATAGTTCTAACGTGATGATACAAAAAGAATTATTGCAAAATCTTTATATTCAGTTAAATGCACTGCTAAATATAGATTTAACCCGTTCTATGTATATTTCTGATACAATATTGCTCGGAACTCCGCTCTTACTCTCTGAATTAGAACTCGAAACAAAAGAATACAACACGGCAATTATTGCGTCGCAACTTGGAATAGATTTGACAATGGAAGATTTAAGAGCCGCACGAGCAGCACGTTTCCCCACTATTAACTTCTCATCTGGATATAGTTATAATCGCAGCGAAACCCCGTCATCAATAATGACTTTTAACGAATCAACAGGATTTAACTACGGTTTTGACGTTTCTATTCCCATTTTTAATGGATTTCAGATTAACCGGACAATTAAAAACACTAAAATAGAGCTTGAAAATCAAAAATTAAGTCAAGAAGAGACAGAATTGATCCTTATGACTGATTTACATACACTTTACAACACTTATAGCAGCTATATCCGTATGGTAGATTTTGAAAACGAAAGTATGGCTGTAACTATTTTCAACTTAGAACTTGCCTTAGAAAGATACGAATTAGGAGCATTATCGGGATTGGATTTTCGTGAATTTCAAATAAGTTATCTTAATGCCGTTGACCGTCTTCTTTCCGCAATGTATCAAGCAAAAGCTAATGAATTATCACTTCTGATTATCTGCGGACGAATGGATGAATTTTTAGAAAGAATTGGAAATTGAAAAATAATTTTTATATTTTTTTAAGAATTCATTTTTTTACTAATATTTTCATGAAATTGTATTTCAGACTTTTATATGAAAAGCAAATCTTATCAAATCTTATTTTATGTTAATAATAATTAAAATTTTCTTTTAGTTTTTTCGATTAAAAAAATAACTTTTAATTTTACGCCCAGAAAAACCAATTCTAATAACATAATTATGAGTACTACAATAACGTTCAATCAATTACGTAGAATCAAAGACAGTCTTCCAAAGGGTAGCATTCGTTCTATCGCAGAGTCTTTGGGCCTCAACGTAGAAACGGTACGCAATTATTTTGGCGGTGCTGACTACGTTAGAGGTCATTGTATTGGAATTCACATCGAGCAAGGTCCCGATGGCGGAGTTGTCGAATTAGACGACCCTACAATACTACTTATGGCTCACGATATTCTAAAAGGAAAAATTGCTGTGCCAATATATAATTTTTGAAAAATAACGCAAAATCCTAATTTTCAAAAAGTACCTTGTATAGTTTATTTCATTTTTGAAAAAACGCACTATAAAAAGTGCAATTTTCGAAATTTTTGCACTTTATGTAGTGCGAATTTATTCTTTCTAATTCACCCATTCTCTCATTCACTCTTAATAATTTAGCCAAAACGCCCACAAAGGCAACACATTCAGATAACCGTATTCGATGTCGTCTTTCACAATATAAGCATTTTTGTACCTTGTATAGTTTATTTCATTTTTGAAAAAACGCATTATAAAAAGTGCAATTTACGGTATTTTTGCACTTTATGTAGTGCGAATTTACTCTTTCTAATTCACCCATTCTCTCATTCACTCTTAATAATTTAGCCCAAACGCCCACAAAGGCAACACATTCAGATAACCGTATTCGATGTCGTCTTTCACAATATAAGCATTTTTCATGTCTTTGATTTGTTTCTGCGTTTTGTTTTTTCCTCCAACTTCAAAAGTTATGTTGTTTATATTGAAATCCCCTTTTTCAGACCGATACACCTTGTTATTTACTCTCATTTGGTTGAAAAAGAATGTTTCGCGAATGTTTCCTATTTTGGGGTTTTCATTTGCCAACGCAAAGATTAGATTTGTGTTGTCGATGTATACTTTATCTACTTTTCCAAGTAGTCCAATTCCTTCGCCGATGATACGTAACTGCATAATCAACCCTGCTTGTTCCATAAGATAGCAATAATCATCAATATTGTTTCGACTTGCTTCGAGCATTGCTGCAATTTTTGTGAAGTTAGGTTTGAAGGGTACGCTTTGCGATATGATTTTCAGTAGTTTGCCAAGTTTTTTTCCCGTTGAAACATTCATATTTGCATAAATTGGAATATCGGTTTCTAATGTCTGTACAATTACCTGATTTAGACGATGTAAAAACGTAGTATCATTAATACCAAACGGATAGTATCCGCGTTGTAAATAATCTTTGAACAACGGCAAAGGATGCCGAATGGGGAAATTGTCAGTTTTATGGTTCAAAATATCCGTCAAACTCTGTTTTTCTACTTCAATATTATGAAATAAGAATAGATATTCTCGAAATGAAAGCCCTTGCATTTTGAATATCAATGCTCTACGACTTAAATCGGCACTACCTTTCAGGATGTCCAAAATAGAAGAACCTGTAAAAACAACTTTCATTTGAGGAAAAAAATCGTAAATAGTTTTCAATGACTGCGACCATCCCGCGTATTTATGGATTTCATCAATGAAGAGAAATTTCCCTCTGTTTTTAGAAAACTCATCGGCAAGTTCTATTAATCTATTATTGGCAAAATAGATGTCGTCAGCTTGTACATAAAGGGTTTCGTTTGCATCAAGATTTTCTTTGATGTACTGCAAAATCATGGTTGTTTTGCCCACGCCACGCGGTCCGACAATGCCAATCATTCGATCGTCCCACGGAACCTCTGAATAGAGATAACGCTTAAAAGAAAGAGGCGTTATCGACAACAAGTCTTTAAATTTTTTTATTAACTGTTCCATATTGAAAATTTTTGCAAAGATAGTAATAATTTTAATATCGCACTATAAAAAGTGCATTTTTTTTTATTTTTGCACTATAAAAAGTGCATTATCTTTTTTATTTATAAGAAAAATGAAAAGCACATGAAAGTAAAATCTCAGAACTCCTGACTTGGCATTTACTATTAACTTAAATTACAAAGGTTTAGGAAATGTTACAGTAAATTAAATATGTCGCATATTTGGAGATACCCCGATTTGTGCTTACGCTAACTCTGGGTTATCTACGTTGCACTTGTACCGTAAGTTTATTTTTATACCAAACCATCATTCCCACGAGAATGCACTCTCTTACTTACTCATTTACTCATTCACTCCAAATTATTTTACTTCATAACTCAAAACTCCCGCAAATTGTCCATTTTTTTGCTTAATAGTAATTAGAGCGTTTCCTTTTTTGTCGGGTTTAAAAATAATAGTATGCTTGTTTCCTTTTTTTTCAGCAAAGAATGGAGTATCATTCAAAAATATTGCAATCTCTTCTTGTTGCGGCATTTCAAAAATGAACTCGTAGGTTGTCCCTTTTTTCAGTTCAGCGCTAACGGGCATTTTAACAATTTTCCAATCCAAATCTATTGAATAAAAATCGGGGAAACCGCTATGTTTACTATTAAGAAAATGATTAAGTAATTCTTTAGAATCAAATCCCCAATTTTCAAATTTAGGAGTAATTGGAGGCATTTTCAGAAAGGCATCTTTACTAATCTGTTTGTCAATTAGTTGCCACTTATCATCTTTTGGAAAATGAGAGAAAATATAGATTTCAGGGGAGGGGTTAAACCAAAAATCAGTAAATTCTTTTGTAAATTTTCGGTTTTTTACGTATCCTGCGCCCCAAGTGGCATCAACCAATATCCATTTTCCGTTGTCTGATTTAAAAGCGTTCCAGGCATGTCCTCCGCTATCTAAATCTGAGGGCTTTTTGTAGTCATACTGATTAGAATCGCCCGAAATAACGACCACTTGTAAGCCTGCTAACTCCCCAAAACGCTTAAAAAGTTCTGAATAAGCCTGACAAACCCCTTTTCGTTTTGCCAATCCTTCTTCAAAAGTAGTTACTTTAAAACTTGTGTCATAAGCAATGTTATCGGCAATCCAGACAAAAATTGCCCTCGCTTTTTCTAAATTTGTAGTTGATTTTTTGATTATCAACTCAACCATCTCTTTTTCAGAGACATTCTTGCCGATTTTAAGACCTAAAACATAATTGTCTATTTTCGAAAAATCGGGCTTTTGAACGGATGACGTTCGAAACAATTTTGATGCATCAGCATCGCTTTGTGAATAAACACCAATACTTATTGAAAGTATTGCAATTAAGATTGTTACAAAGGATTTTTTCATATTGATATAAATTTATATTATAATTTTTCTACTATTTTATCTATTTCAACCATTTCTTTTGATAAATGTTTTTTGATATCTAAACGCATTTTGCCGAGGAAATGTGCCGTTAAATCTTGTTGTGGCGGGTTATTTTCTACAAAAACTTTAACTTTTTCGGCGCAAATTTTTCCTAAATTGGAGAGTTGCAAATGTTTTTTGTTTAATTCATTGAACTTTGGGAAATATACATCAAGGATTTTTTTGCTTACATCTCTCGGACCGAACAAGCCGCGTGTTTGAAAATCTTTCATCAATAAATTAGGTTTCGAGGAATTAAGCACGGATGATAAATAGTGCGCTTCATTTTCATTGTCAGTTTGAAAAAGATATGTTTTTGAATCTGCAAAAAAATCAAAGTTCAGAGAAGTCCTGTCAAAAACAACAGTATTAGCATCTTTTGCAGAGGCAGTGTACATTACTAAATATCGTACATTAAGATTTTGATTTGTTAGTTTGTGCAACCAATTCAAATAATCGGGTGCGTTGATATTTTTGTTTTTCTCGGTTTTATTAGTATTCCAAATTGTTTCTGTATTGGCAAACCAACGCCAGGCCTTGAGTTCGCCTGCATTCATTAATTCTTCGGAAGTATATAGTTTTATCTTTTTCAAGCCATCATTGTCTTTTTCAATGGTTATGGGCAACGTTATCCAAGCGGGATTATACAGATAAAACGGTAAAATAGATTTTGATATGGCGGTACGAAAAATAAATTTACTCTCAACTTGACCTTTAAGAGTTATTTTCCAAGGTGCTTTGGCATCGAGTAAAATATTGGCAGAAGTTTTGATATTTATTACTCTATCAATAAAATCTTTGGGCATTTCCTGATTAAAATCTATAAAATAAAATGCGCGAGGCGTAATTGTAGCGCCGTTCTTAAATTCTTGCTTATATGGATTTGGTTTAATGTTATATTTTTCTTTTTTCGTTGAAATGGCTGTTTCAGTGCCTTGTTTTATCACGTTCCATTTAACAGAAGTTTCTGTCAATTTAGTTTTGGCAATTTCATAATTGCAATTGTGAGCGGGTATTCGTCCCGAAAATTGTTTTCCTTCAATTTCCAAAAATTTATTATTATTATTCTCTTTTCTTTTTTCGGCAAAAAATGTACAACTCGGAATATTGAAAAGTGGCTGTACTTTTTCTAAATCCCATATTTCTGTAACTTTAAATCCTTTTGCCATGCCGCTGCGTGTATTTTCGTGCTGACTACCTGAAAAAAATGAGCGTGGTAATAC
>WRMI01000061.1 GCA_009777175.1 Marinilabiliaceae bacterium
ACTAACCACTAACCACTAACCACTACCAATAACCGCTAACCACTAACCACTAACCACTAACCGCTAACCACTAACCGCTAACCACTAACCACTAACCACTAACCACTAATTCACGCCCTTCAAATATTTAAACAAATCATTTTTTGTAGATAAAATTACTTGTGTATCTTCGTTTAATGATTTTTCGAAGGTTTCCATGGATTTGATGAATGCGTACAATTCTTTTGATTGTGGTGTTTTGTTGTATGCTCTTGCGTAGATTGAGGCTGCTTCGGCATCAGCCTTTCCCATTATTTCTTCGGCTTGTCGGAATGCTTCGGAACGAATAATTTGTAAATCTCGCTCTTTTTCTCCGTTAATTCTTGCTGCTTCTCCTTGACCTTCGGAACGAAACATTTCAGCAATCCGGAATCTTTCGCTTTTCATACGCTGAAAAACTTGCTCACGAACTTCGGGAACATAATTGATACGCTTGACGCGTAGGTCTAAAATAACAATACCTAAATCTTGTGTTTGCCTGTTGGCAGATTCACAAATACTACGCTGAATTTTTTCACGACCCACTTCAATGTTGACCAACGAATCGCCAATAGCCTCGCCAGTTGCGCCTGATGGAATCGGAGTACGGTTGCCGGTACGAACTAATTCCTCTAAATTATAGTTTGCAATAAAGTCGCGGGTTTCACCGTCTAAAATATCATCAATTCGGGAAACAGCGCCTCGCTCATTTTTTAAGCGCATATAAAATTTCAGCGGGTCGGTGATTTGCCAGCGGGCATACGTTTCTACAAAAATATATTTTTTGTCTTTGGTTGGTATCTGATTCGGGTCGCCGCGCCATTCCAAAAAACGTTTTTCAAAAAAATTTGTTATTTGAATAAAAGGCACTTTAAATTTTAAGCCCGGAGTTGTTATTGCTTCGCCAATTGGGCGTCCGAATTGTGTTACAACCACTTGTTCGGTTTCATTGACTATATAGGCGCTCTCCCATACTAAAACTAAAGCAATTGCTAATAATACCAATTGAATTATGATTTTTCTTTTTCGCATTTTGATTGTTGTTAAAAAATTAATAAATTATTTTTGCATCTGTAATAAAGGCAAAACGTTGTTGCCATCTTGGTCAGTGATGATTTTATTTTTCATTGTAGGCATCACTTTTTGCATTGTTTCCAAATAAATCCTTCTTTTAGTAACGTCAGGCGCTTTCACATATTCCTGATAAAGAAGTTCAAAACGAGTTGCTTCGCCCATTGCATTATTAACTCTTGCAGTGGCGTACCCTTCGGCTTTTTGGATTGTTTCTTGTGCTTCGCCTCGAGCGTGAGGAATTACGCGGTTATATTCCGATTTTGCCTTGTTTATCATTGTCTCTTTTTCCTGCTGTGCCTCGTTAACAGCATTGAATGCGGCTTTGACAGGGTCAGGCGGATTAACATCCTGTAACACAACCTGTTCGATTTTAATTCCCAAAGAATACTCTTTGCAGAGCGATTGAATTTGTTCCCGAACATTTGCTGCGATGTCGGTTCTTCCAACTGTTAATACTTCGTTAACAGTCCTGTTTCCGACAACTTGTCTTGTAACGGCTTCCGAAATATCTCGCAAAGTTCCTTCGGGATTTCTTACCATAAAAAGATATTGGTATGGGTCTTCAATTCTGAATTGAACTACCCATTCCACGTCGGCGAGGTTTAAGTCGCCAGTAAGCATCAAAGATTCGTCGAGCGTTCCTGTTTTTGTGTATTCCGACCGATGCCGAGCAGGTGCCGACCGAAACCCAAACTCAAGCTTTTGTTGTCGCTCAACAGGTACTTTCGTTACGGTTTCCAAAAATGGAATCTTGAAATTTAGTCCGGGCTGTACCGTTTTGGTATATTTCCCGAAACGTGTAATTACACCCACCTCTTCCGTGCCTACCTGAAATAGCCCACTCCACAATACTATTATCGCAAATATTGATAACACTACGTTACTCGTTTTACTTAAAAACTTTCGCAAAGAGGGAGGAAGATTTGAGTTGTTGATGGTTTGTTTATAACTCATAAATTTTATTTATTATAATGGTTTAAGATTTTATGATTGTCTATATATTTGATTTTCAAATAATTTCGTTTTTAAACAATAGTATCGGGTGGCAAAATAAATTTGCGATATTTTTTGTTGTGAGGAATAAATTCGGGTACGATATTATGCATCCGAGTTACAATTGCCTCATCTTGTTCGTTTTCTAAGGAATCTATTAATTCTTTAATTTTAGAATTTACGTAGTTATAATCATAAGGAGCGACGTTCCCAATCATAATTTTTTCGTTATAAGTAGGTTTTGTGTTTTCTTTAGATGCCAAAAGTTCTTCGAATAATTTTTCGCCCGGTCTTAGTCCTGTAAATTTTATGTCAATATCAACTCCTTCGACTAAACCTGATAATTGCACCATTTTTTTAGCGAGGTCATAAATTTTGACGGGTTCGCCCATATCAAAAACAAATATTTCGCCTCCTTTGCCCATAAAAGCGGCTTCAAGCATTAGTTGGCATGCTTCGGGAATGGTCATAAAATATCTTGTTATATCGGGGTGAGTAACTGTTACGGGACCTCCTTCGGCTATCTGACGTTTAAACAGCGGAACCACTGACCCGTTAGAACCTAAAACGTTACCAAATCGGGTGGTTACGAATGCAGTTTTTATGTGCGGAATTTGCGATAAAGACTGAACATAAATCTCACAAATACGTTTTGACGTTCCCATTACATTGGTCGGATTTACCGCTTTATCAGTGCTTACCATAATAAATTTTTCTACTCCGTACTCTATCGAAAGGTCGGCGAGACATTTTGTGCCGCGAACATTTACACGAATTGCTTCATAAGGATTATCTTCCATCATTGGAACATGTTTATATGCTGCGGCATTGAATATTATTTGAGGATGATATTCTTCGAACACGTTTCGCACCCTGCCATAATTGGAAATATCTACCAATGCTAAATTAAATGGTATATCATAATATTTTAACAAAATTTCTTGTTGTAAATCGTAGAGAGCGGATTCGGCTTGGTCTAATAAGATTAGTTTTTTTATAGGAAAACGTAATAATTGTCTAACAATTTCAGAACCAATTGAACCTGCGGCACCTGAAATCATAATAACTTTATTTTCAAGTCCTTCGAGTATAAGTTTCTGGCTAAGTTTAATTTCATCTCTCCCAAGAAGGTCTTCAATTCTGACGTTCCTAATCTGACCCATATTTGAGATACCGTTCACCCAATTTACCACCGATGGCATCACTTTCAATTTCCAATTTCTACGAAAACACTCTTCAACTATATCTTGTTTTCGTTTCATTGAAACATTAGGCATTGCAAGAATAACTTCGTCTAAATTTTTTGTTTTGGCATCATTTTCTAACAATTTACTCCACCTGAAAACAGGAAGCGAATGTAACATTTTATTCCATTTCGTTGGGTTGTCGTCAACAAAACCGATGATATTATATTGATTATCTTTGTCATTTCTAATTGCTTCTAAAGTAATAAGTCCTAAATCGCCAGCACCGTAGATAACAGTGTTTATATTACCTTTATTTTGAGTAAGATATGAATATACTTCCCGCACCGTCAATCTGAAAGCAAAACAGAGAATAACGACCATCATGAAATGTAATATCAATACAAAGCGAGGAACAAAAGGAATAAAATTACAAAAGGCACAAACTGCAAAATCTAATAGCAATAATATTATAAATGAAAAAATGCAGGATAGCAATAATCGTCTTAACTCGGTAAAATTTGTATGACGTACAACGCCTCTATGGATGCCGTAAATTAAAAATATAGCAACGTAAACCACTGTAACTTCTATCATTCCAATGAAAAAGCTGCTTATTGAAACATCGAGGATGGCAAAATTTATTCGGAGTAAAAATGCAAATACGAAGGACAACATAAACAGTATTATGTCGATGAAGAGTATTAACCAAGGTGAAATTATCCTTTTTCCGAATATTTTTAACAATAAATCTTTTATAAAATTCATCATATTTTTGAATTATTTTGAATATTAATAATTGTATCCCGAATATACTCAAGTTGTTCGTTTGTTAATTCGGGGAAAATGGGGAGACTAACGTTCCCGTTCCAAATTTTTTCACAAACAGGAAAGTCATCAGGATTTAAATCGTATGTTTCTTTATAGTAAGTCATTCGGTAGAGTGGCTTATAATGTACTGACGTTCCTATTCCTGCTTCTGACATCTTTTCTATAAAAATATTTCTTAAAACATTTGATTTATGATTTAAGACAATAGGGTATAGGTGCCAAGCATGTTCGTTGATGTCTGTTTTACAAATTGGCAGGTCAATCCATTGACAATCAGCCAGATGTTTAAAATAATATTTTGCAACTCTAAGCCGCTCGTTTTTAAAATCTTCGGCTTGTTCTAATTGTGCGAGTCCGATTGCGGCGTTCAGGTCAGGCATATTGTATTTATATCCGGGTGCAATGACATCATATTCCCAGGATGGTTTGTCGGATGTAAATCTGTCCCACACGTCTCTGTTAATTCCGTGCAGTCTCATTATTTTTATACGTTTATAAATATCTTCGTTATCGGTGGTAAGCATGCCTCCTTCGCCGGTTGTAATTGTTTTATTTGCATAAAAACTGAAACATGTAATGTCTCCAAAGTTACCAATCATACGTCCATTAAGGGATGCAGGAAAAGCATGAGCAGCATCTTCCATTATTTTTATGCCATGTTTTTGACATATATTTAAAATTCCTGTTTTTGAATTGTTGGTCATTTCGGCTGCTTGTCCGCCGTAATGTACTATAATTAAACATTTTACGTTTGGATTATCTTTTATTGCTTTTTCGAGGATTGATGGTGTGATGAGAGTTGTGCCATATTCAACGTCAAGTAAAACGGGGTGTGCGCCGAGGTATCGGACAACTTCCGCAGTTGCAGTAAAAGTCATTGCAGGTACAAATACTTTGTCGCCTTGACCTACTCCCAATGCCTCTAATCCTAAATGTAATGCGGATGTGCAACTATTTACTGCGCAGGCATATTTTGCATTTACTTTTTGTGCAAACAGTTCTTCAAATTTTAATGCTTTTGAGGCAGTTGTAAGCCAGCCGCAGTCTAATACTTCGGTTATGTATTTTAACTCATTCCGACTGCAACTAACTTTTGAAAACGGTATTTTTATCATTTTTTAATATTTTATTTGAACAATACTGACGAAATAGTTTTAAAGATAATTCTTATATCTCCAAAAAAACTATTATTACGAACATACTCTTCATAAAGTTCCAATTTTTGTGGAAGAATTTCATTTTTATATGTAAAATTTGGATCCGATGATGCTGAAAGTATATCTTCTTCATTACGATAAACTATTGATGCATTGTCAGTTATACCGGGTTTCACTGAGTGAACAAAAGCCCATCGTTCGGGATAAATATCTACCCATTTTTGAACTTCAGGTCGAGGTCCAACGAATGACATATTTCCGAACAAAACGTTAAAAAGTTGAGGTAACTCGTCAATTTTTGTTTTTCGTAATATTTTACCAACTGACGTAACTCTGCTTGAATCACCCGCATCAAAAGAACCTTCTTTGGAAACTTTCAAAACAGTCATCGTTCTGAATTTAAACATTTTAAAAGGTTTTCCACCTCTTCCTACGCGATTTTGAACAAATAAGAAGGGAAAACCTGTTTCAAATACGATAAACATTGGAGTGAAAAAAAAGATGGGCAACAATAAAATCATCAGCAAAAACGAAAAAGTAATATCAAAAAGTCGCTTCATATTTTCTAAAAAAATTTTTGCAAAAGTAATATTTTTTATTTAAACAAAAAATTTAACAAAAAATAAAAATATGCTTTTTTACAAAAACAATTTTTTCAAAAAATCATCTGAAACGCATCCTCCTTCGCAAAATTTTTCTTTATCCTATAACGTACGGTATTCACGCTTGCTGGTTCAATGTTGAAAATCAGGCTTATATTCTTGTTTTTTAAATTATTGCAAAGGCTTATTCTAAAGTTTATTTTTTAAAAATGTAGCAATGCAGCCTCTTGGTTCCATACCAAACTTAACTCTAATATCGCTACATCTGGTATGAAATGTATTTTTTTGAAAATTGAGGTATGTTAAAGTTTCAAAATGATCAAATTCCAAATATAACAAACAACATAAAACACATTCAGGTTCACTTAATTTATGATTAATATTTTCAATCGAACATATCAATTCGGGTGCTAATAATTTCATAAAACTATAAGTTATTTTTCCATTTTGTTTGTAATGCTCAATAATTTTAAAACAAGTATCAATTCTATCTTTTTTTTGTTTAAGATCTTCTAAGTTAGTCTGGTTTTCATTTTCTTTTATTTGAATTTCCAATTTTTCTTTCTCTTTGAGCAGTTTATCTGTGGTTTGTTGTAATTTTTGAATTGTAAGCCACGAATGATTGAGTTTTTCCTTAAACATTCTATTTTTTTGATTGAAATAAAAAATGATAATTACAGAAATTAATAAAAGAAAAATAATAAATAATAGCCAAATAAATATGTTTTTTCTTTGCAAAAGCAACTTTTGCTCTTTGTTTTCTAATTCTTTTGTTTGATATTTTTCCTGAATTTCTAAAAGTTTTAGATTTGCCAACTCCGAATAAAGAGAATCTGCCAAAGTAACATACCTGTCTTTTATTCTGAGTGCAGTTTCAAAATTCCCTTTTTGTTCCTCTATGGAAGAAAGCAATTTATAAACTGAAAAATAATTTTCTGGTGAGAATTGACTCCCTTTTTGTTCTAAAAAGTAGATGCTTTTATTAATATAATAAGTTGCAGAATCTAAATAATCGAGAGAAAAATAGGCTTTTGCAAAAGTTAAAAAAATATGAAATGAATCTATTTTATTTTTAGAATAAAAGAGTGCATCTTCAAGTAGTTGGTTAACTTTTTGATACTCACCGTAATAAATAAAGTGAACCCCCAAATTATTCAATAAACTTGTGTGAGCAGATTTTTCGCTGTAGGTTTCAGAAATCTTAATTGCCTTATCAAAATAAAAATAGGAACTGTCTTTTTTGTTCTCTTTTTCTGATAAAAGAAAACAATTTCCTATCATTTGTAATGAAACAATTTGATTGAAGTAACGATCGGCTTTGCTAAAAAAGAAAAATGCCTCTTTATAACAATTTATTGCAGTATCGATATGATCTTCCTGAAAGTTTAATTTTCCTAAGTCTGTCATTATCATTCCTTTTAAATTATTGTCATCTATTTTTGAAAAATAATTTTGGGCATCTAAAATAAAAGATAATGATTTTTCATATTCGTGTCTATCACGGAGTACTCTACCTGCATAAAGTAAAACTTTTGCCTTCTCGATGTATGAACCTTTGCGTTCTATAATTTCGATAGCATCAAAAATTGCAGTGTCATTGGCAATTTCCATATCCAATTTATTTTTTGCAATTACCTTAAGCAATACAACTTGTGCTTTTTCATAGTCTGACAACTTCGATTCATCAAGGTTGCTCAAAAGGGTGAAAGCACTATCGGGGCTAGATTCAATAACTGACTCAGCCATTGATAAAATAATAGAACCATCTTTGTGATTACACGAAATTGATAACACAGAGATAGTTATGAAAAGAAAAACCAAATTTATTACTGTTTTCATCTGTTAACGTATTAAATATCATGAATTTTTATAGATTTAATTATTTTACAAAGATAAATATTATTTTTTAATTCATTTCTTTTTTTGAAAAAAATAATTTTTTCAGATTTTTTTTGAATCAAACAAATATTTCCTTGCATTATTCATAAAAGCTATTCATAGTCTCGCTGCAAGCGAGGTATATATGGGTATCGTTGTGAGTGCGACCCTTGCGGTCGCACAATTACCACCCCATATAAAATTGTAGGGGCGAGGCTTGCCCTCGCCTGTTTTATTCTACGCAATCCTCTCCGTTGTATTATATTTTACGCAACCGCAAGGGTTGACCCTACAATGTCTATCTCCATATCATTCGTGCAACCGCAAGGGTTGCCCATACAGATGTCGTAAAAAAAACGACATATTTCCTTTATGAATAATGCAGATTAATAAACTTACAAAATACTTACAAAAAACTTACTTTTTATAAAAAATACTTGCAATTGGATAAGAAATGTATTTTATATCGAAATACATATTAATTTTGCAAAAATTTTTAAATAATATTCATATGAAACGTAATTTGCTTATTTTAACGTTATTATTTTTCGGAATCCTGGGAAAAGCCGAAAATGAAAAAATCGAATTGAAGGGCAAACTTATTGCACCCGATTCAAAATCGATTTCGCAAGACTTGGAAGTTGTCTTCCAAGATAATGAAGTTACAATACACTTTTTAGAGTGTTTGGGAACATTGGATGTTTCCGTTGAAAGTAGCAGTGGGCAAACAGTTTATCAAAGAACGATAAACAGCTGCGCCGAAAACACCATTCTGATTGATACAAATAATTGGAATGCAGGTTGGTATAAAATTATAATTACCGACATTTATGGAGGATATTTGGAGGGGTGGTTTGAAATTTAAAAAATTCTCTTTTTATGAGAAAGAGAAAAAACGGCAAATCATAGAACTCTAAAACAATTAATTAAAAAAATGAGTTAATAATGAAAATGAGAGGCAAACATATTAAGGTTTTATTTGCAAAACTTTTGCAAATAATATTGTTTTGCTCTCTTTTGCCGTTGATAAACATCAAGTCTGAGCGCAAAAAATATTTTTTGGCAGGCTTAACAAAAATTTTTAGTACTGTTTTTGGGTATGGTTTTTGCAGAACCAAAGAAGTTAGAGTACAAGATTTTTTGGTTGATGAAGTTAAATGGATTGAATGGCGATTGGTGTTTTTTAAGCTGCCTTTTGGCAGGCAAAATGAAAATAACTTTCCCAATATTTCATCGTGAAAAAAGATTGGGCGTATCTGGCGGCAGGTTGCGTCAAAAAAATTGCAGCGACAGAAACACACAAAGAGTGTTTGAGAAATTTTAAACATACATTATAAAAAAATAAAATATGAAAAAGAAACAGCAAATCTTTGTACTATTAGGCACAATTGCTTTTGTAAATTGTTGCATCAATTGCGATAGAAACAAAAAGGATACTGATTTAGTGTCACTTGGGGAAAAAGCCGGCATTGAGCTGTGTGAATGCTACAAAGATGAAGACTTGAGTGAGGAATGTTTTGATGAATTGGAATCAAAATACGAAAAGTATGAGAATTACCAAGCTTTTGCTGATGCAGCATTGGAGGCTTTTGAAAATTGCATGCTTGCATTTATTGAAGAAAACTATTATAATGAAGGCAAACAAGCCGCAATTGAAAAATGCGAGTGTGACAAATTAGAAAACGAATTTTATGAAGATTGTATGAAGATATGGAACGCTAAATACCAAATGCATTCTAGCTATATATTTTGGGAGGCATTGGAAATAGAGTATGCAAAGTGTTCAGAGTAGGTTGCAAATTTTTTTAAATATAAATAAATGAAACTGACAAAAATAAAAATTATTCTAGTGCTTATGCTATTGGTAATAGGAATCAATGCATTTGCCAACCTTGTTGATATGCATACAGCTATAACTGTTGCTAATAATTTTATGGCTAAATGTAGTCAATTATCAAAAACAGTGCAAGATGTCGTGGTAGAAAAATATGACGGACAAAATGCACTTTATGTGGTAAATTTTCAAGATGGCGGTTGGGTTATGGTATCTACTGAATACAATACAGTGCCCGTGTTTGCATATAGCACTGAGGGTAGATACGAGATAGATGGTGAGAAACCGCCAGGTTTTGTTTTTTTTGTTGATGAATATAAGGAAATGATTAATATTATTCGAAAAAAAGAAAAAAATAGAAATAGTGAAATCATAGAAATGTGGAATGAATTATTGAATGATGAAAATCAAAAAGTTGACTTATCGTTAAATTCAACAGAATCCAGTTCGAGACTACCAGGGTTTAGTGTGGATCCACTTCTTGATGTGCCTGGAAGGGGACAAGTAGAATGGGGACAAGATAGAAACAATAGCCCTTCCCCCAATTTTTGTAATCCCTCTTACAATATGTTTATTTCGCAAAGCAATGGATCAAATTGCAAGTGTGGTCGAAAACCCGTTGGATGCGGGGCAGTTGCAATTGGACAAGTTATGTGGTATTGGCAATGGCCGCCTACTTTTTATTGGGAAATAATGCCTGCTAAATTATATGATGGACAGATGGACGAAGGGACAGAAATAGCAGGTTTTTTGAAATATTGCGCTACTGCAGTCGGTATGATTTATTCGTGTAATGGTTCATTTGCCTTTCCGGCTTCTATGGAATTTGGTTTAAGAAATTCTTTTGATTTTAAAGGCATTTCAGTAGAAGACTATTTAGATTATGAATTTTGGGATGAGTGGGTTGGAATGACCAAAGCAGAACTTGATTGCGGCAGACCCGTCATTTATAAAGGAGAGAAATCTTTTTTTAGTACCGAAAAACATTATTTTGTGGTTGACGGATACGGGACTCCGGATCCATTTTTTTTTCATATTAATTTTGGTTGGCCTAATAATAATTATAATTTTTCATGGCACTATTTGTGGGATATTTATTCACCTTCAGAAGAAGGTAATTATGATTATAGAACTTGGCTTGTTGCCTTTATAGGACTTTCTCCAACCTATACAAATGTTATAAATGTAACAGATGTAGACTATACTGAAGTTATCGGCAGAGGATATGTAGAGGCTAAACAAAATATCTCTTTGCCAGCCTCTGGGAAAGATTTGACAATTGAAGATGGGGGTTTTTTAAAACTTGTAGCTGGCAATTCAATAACATTAAATGCGGGTTTTCAAGCAAATGTGGGCAGTAAATTCGAAGCAAGTACAAATCCAATGCACACAATAGATATGGAGATTTCAGTTCCCAATTGGCCAACCCAAGCATGTTCTAATAATAATTTTCGCATGCCTGTGAACAATGCTAACTCTTCTGATATAGTTGTCAAAAATAGTTCAGGTAAAATTGTTTTTAGATTTGCAAATATGACCGTTTTCGATGATGCCATTTTGTGGACGAATTCAGGTGGTCCCCCTCCAGGTGTATATACTTGTACGGTAAGGTTGCGAAATAATTACGGTCGTTTATTAGAACACACATGGAACGTTACGGTCACAAATTGTCCTTGAAATATAAAAAAATTTTTTAATCGACTTAATATAAATAAATTATAAATTTAATAAATAAATTATGAAGAAATTATTAATAGCAATGTTTTATATTGCTTTTTGCTGGCAATCGTTTAGCCAGATTGTAATAAACAATACCAATGACGTTGGTATAGGTATATCTAGTCCAACCCATAAATTACACGTTGTGGGTAAATCATTTTTAAATGGAAATGTGGGACTTGGAGTAGCAGCTGATGGAAATCATCGGTTAAAAGTATCAGGCACTACTTTATTTTCAGAAAATGTTGGAATTGGAGATTACAATTCTGACCATAAATTAAATGTCGTGGGCAAAGGTTATTTTTCTGATAATGTTGGAATTGGAGTAGCAGCTGATGGAAATCATCGGTTAAAAGTATCAGGCACTACTTTATTTTCAGAAAATGTAGGAATTGGAGATTACAATTCTGACCATAAATTAAATGTCGTGGGCAAAGGTTATTTTTCTGATAATGTTGGAATTGGTGTAACAGCAAGTTCATCAGACAAGTTGCACGTACTTGGCAGTACATTATTACAAGGAAATGCATATTTTTTGATGGATGGACCTAATAGAAATTTTGAGATAAAAAATACCCCAACAAATGCAAGGTTAGAAATTGGCATGGCTGAATCTGATAGGGATTTCCATCGATCTTCCAAAATTGGTGATGTTGTAATACGTAGATTAGGTAATATTGGCGATCACAAGAAATTTATTATTTCAACAGCTACATATCCACATGATTTACCTTCACAAGCAGTAGGAATTGTGGGTGCTGACGATGAAAACGCAACAGGAATTTGGGCGCACAACAATCTGAATGTGAGAATTGGACCATATTCAACCACAGCACCAACACAAATGCTTGAAGTGGAAGGAAATACTTATTTGACGGGTAGTTTGGGAATTGGAATTGCAAGACCAGCTTATAAGTTGCATGTAGCAGATGGCGATAGCTATGTTGATGGAAATAGTTATTTGACAGGAAACTTAGGAATAGGAACCACAACCCCTGACTACAATTTGCACGTTATTGGAAATAGTATGATTACAGGAAATAGTTTTGTTGATAATAGCTTTGTTGGCGGAAATAGTTTTGTTTACGGAAATTCTATTTTTTACGGAAATGTAGGTATATCAGACGGAAGTCCGTACATGACGCATAAATTTCAAGTACAAGGAACTACTTTCTTGGATGGTAACGTAGGTGTAGGTACTGGTGCTGAAAACACAACCAATAGATTGCATGTGGCAGGAAATACTTTAATTACAGATGGTGGACTAGCAGTAGGTGGAATTGGGGGAATCGGAGGTATTGGACTTCCTTTTCCATATATGTTAAATGTAGAAGGAGTTTCCAGATTCGCAACAAACTTAGGTGCATTGATGTTTGGAAACCATTCAAATGGTTATAGTCCCAGTCCTGGTCAACATAATCTTGTTGCTGCTACCTTATATCCTGCCAACAATAATGTAGTATTTTTGGGAGCAAGTGACAATCGGTTTAACAGTTTATTTGTCTATACCGTAAATTATCACACACTCACAAATGGCTCCGACATCCGTTTAAAAGAAAATATTCATCCATTGCCTCCAATGTTAGATAAACTGAAAGAAGTTCAAGCATATAACTTCAATTACACCGATGAATATTTTAAAGATTTTTCAGAAGAAGAAAAAGAGTATATGCAAAGAGTGGAATATGGTTTTATTGCGCAAGAAATCCAGGAAATTTTCCCCGAATTGGTTTTTGAGAGAGGAGAAGAAAAAATGTTGTCATTAAATTATGTCAGTATGATACCTATTTTGACTGCAGCAATAAATGAGTTAAGAGAAGAATCGGGCAAAAGAACAAAAGAAGTGGATGATTTACGAAAAGAATCAGAAAACAGGCTATCATCCATTGAAGATCTTCGACTTGAAGTAGAAACCTTAAAAAGTATGTTAGCACAATGTTGCACGGCTGGTATTACAAAATCGAAAGAAGAAAATGAAACAAGTTCTATTAATTTTCAACTTTCTGATGATGCAAACACTGAAACCGAAGAAATGATTCTCTATCAAAACGCACCAAATCCTTTTGACAAAAATACAACTATCCGTTGTTTCATTCCGAAAGGTATGGGTAATGTACAATTATGCGTTTACAATATGCAAGGCGCACAGGTACAATGTCTTGATGTTTACGAAAGAGGAACGGTTGATGTAATTATTGAGGCAGGAAAACTGACTTCAGGCATTTATACATACTTGTTAATTGGCGATGCAAAAACGAGCGATGCTAAACAGATGATTTTAACAAAATAGGAGGGAATGAGTTATGAAAGTGAACATAATTAAAATATTGGCACTTATGTTGGTATTCGCAGGAGGTTTATCATCATGCATAAATAGCAGTAATACATTAGAATTGGCATCGAAAGAAGAAGATTTAGATGAAAGATGGGCAGGAAGAATGAGACTTAAATCGCAGGCAGATGAACATTATTTGCCGACGGAAGATCCAGAAATAATAGCCATTTTACAGAAACATAAAGTTGCGATGTATCAATCCTTCCCTCATCAAACCGAACCTCAGGCACTATTATCTTATACTTTAGAAGGTACCGGAGTGGTATGCAAAGAAAATTCGTTAAAAGATTTGTTTGCTACGGGAAAATTTTATGATCTATTTGATGAGACTTGGGCTGGTGATTTGATACTAAAACCACAGGAAGATGTAAATTATGTGGCAACGAATGATCCTGAAATAATAGCCATAGTTGAGAAACACGGGGTAGAACTGTCCCAGGTTTGGGCGGGTCCAAGGGACGTGATAAATCCAGATCTTTTGTTAATTTATTTATTAAAAGGGACTGGAATGGTAAGCAAAGAAAAGTCGTTAAGTGATTTCTTTGCTACCGGCAAATTTGAAGAATGGAGACCAGAGACAGAGATAGGTATTCCACTGTAATTATTAACTCAATAAAAATTAGAATAATGAACAAATATTTTTTAGTTTTATTGTTTTTTGTATGTTTACAAGGATACAGCCAAAAATTTTCAGGTAGAATGCGACTTAGATCTCATGAAAAAGAAAATTATTTGGCAACGAAAGACCCCGATATAATTACCATATTACAGAAATATGATGTTGTGATGTATCAATCTTTCCCTGATGAAACTGAGCCACAGGCACTACTATATTATACATTAATCGGCGTAGGGAAGGAAATCAAAGAAAATTCCATTAGAGATTTGTTTGCTACGGGTAAGTTTTACGAATGGTTTGATGAAACCTGGGCAGGTGATTTGATACTAAAACCACATGAAGATGTAAATTATGTGGCAACGAAAGACCCTGAAATAATAGCCATATTAGAGGAACATGATGTAGAATTGTATCAGGTTTGGGCGGGTCCAAGGGAAGTGTTAAATCGTGATCTTTTGTTAATTTATTTATTAAAAGGAACCGGAATAGTAAACAAAGAAAATTCGTTGAAAGATTTGTTTGCGACTGGCAAATTCGAAGAATGGATACCAGAGTCAGGAATTGGTATTCCACTTGCTTGTGCCAATCCTGTTTTTGTTAACGATCCTGATTTTTTAAACCCTGATTATGGATGGCCTCTTGATATGATCCAGGTGCCGTGTGCATGGTCAATTACAACGGGGAATCCTTGGGGAATGTATATTGGTATTGCAGATTCAGATTTTGAAAGCACACATGAAGATTTGCAGTATAAATTTGCACTCTTAACTGGACCTGTATCGGCTGGATATCCCCATGGAACATGGGTTTCAAGCATCGCCGGAGCAGATACAAATAATGGATTGGGAATTGCCGGAGTTGGATACAATACAAAAATTGCCGCTTGGAGAATTTTTCACGATGTTGTTGGGGATGCTACTCCTTCGAATATCCGCAGTGCAATTATGGGGTTATATAATTATTATTGGGCTCCGGTAATAAATGTAAGTTGGTCAACTACAGGATTAACTTATGCAGAAGCGGTAACTATAACTCAAAGTGGAGTTACTTTAGTTCTTTCAGGTGGTAATACTACATATTCTCAAAATCATTCACTTATTGCTGATATTCCTGGCGTTATTGTTGTCAGTGGTGTTGATGAATATAATTACCATGCGGGTGGTCAGGCTCGTAATCAATGGATAGATATATGTGCACCAGGAATTGGTATTAGAATGGCTAATGAAAATAATTCCTATCGTGTATCTGGTGGCACTTCTTTTGCTGCTGCTTTCGTTTCTGGCACTATTGCCCTAATGTTGAGTGCTAATCCATCTCTTACGCCTTCTCAAATAGAAAGTATTATTAAAGCAACGGCTGACCCGATTGAAGATGGTCATTTGTATCCAGGTCAGTTGGGTGCAGGTCGCCTTAATGCTTATAAAGCAGTTCGAGCAGCGATATGTGTGAATAGTTTCACCAACCAGACGGTTACAACAGATAAATCAGTTTTCGGTTGCGATAATCTCAACGTTGAAAACGTAACAGTTACCAACGGAGCCAAACTAACACTTGAAGCACCGGGTAGTATTACAATTAACGGACCATTTAGCGTAAGCGCTGGGTCTAAATTTAGTGCCAACAGTGTAGATTAAGTGCGATATTATTTTCATCAAAGTATAACAAACTAAATATTTGTTATACTTTTGATGAAAATTTAAAAGAATATAAGAAAAAAGATTACTTTTGTGAAATATTTTTAAATTTTTTGATTATGAATTTAAACAAATTATTATTAGTTTTTCTGGGCTTTTATATGCTTTTTAAAGGAAAACTCACTTCAGGAATTTATACCTATTTATTAATAGGCGATGACAAAACGAGCGATGCGAAACAGATGATTTTAACAAAATAGGAGGGAATGATATATGAAAAAGATAAAAATTATTATTTCAATTTTCTGTTTTTGTTTCACGATGATTAGTTGTACGAAAGACGATAAGAATATACAGCCGATAGATTATCCGATAGATATTCCTTTTACAGAGTATTCATTAGCAGGGACTTCGTGTAACTGGAATCTAATTTATGGGGAGGGTTATGATTATGAGAAGATAATAATAATAAACAGTAAAGAAGAATTGAATAATTATGTCAAGTGTATTGGAGAAAGCAGTTATCACGAAATTGATTTTACAAAATTCACGTTATTATTAGCCAACGGAATAGCATCATCTTCTTATGAATATGTAGGATGTGTAAGTTTATTGATATTTTCTGATAAAAATTATAATATGGAAATCGATTTATTTTTGACTGAGTTAACCTCTCTTACACCTTGGCAGGTTCCAATTATTGTAAAAAAAATAGACGAGGATAGTGTTATTAATCTAATTATTAACAATTTAATATCACAAAAATGAAAATAGCATTATCTTTTCCTCTTCTTGCATTTTTCTTATGTCAAAGTATAATTGCCCAAAACAATGCTAAAATTGATGTAGATTTATTGCATGAATTGACACTTCGTGAATCAAGGGAGTTAATTCGGATTAATATCATACTAAATCAACAATATGATCAAAACGAAATGCGTTTGAAATCGAATGTTTTTCCCACATCTGAAACTAGAAGAGATTTAGTTGTTGGTGAATTAAAACGATTTACGGGTGAAACACAGCAGGAACTAATGAATGTTTTATCCATAAGGAACGATGTTTCAGAAATCCAATCTTATTGGATTGCGAATTTCATAAATTGTTATGCAAATATCGAAGCTATCAAAGAACTTTCGTTACATCCTGACGTATTAATTATTGGGTTTGATAAGGAGTATAGTATGATACCCAATGATGAAATTATTAAAGAAGCCTATGCTACCAGGGAAATCACCTACAATGTAATGAAAGTTAAAGCTGATGAAGTTTGGGAGTTGGGTTTTAAAGGAGAAAATGTTGTTGTTGCTGTCCTTGATACTGGGGTTAATTATAATCACGAAGATCTTAGTACACACATGTGGACGCATCCTAATTATCCATACCATGGTTGGAATTTTGTTAACAATACCAATAATCCAATGGATGATCACGGACATGGTACTCGTTGTGCAGGTATTATTGCAGGCGATGGTTCTTCTGGTTCAAAAACAGGGGTGGCTCCAAAATCATTATTAATGGCGATTAAAATTTTTAATAGTAGTGGTAACGGTGGTTCTAGCGCAATGTGTAGTGGTTTCCAATTTGCAGTTGAAAATGGAGCTCAAGTTATAAATCTTTCAGGTGGCATACCACAGGAGGTTGTAACTGAAGCTGATAAAATTGCACTAAGAAACACCATGGTAAATGTATTAGAGGCGGGAGTTATAGCCACTGTTGCAGCAGGTAATGAAGGTCCTGATTTTGCATACTGGTTTCCCCCAAACTCTGTAAGATGCCCGAGCAGCTGTCCGCCGCCATGGTTGCATAATGAACAGATTCTAATAGGCGGACTTTCATCTGTTGTTTCGGTCGGCTCAACAGATATTGATGACAAAATAGCTCGTTCTTCATCGAGAGGTCCAGTGACTTGGCAAGATATTACTGGATATAATGATTATCCACATAATCCAGAAATGGGGCTTATGCGACCCGATGTTTGTGCTCCAGGTGTTGATATTAAGTCACTTAATCATACTAATAACACTGGTTACGTAAGCGGATTTGGTGGCACTTCTTATGCGGCTCCTTGCGTTGCAGGTACCATTGCGTTGATGCTTTCTAAAAATCCTTATCTAACACCTGCCGAAATTTGTAAAAACTTGGAAACTTATGCTGTTCACTTGCCTGATGATGTATTTTCGAAGAATAATATTTACGGTTCTGGTAGAATTAATGCTTATCATTCAGTTATTGTAATTCGTAACTGTGTGAAAATTTTATCTAACAAAAAAATAACAACTAATACTACCGTTTTGGGCTGTGATAATTTAAACGTCGAAAACGTAACAGTTTCTAATGGTGCCAAACTTACACTTGAAGCACCCGGCAGTATTACAATTAATGGACCATTTAGCGTAAGCGCCGGATCTAAATTTAGTGCCAACAGTGTAGATTAAGTGCGATATTATTTTCATCAAAGTATAACAAACTAAATATTTGTTATACTTTTGATGAAAATTTAAAAGAATATAAGAAAAAAGATTAATTTTGTGAAATATTTTTAAAACAAGCGATGCGAAACAGATGATTTTAACAAAATAGGAGGGATTGAGATATGAAAAAAATAAAGATTTGTTTTATAATTGGTATTTCAGCCATATTATTAATTGGCTGTAATAAACCAGATAAACCGCCCCAATATTACACCGTAAACTTTGCGGGCGAAGGAGTTGATATTGAGCCGCAAACAGTTGAAAGTGGCAACCACGCAGTGGCTCCAGAAAATCCCGATAGAGATTGTTACTGTTTTGATGGCTGGTTTAC
>WRMI01000062.1 GCA_009777175.1 Marinilabiliaceae bacterium
TACAAAATTAGTGCTTAATTCTCATCTTTTTTTTCTTTTTTCGGTCAAAAACACAACTTTTATAGATGCTAAAACAACTATCTCTGCTATTAATAAAAATAGAAATTTTCTCATAAAATTATGTAATTATTTAAAAATTAACTTGTTAAAAGAATTATTTTCAAAAATCAAAATACAAAATTATAACATTATTTTGACAAACATCAAAATAATGATGGTAAATATTACCCGTTTTTCGGGTGAATTTTACCCGCTCTCTTTGCTTTTCGCTAATAGTTTGGAAAATGGCTCAAAAAAATCGTTGTCCGTAATTTCTGAAATCTTAAACAGCAGATCAGTAGGAAGGTATGGGTGTTTAAGCAACTTTCGGAGGTTGCTTGGGTCGTGGTTCAAACATCCTGCTAACCATGCTACTGAACGTTTTTGGTCATCTAAAAACTTGCAGATTTCGTCGCCGATATCGATTGAGGGTGTCATAAGAAAAAAGCGTGAAATGGTTTACTTATTGCCTATTTCCTAATAACAGGCTCTACCAAAACCCTCGAATATAAATAAGCACGAAACAATTCACACCTTGTGAGATGTGAACTTTTGCATCCTTATTCTCATATTCTTGAAATTTGGTAGATTCCGTTATTAGCGAGAATAAAATCTATAAGTTCAACTATTTATTATTTAATATTTTATGTATAAGATTTTAAATTGGTTTACTAATTATTAATAAAGTGCAAAGGTAAGAAAAAAATGGATGGAAATAAGAAAGTGAATAAAAAAACTCACTTTTTTCTGTTTTAAGATTGAGAATTAATATATTTTTGTACTTTTGTACATTAAAAATTAAAAAATATATATGAAATAAATAATAAAACTATTTATGAAAAGTAAAACTATACCAACAGTAACCCCTGAGAGCGTTTGGGCTTTGTTGCATGAAATAGCCGAGAGGCAGGCAGAATCCGAACGTATGTTAACCGAACGGTTTGTAGAATCCGAACGTATATTAACCGAACGGTTTAAAGAAACAAACAGGCAAATAGCCGAGAACGAACGTATCTATTCTGAACGGCAGGCAAAATTAGACAAACAGATGGCTGAAACCGACAAACAAATGTCAAAGACCGACAAACAAATTTCACGGTTAGAAAAACAAGTGGGCGGGATAACTAATAATAATGGCGCATTTGCCGAAGAATATTTTGTTAATTCGTTACGAAAAGGTAACTTAATTTTGTTTGGAGAAAAATTTGATAAATTGATTAAATCCGTCATAATGATAGACGACAAAAACCGAATAAGAGGCGAGATAGATACACTGTTACTCAACGGAAAAGCGGTTGCCATTTTTGAAACTAAATATCGGGCGCGCGAAAACAATATTGACCACGTTCTCAAAAAAGTCAAAATTTTCAGAGATAGATTCCCCGAATATGCAAATCATAAACTATACCTCGGAATTGCATCTATGGTTTTTGACAAAAATATCGAACAAAAATGTATCGAAAATGGAATCGCTATTATTAAACAAGTGGGTGATACCATTGTAGTTTACGACGAAAATTTAAAAACATTTTAAATATCTTTTTCTATTCATCAATTCACAATCTCACCCAAAGAACAAATATCCTATCAAAATAGATGCTATAATTGCCACTAAATCAGATATTAGTCCGCAGGAAATGGCATATCTTGTTTTACGAATACCAATCGATCCAAAATATACGGCAATAATATAAAAAGTAGTGTCTGTCGCTCCTTGCACGATAGAAACCAATCTACCAACAAAAGAATCAGCACCAAATGTTTGCATTGCTTCAATCATCATACCTCTTGCGCCGCTACCACTCAAAGGTTTCATAAAAGCGGTTGGCAACGCATCTACAAATTGAGTATCAACTCCGAAAATTGCAACAATAAACCTAATGCCATCTACCAAATAATCCATTGCGCCCGATGTTCTGAATACTCCGACGGCTACAAGAATTGCTACTAAATAGGGTATTATTTTTATTGCCGTATGAAATCCTTCTTTTGCACCTTCTATAAAAGATTCGTAAATGTTCACTTTTTTTAGGAGTGCCATCACAATAAATGTTATAATAAAAAGGAATAAAATAAGGTTTGCACTAAGTAGCGATACAATTTCAATTTGTTCTTTATTCAAAAACGACAATCCTATAAAAATTCCTCCAATCAACAATGCCGTTCCGCCGAGGTATGATAAAATAACAGGGTCTAACAGTCGTATTTTTTGTTTTAACGAAACGACAATTATTCCTGCCAGAGTAGAAAAGAATGTAGTTAACAGGATTGGCAAAAAAATATCAGCAGGGTTTGCTGAGCCCGCTTGAGCCCGATAAACCATTATTGAAATAGGAATTATAGTCAACCCCGAAGCGTTGAGTACTAAAAACATAATTTGCGAATTTGATGCAGTATCTTTTTTGTCGTTTACTTCCTGCATCTCTTTCATTGCTTTCAGTCCCATTGGAGTTGCGGCATTGTCCAATCCGAGCATATTTGCGGCAATGTTCATCATCATTGAACCGTAGGCGGGGTGATTTTTGGGTAAATCGGGAAAAAGACGATTAAATAGCGGTGATATTGCTTTTGACAAAATATTTATCATACCTCCATTTTCACCGATTTTCATAAAACCCATCCATAAAGTCAATACTCCCGTTAATCCTAACGAAAATTTGAAACCTACGGCAGCATTTTCAAAGGCGATATTCATCAATTGCGGGAAAATATCAAAATCCTGAAAAAATATTAACCTAACTAATGCCACAACAAAGGCTATCAGAAAAAATGCAATCCAAATGTAATTTAATACCATTCTTCAGAGATTTTTTATAATTATTTTATTCTTTTATATTAAATTTACTTTTTAACAAACTGATAGTTTCAGTATCAAGGACAGCGCTTTCGTTTTTTAATTGAAAACTTTTTTGCACTAAATTTGTTAACTCATTAATAGTTTCAATATCAAGTATCGGAATATCAAAATTTTCAATTCGTTTTCCTCTTAAATGTGGAATTGTAGCCGCAATCACCGTTGAACGCAATGCTTGAAAATAGCCGGCATATTTATTTGATAAAACTGCAAAAAGATACTCTGGCGTAATGCCGTATTTTTGTTGAGCCATTTTTGTTAATCTTATTCGCAAAATACCTGATGCAATTACCACTTTGTCATTATCTTTTACCATTGCAGTAATTCCTATTTTTCCATCTTTTGTAAACAAAATATCTTTGGATTGTAAATCCTGATTGAGTTTGAAATAAATCTCCTCATCAACAAAATTGTCGGGTAATTGATTGACCGAAAAATTAACCAAGTCTCCTGTACGAATAAAAGGTATATCGGTTTCGGAATGGTCAATGAAATCAATATAATTTGCACTACCGGGTTCATCTCCTTTCTTAAAATCTGCAATTTCTCCTAATTTTACAAGTTGATATTTTGATTTTACTTTGTCTATTGCTTGGGTATAATACGGGGAAAAATGTTTTGGCATCCAAAAATTTGTTTCTTTTAAAAGGCTTAAATATGTTACGAAATAATTTTTTGTTTGCTCTATTTTCTGTCCATTTTGCCACATCTTAAATTGTGATAAAATTGTTGGAATATCATCTTTGTCGATTTGGAAACCTCTGCGATTATGTCCACAAAAGTAAGCGACACCCATAAAAATTTCATAGTCAGGAATTTGCTGTGTGTTTAATTTTTCAAAAAACAACAAACTTGTTTTTGTTTGTGTATTTGGTTGAAACGTTTCTTTACAAACGTCAATAATAGCGATAATTTTTACTTGTGTTAAAAGCCACTGACGCATATACGATTCACTTTCATTGAAAAAACCATCAGGCAAAACGATTCCCATTCTGCCGGTTGGTTTTAGTAATTGCAAACAACGTTCTATAAATAATATTTCAGGTGCTTCGTTTGTTTTTAATTTATCTTTTTCAAAAAGTGAATTTTTATTCAGTTTCCACTTATATCCTAAATTGTATTGTTCCAATTTGTTTGTGCCTGTAACTGGAATGGATTTTCCAAATGGTGGATTCGTTAATACAACATCAAAACTTTCCAATTCAATTTTTGTTTTAGTATCAGAACTCCAATTTTTGGGATTTTCCAAACTATCTTCGCAAAAAATACCCGTAGTTCCGTCCCCAACTAAATTCATATAGGCTTTGGCAACTTTGCTCAAAAAGTAATCTTTGTCTATTCCTCTAAAATTTTTTGTAGCAACTTCTATTTGTTTTTTAACAATATCAACTTTATTCCAACCTAATTTTGTGTATTTGGTCTCAATTTTTTCCCAAACAGATTTTAATGACTCTATCAAAAAACCGCCACTACCACAAGCGGGGTCAATAATTTTATCATTTTCATTGGGTTGTAAAATCTCAACAATCATTTTGACAACATTTCTTGGCGTAAAAAATTGTCCTAAACCGCCTTTCAATGCGTGTCCTATAAATGTTTCAAAAGCATCAGCAACTACATCTCGCTCACTTTCCATTAAAGAGTAATTTTGTAACTCCCCAACAATAAATATTAAAGATTTTGTATCTAATGTAATTTTGTCCTCATAATCAATTACATCGGGTAGGTTTGTTTTAACTTCTTTGAATAATTCTAAAATTCGGTTTTCTACTTCTTGGGGACTTTCATCAACTCCTGCACGAAATCTCACCATTTCATTGGGGGCAGTATATTTTTCGTCGTATATTTTGCAAAAAATGATATTGATAAGTTGTTGTGCCAAAACTTCGTCACGTGTTGCGCCAATGGTATTAGCCGCTAAATGATTACGTAATGATTTAAAAATTGTTTTAAGGTTGTGAGTCGGTTTCAAATCAGAACGTGTAAATCGCCCTATATCTTCAATTCTTTGACCATACTTTGGTATATTGGGAATTTCTTCAAAAATAATTTTGCCGTTTGGTTTTATGAATTTACGAATAAAAAAACGTTCTTCGCCGTTAAACCATACTCCTAAATAGGCTGACGAGAGAGTTAGGTAATTTTCAAGTTGTGTTCTGCCATCTTTACGGTTTTTCTTTTTGCACTCTCCGATAATAGTTAGGGTTTCATCCATTTTTAAAGGACTCGAAAAAACGGAAATATCTACAGGATATTCTTTTTTTGTATCAGATGGTCGTACTTTTACACGATACTGCGGGTGCGTCTGAATATGTTCTTTTGGATAGCCATAATCTTCTACTAATTGCCTTGACAATGTTTGTACAGCATCAATTTCTTCATGTGTAACTCGCACCTGAATGCCTGATATATAGTCTGTTATAGTAGAATTTTCTTTGTTTGACATACCATCTAAAATTTTTTACAAAAGTATAAATTTTTTTTATTTCCTTGTTCAATTGAAAAAATTTTTTTACTAATGAAAAATAGTGTCATTTAATAACTAATGTTTCAATTTTTTTTAGTTTATTAAGAATTGTTTCGCTTTTGGACATTCTTATATAAAACTTGAGGTAGCAATTTAAATCAAGTTTTTGGTTAATTATTTTAGGATTTTCTTCTTTGATAATTCTCATTACATCGTTCAAAACTTTGTAATCAAAAGAAATTTCATAAAAAATATTTACAGTTTTTTCAATTATTTTTGCATTTGTCAATGCTTCTGCGGCTGCGGTTTTATATGCGTGTATTAGTCCGCTTGTTCCTAATTTAGTTCCGCCAAAATATCGAACTACAACAATCAGAATATTAGTTACTTCGTGTGATTTTATTTGTCCCAGAATAGGTTTCCCCGCAGTTCCTGATGGTTCGCCATCGTCATTTATTCTGTAATTATTTTCATCTAAACCGAGCATCCACGCAAAACATCGATGAGTTGCATCATAATATTTTTGTTTTAGGTTTTGAAGGTGTTCTTTAATTATCTCTTCATTCGAAACGGGAAATGCAAACGCAAGGAATCTACTTCCTTTTTCCTTATAGGCAGCGGTAGACATATTTTCAATTGTTTTATATATGTCATTTTGCATTTTAATGTCTTAAAAAATCTTGGTCTGAAATAGTAGATTTTCCGTCTTGCGGAAAAGCACCGAAATAGCCTACTATTGGTGTAGTGTTATTGTTGTCAATAGCAAAAATATTTGTTCTAACATCTGCGGGCGGACCGCCAAAAATCGGATTTGAGCCACCTACCTCGCTTCGGGCATGCGAAATAAACGTAGAAAAATCCTCTGAAAAACTTTTTACTGTAAATGATATAGTATCTCCTTTTTGGATGCCGTCCCTGATAAAACATGGAAATTCATAACCATTGATAATTCCGCTATCTCCACTTTCAAAATAGGAATCTGTGAGAATCAAAAAATAGTCGAAAATTGTTGATTCTTCTGAATTTTTTTGTAGATAAAGCGCAAGATAATTCTTTTGTATTTGAGGAACCATGCCATATAACAGCAAGTTTGGATGGTCTGGAAGAAATTGTGAGGGACTTAATATAACAGAATCTACTCTTGTTGCAAAAGGCATCAAGGCTGTTGCCCTATATTGTTCATTTGTACCGTCTCTATTGAAATCTAATGAAATATCTAATGTATAAGTTTTTCCTTCAATTGCAAAAAATAGTGAATCGGTATAATAAACTCCCGCTGTATCGGGATTTTCGGCAAGAATATAATGATTATCTCCATCAAAAATTGAAACAATTGCATTACTTATTCCAATAGGAGCCTCGGTGGTAAAATATCCTGCGGTGTACGTTATTTTTATGGTATGTACGCCGGGTTGATTGGTAAGATAGCCAAAAACCGACAGTCGAGGAGCAGCGTTTCGAGTGTTGATGTCAATGCGTTCTGTACACGAAATCAACAAAATGAATATTAAAAAGAAAAATTTTAATTGTCTGAACATTTTATTATTTTTTATTTAGTTTAGCCACTAATTACACTAATTTACACGAAAATTCTTTGTGTTCCTTTGTGGTTAAATTTTTTCTACCACGAAGGCACACAAAGGGTTTTTCACAAAGTCGCACAAAGGTCATTTTTTTACCAATATTGCATCCCAAACGGGATGCCCTCATTTACTCATTCACTACAAGGTGGACGACCGCAAGGGTGCGCCCCTACACTCATTTACTCATTTTCCATCAAGTATTTCTAAACAAATCCGCAACTTTAATATCTAACCCGGGCAAACATTTGGGTTGAATTATGTCCTCAACTGTATATACTGTTCCATCATCATATTCCTCTCCTTGATGAAGGAAAACTAAAATTTCTTCATCTTTTGGATATACTACCCAATATTCTAAAATTTTATATTTTTCATATAATTGATACTTATGTCGCATAATTTTTTTGGTATTCGAAGGTGAAATAACCTCAACTACCAAATCAGGCGACCCAAAACATACATTCTTTTCTATTTTTGATTCATCACAAACTATAAAAACATCGGGCTGAATAACATTTTTTTTATCATCTCCAAGAACTACATCAAAAGGAGAATGCAATACGAAACAGCCACACTTGTGGAAAAGTGCATATTGATTTAGGTATGTTGCAATATTTGTGCTGATGCGTGAATGTTTCCATGAAGGACCTGCCATTAAGTTTACAAATCCATTTATTAATTCACACTTCACGTCTTTAAACAAATCTGATAAATAATCAAAATATGTGTATTGTCTTGTTAAATCTAAAGTTATTTCCATATATGTTAGTTTTTAGTTTTCAGTTTGGTTAGTGAGTTTTATCGAACTATCAGTTATCAGTTTTCAGTGAATGAGCAAATGAGTGAATGAGTAAATAAGGAATAACCCTTATTTTTTATAAGCTCCCTTAGTAGAAATAAGTGAATGAGTATTTTCAATTCGTAATTCATTTGTTTTTATTTTTATAATTTTTATTTTTAACCTGTATATTCCGAATCTAATATCTACACTCTAATATAAATACTCTAATATCAATACTCTAATATCAATACTCTATACTCAATACTCAATACTCTATACTCTATACTCTATACTCAATACTCAATACTCTATACTCTAAACTCTACACTCTAAACTCTACACTCTAAACTCTATACTCTATACTCTATACTCTACATTTGGTTTTATTTTCTCAATAATTTTGTTCGCTAAGTCAAAACCATCTTTTATTACGCTGGCAACTAAAATGCCATCGTAATAACCATATAAATGCAAAATTTTGTAGGCACCGATTAAATGATCCAACATTTTTTTATCAATTTTAGATATATTTTCTTGGTAAAACTCAATTGATTTGCGGACTTTTTTCTTTGGATAATTTATTCCTTTTAACATAAGATATCCATCTAATGCCACTAATAATCCACTATAAGCAGTTCCGCAGGCAGTTTTTACATACTTTGCATCTTGATAAAATTTACCTTCTTTTTTGGCAAGTTGCAAACTTCCCTTTGCATTGTCCATATAACGAACAGCCTCGGTGTAATATTTTTCTTTTACAAATTGTTGCTCTTGAATCGACATGATAGTTTTCAGTTATCAGTTTTCAGTTGTCAGTTTTCAGTGAATGAGTGAATGAGTAAATGAGTAAATAAGTATTTAGAAGTTGTTAGTTTTATAGTTTCATAGTTTTATAGTTCAAATCTACACTCTATTATCTACACTCTACACTCTAATATCTAAACTCTATACTCTAAACTCTAATACCTCATTTAGCTTCGCCAGTTAATTTAATGTTATCAAGTCTGAAACCAACCGTATTATTTTCTGGCGTTGCATGAAATTCTATTGTGATTACTCCTGCAGATGTAATGGGTTCGGCAATATTTATTGTTTGAAAATTATTCTGGGTAATTGAAACAACAGGGACGGTCAATGGTACATCATTAACTTTGACAATCAATTTATCAGAGGTATTTGCACCTGCACTGAAAAAATAGGAGAGTTTCACATTTGAATATCCAGAAACATCAATATTCGAAATTATTAATTTAGATTCGCCTGTAGGAAACCACACATGGGCAGTTGTATTATTTCCACTTGCAAGAGATCTGATATCTGCTCTGTCAAAGGGGTCATGAAAAACAACACCTGTTTCATCAAAATCGGTAAAAACATTGACTTTTGGTCTTGGCTCAGATGAAAGATAGCTCCCAGTTCCAAATGTTTCAAGGAAAATAACTTCAGCATTGCCCTCATCTGTTGCAAAACTAATTTGATTTCCATAAGCAGTTCCTTCAGAATTTATTGCATAAGCCCTAACGTAATAGGTAGTATTATCGGACAATCCGCTTGCAGATGCACTAAAATCCCCAGCACCGCTACCAGGAACAATAATTTTGAAATCAGATGTTGTCGGGTTTTGTGATGTGGAATAACATACTCCTCTTTCTGTATATTCGGGATTTCCTACAAAAGAAATGTTTCCGCCCAAAGTAGCCGAGCTGTTCGTTACATTTGTTGCTGCCAATGTTGTCAGTACAGGAAAATTTTCATTGGTTTCGCCATCTGCTGGACCTGATTTTAGAATAAAATCTCTGATTTCCCAAGTACCTGCAGATGTATTTGTGGATAGATATTTAAATGCAATGCGAATATTGTTTTTTCCCGTAAAATCATCAGGAATGTTCAAATTTCCTGCATCAACAAAATCATAACTTGTACCTGCCGAATAATTGATAATATTAATCTGTGTCCAATTTACGGAATTTGGATTACCAGAAGAATAATTAGATGAAATCCATAATGTAAAATCATTAGTTGGATTGCCAAAGCGGTGGGCATGATGGAAATTGATATGTGCCTTTTCATTATTTGTTAAATTGATAGATGGCGAAATTAACCAATCTTCATTTGCATTATTATTAGAACTTACGTATCCTGACATATACGCACATTGGTAAAGAGAACTATAATACCACGTTTGCGTTCCTGTTACGGTATATTGAGTGAAGGGGCTAAGTGTAGTTCTGAATGGTGCTTCTAAAATAACAGGTGAATTAGGATTATCAAAAATATATTCCTCTTTTGTTCCTCTACTAACTTCTATCCCTGCTGCTCCCAAAGTCATTTTTAAATCTCCCAATATTGTTACTTCACAACCAATAATGTCGGGATTTTCTCGCAAATTTAGTTCCGTTTGCATATCAGATAGGTCGGGAAGATTTACTACAATACATTTTTGCCAATCTCTAATATTTGCATTTTCGGCAATGACAATATTAAACCTTGAAAATGGATAAGCTGTGTTATCAAATAAAATATCTGCATTGGTTGTTACGGGATTATTTTCATTTATACCTGGTGCGGTTGTACCAACTATTACTCCTTTAACCCATCCTTGTTTATTCTTGTCCATATTTTTCAGCGCATACTCAACTGTCCATGGACTACCTTTTGTACCCCAACCATCTGGATTATGTTCAAAATTAATATCTGTAGAATCGCGGACTAATAATTGGGGGGTGTTGTTAAATCTTGTCAAAACTCCTGTAACTTTTCCAATGCCATGAGGAATTATTTGAGCAGCAAAGTCGGCGGCACTACTCATTCGTGTAGTAACAGTGGGCTTATTCGGTTCGTTTGCAGATTCAGAGTGGAAAATGTCACGATTTAGAGTCTGGATTCTTCCATCCTCAGACGGAAAGGAGTATAAATGACCAGCGTCTTCAAATGATACGCTTTCAAATGTAACTAAACAACTTAAAAATTCATCACGTAAGTCGCTGAAAGTAATAACTATCGGATTAACTAATGAAGTGTCTGGGAAACCATGTGTAAATATTTTATCTCTGAAAATCGTCCAAGGCGCTTGCCCAATTCGTTCCACGTCTGAATCAATTGGAATGTAAGTGTAACCCAGCTGAGGAAGTCCGCCATATTTTCCCATATAAAGACCTTCGGTTTCGATAAAAACTTTTTGTCCAACACGAAAATCGTTGTAGAGGTTGTTTTTGTCGATTGCAATGCACAATCCGCCAGTACTATCCTGAATAAAAATTTGTTTGTAAATGTTACCTGATTTATCATTTGCAACCACAATACCTCCGATAACGAATGTGCTATCAACTCTTTTCAAATTAGAGTCGAACTTTTGTTTGAAATCTTTTATTGAAATATTTGCTTTACCTTCGTAAATAGGAGCGTCATAAGGAGGTAAATCAAATTCTTTGTCATAGCAGCTGGCTACGCCGATAATGATTAAGAGCGTCAATAGGGCTTGACAAATTAGCTGGCTTTCTTTAAATAACCGACCAATGAATGCAAAATATTTTCTACTTGCAATTGTTTTGTTTTTTTGAGTCATAATTTCTATTTATTTAAAAATTAAAAATATCATTTGTTTCTATTAAGTGCCCGTCAAAAATATGTACGGGTATTTTTTCGTTTTTTTGGTAAACTTCGCCATCATTATACTCTCCGTTTTCAAGCATAATATATGTCGTTATACTATTCACTTTGGGGTCGACTATCCAATATTCTCGCACTCCCGCCTCCTGATATAGTTGAAATTTTTTTATTGTATCTTTTTTTCTTGATGAAGGCGACACAATCTCAACAACCATATCGGGTACGCCCCTATAAGCATTATTGTCGCCTTTCCACTCACCGCAAACAACAAATATATCGGGTTGTACAACATTATAAATTTTATCGTTTTCTGTTTCGTTGTTCTTTGGTAAAAGCACGTCAATTGGTGCATAAAATAGTTCACAGTTGCCTTTAAACTTTCTGATAGCAGATTCTAAATACCATGTAATATTTTTGCTGATTTTTCCATGTAGAATGCTTGTACCCGCCATCATGTTGATAAAACCGTCAATCAATTCGCGTCTTATGTCGTCTATCCAAGTCAGATAGTCGGCATAACTATAACGTTTATTTAAATCTAATGCTAGTTCCATTTTTTATAATCAACAAACATCACTTTTATTGTTTTTTTATTGTTTCCATTGCCACCAAGTTAAATCTTCATCTTTAAAAAATCAGGAAAGAAAGTTTCTTCGTTACCCGATCCTACAAACTCTTTTGCATCTTTTGACCAAACTTTACCTAACGACCGTTCATTAAAATCTTTAACTATAAAACTTGTTGTCATAAAACAAAAATTAAAATTTTCTTAAAATCTAAATGCGACATTAATGAAGAAAGTTCTTCCGTAACCATAATAATATTTAGATGGAAATTTTTCTAATATCGAGCGGTCAAAATCAAAGCGTCCTTGTTCAAATCCACCTGTACGTAAACTTTGGTCTAAAATATTATCCACGCTGAAATTGAGATTTAAAAAATATCCGTTTTTAAAACGGTGAGATTTTCCAATTGAGGCATCTAATGTTCCGACGGGGTCAAATTTTTCTTGTTCTGTTCTTTCTTTGTTCCTTTCTTTCTGTTTGTCTCTATCTTTGGCATCAGCGGGATTTGCTTCTACGGTACGTCTGATTGGCATCAAATCGACATAAATTCTGTCAAAATAGTTATAGTTCACATTTAGATACCAATAATTTGGAAATGCGTAGTTAAGTCCTGCACTTGCGGCTATTTGTGGCGTTCCTCCGACAAAAAAATTCTCAAGATAAATGGTTTCGGTAATCGGTGGGTTGCTACCATTTTCGTAGGTCGCATGTCCTATCGGACGACTACTATAGCAATATTCTGCAATGGTTCCGAGGGTTTCTAATTTCAATCTACTTGTAATAGAAAATTCAAAACCCATTTCGACACCACGATGATATTTATTAATTCCTGTCATCACATAATTTACAAACGTTCGAAAGTATTCGCTATCGTAATAAAAGTTGTAAATTTCGTTTTGGTCGAAAAAATTTGTCTGAAAAACAGTAATACGTCCTTTTACAACGGGTAATGCAATCAAATAACTAATATCAGCGGATGCCACTCGTTCACTGCTAAGTTCCGGGACTGCCTCATCTTTAATTCTTGATGATAAATAGGCGTTCCATGGTAGTGGTGCTCTTGTTTCATACAGTATATTTCCATCAATAAAATGTTGTCCCGTTATTTTAAAGGTAAAACCCCCTTTTATTGCCTGATTGAAAAAATGATGCGACTTGCCTTTGCCGAAAGACTGGTTACCTGTATATTTTCCATTTTCATAATGACCTTCGCGATGGAATTCTGTATAAGAAAATTTTGCAGCATAATAGAGTTCAATTTTCGGAAAAAAATATCTGTTCTGAATCCAAAAATTTGCATGATGTACATTTATATCGTAATTATAACCAAATTTATCGCCTACTTTGACTTCACGGTTGGGGTTTTTTAAATCGTTTTGAATAATATCTTTATCTCCTGCAAAATCGCGCTCGGCAAAATGGTCAATATCTCGCCAATATTCTGCTCCCAATAAATCATTGATGGTTTTAAAATACATCCCTTTCGATTTTTTGGCTTCAATTCCAATCTCAAGGATTTGCCAATCGCTTAAATTAGATTGAAAGGTTGTGTTAAACGCAAATTCTAACAAATTACTATGCCTTTCTTCAAGAATATATCGTGCGCTTTCTCCTAAATTTTTGCTACTGTAATTTTCCCTATACAATTTGTCCCAATCTATTTGGCTAACTGTTTGGTCGTTTCGCCAATCTTGTTGACTTTTTTCTACCAATTCTTCCCTAAGATTAGTTGGAATAAATTTATCTTCTTCATCATCAAATTTATAATGAATGTAATAACTTGGCAAATATTTATAATAATCAGGTCTTGGATCTGCCGAATTGTACCAGTTTAGTGCCGTAATTCCATATTGGTTATACCTTACTCCAAATCCTGTTTGCAATTGGCTATTTGGGCTAATTATCCATTTATGCGATAAAACTGCCATTGGGTCATAAGCGGTTACAACTCTTTGATTTCTTTTTACGCCGTTTTGATAGCCCCAATTTGGATTATAACGCGTTCCAAGCAAATCATAAATTTCTTGATATGATGCTGCATGCTGCCCTCTTTGTGTTGGCGAACCAATTGTTGTCAATGAAAGGCTATGATGTTTTCTTTCACCAAAAACTTTTTCAACAGCAAGCAAATAACTAAAACTATTATAAAAAGTACCTTCAAAATATCCTTCGTCTGCCCATCTGTAGCCAACTGACGTTGTAACTGCGATTCCATTCTCCATCAATCCGGTTGAGTACGTACCTATTCCGCGCAATTTATAATTTCTGTTAGTCGCTGATGCGGTAATTCTGCCACCTTGTCCGTAACTTGCTGCTCTTGTGTCGATATTTGTAATTCCGCCAACATCACCAAATCCGTAGGAAGAGGGTGTAGTATTAATATCAATATCTTTATTTCTCGTTGCGTCATTTAATCCGCCGAGCATCGAATAATTAAAGCGTCCGCGAATTTGGTCATTGAAATTTACTCCGTTAATATAAGTAATATTATATTCACTATCTAACCCTCGCACATTGAAACGAACGGCTCCAAAATTATGCGCCGATTTCGACTGATAAACATCTTGCCCTCCTGCCATCAATGAAATAATATTTTGAGATGCAAAATCGGAATCATCTTCACTATCTAAAAATAAAATTGTGGGAATATCCTGAAAATTATCCAACAATAGTTCAAGGCTAACAGTTCCGATGTTTGTAATTTCATTTTCAACAGCGTTTGTTTTGATGAAAAAATTATCATATCCCTCTTTAGAAAAAATTAATGTATAATCTTTTCCGGCAGGAAGTTCTAACCTAAACGTGCCATCAAATTGGGATATAGTTTCAACGTTTGTTGCCTCGCTAACCTTTATGATAACATCGGGCACTTCTTCTTTCGTAGAGTTATCAACAACTTTTCCCGTAACAATACCGTTTTGTGCAAAAATAGCACAAAAGGCAAAATTAAAAAACAACAAAAAAAAGAGAAATTTTTTCATTTTTATTTCTTTATTAATTCAGTTGCCAACTCTTTTTTATTGGCAATGATTTTAGTTTTGATTTTATCTTCTTCTTTATCATAATCTACCTCAATAGTATCTCCTTCCATCAGTGATGCCTGAATAATGACTTCTGCCATCTCATCTTCAAAATAATTTTGAATTGCTCTTTTCAGTGGTCGTGCACCGTACTGTACGTCATACCCTTTTTCTGCAATATAATCTTTTGCGGCATCCGAAATGTTAAGTTTATATCCTAAAATTTCAACTCTTTGATAAAGACCTGCCAATTCGATGTCGATAATTTTATGGATGTCTTCTTTGTCTAATCTACTAAAAATAATGGTTTCGTCAACTCTGTTTAAAAATTCGGGTGAAAAAGTTTTTTTCATTGCTTTTTCGATAATTGATTTAGCGTGTTCGTTGTCGCTTTTTTTAGTAGATTCGGGCGCAAAACCAATTCCGCGACCAAAATCTTTTAATTCACGACTTCCTGTATTAGAGGTCATTATTATGATTGTGTTTTTGAAATCTACCCTTCTACCTAAGCTATCAGTCAAACGCCCTTCGTCTAAAACTTGCAATAAAATGTTAAAAACATCATGGTGCGCTTTTTCGATTTCATCTAAAAGAACAACAGAATAGGGTCTTCGTCGAACTTTTTCTGTTAGTTGTCCACCTTCTTCGTATCCGACGTATCCGGGAGGTGCACCAACAAGTCTTGATACACTAAATTTTTCCATATATTCGCTCATATCAATACGAATAAGTGCATCGGTGGTATCAAAAAGATATTGTGCAAGTACCTTAGCTAGATGTGTTTTTCCTACTCCTGTTGGTCCGAGGAAAATAAATGAGCCAATGGGTCGTGCAGGGTCTTTAAGTCCCGCCCTGTTTCTTTGGATTGATTTAACAATTTTTTTGATTGCCTCTTCTTGACCAATTACTTTTCCTTTGAGTTGGTCTCCCATTTGCAGCAGTCTGTTTCCTTCTGCTTGTGCAACGCGCTGTACAGGAATTCCTGTCATCATTGCAACTACTTCGGCAACTTTTTCTGCATCAACCTCTTCGCGGTGCTGCTGTTGTTCTTTTTCCCAATTCTTTTTAATAGCATCAATTTCGTCCATCAACGTCTTTTCTTTATCACGAAAACTTGCTGCTAACTCAAAATTTTGCGCTTTTACGGCTTTTATTTTGTTTTCTTTAACATCTTCAATTTTGGTTTCCAAAGATAAAATAGTTTCGGGGACAACAATATTTGAAATATGTACTCTTGAGCCTGATTCATCTAATGCATCTATTGCTTTATCGGGCAAATTCCTATCGCTTATGTATCGTTCGGTCAACTTGACGCATGCTTCTAAGGCTTCTGTGGTATAAACAACGTTGTGGTGGTCTTCATATTTTTCTTTTATGTTGGTAAGAATTTCAATAGTTTCGTCAACAGTTGTTGGTTCGACCATAATTTTTTGAAATCTGCGTTCTAATGCGCCATCTTTTTCGATTTGTTGCCTGTATTCGTCGAGGGTAGTTGCTCCAATGCATTGTATTTCACCTCTTGCGAGTGCGGGTTTAAGCATATTTGCAGCATCAAGCGACCCAGAAGCGCCTCCCGCACCAACAATTGTATGTATTTCGTCTATAAACAAAATAATTCCTGGGTTTCGTTGCAGTTCATTAAGAATTGCTTTCATACGTTCTTCAAATTGCCCTCGATATTTAGTTCCTGCTACTATTGATGCCAAATCGAGTGCAATTACTCTTTTATTATACAAAACTCTTGAAACCTTTTTTTCGATGATTCGAAGCGCTAATCCTTCAGCAATTGCTGATTTTCCTACGCCGGGCTCGCCTATTAGAATAGGATTGTTCTTTTTTCTTCGACTTAAAATTTGAGCAAGTCTTTCAATTTCTCGTGCCCGACCCACAATAGGATCCAAACGACCTTCTTCTGCCGCTTTTGTGATATCCATACCAAAGTTATCTAATACGGGAGTATCGCTGGTTGGTTTTCCTGTCTTTTCTTTTTGTGTATCGGTGCTACTACCCGAAGATCCAAAAGGATTGTCGCCATCATCTTCCTCAGTTACACCCAACATCGAAGTGGTTGGCTGCTGAGTAACGACCTGTTTGATTTTGTCGTAATTTATATTGTATTCTTTCATAATGTTTGAAATTGTTCCATTACTATCTCTCAACAATGCTAATAAAAGATGCAGAGTTGATACTTTGTCGCTTTTTAATGAGCGGGATTCCAAGTTTACTAATTTTAATACCTGCTCAGTAGAAGTTAATAGCGACAAACGCTCTATTGTAACATTTCTATCGGACATCTGTAATTTTGATTCAATTTTCTCTCTAACCTTATCTATATCAACATCTAAACTATATAGTAAATCAGTTATTTTACTTTCCTGATTAATAAGCCCCAGAAATAAATGTTCTGGCGCAAGAAAATGATTACCAAGACGAAACGCCTCTTCTCTACCCAAAGAAATTACATCTTTTACATTTGTGGAAAAATTATAATCCATAAATTATTAAACTACTTTTAAATGTTTGTTCCTGTTAAAAAAATAAGAAACGAAATTTGCGGCAAAAATAGTATATTATTTTTGATATTTTTTTAAATTTTTGATTTTTTAATAAAATTTTAACAAAATATTTTTACGAAAATGGGTTTATGACTTTGTGGTTAGTTTTTTACCACGGAGTTGCACAAAGTTTTTTTAGCCACGAATTACACGAAGGTTTATTTTAATTGGGTACACTTCTTTGTTTTTTATATATTTTTTTGAATAACGTACAATTTTCTTTGTTTCCAAGGTATTAAATTTTCTGTTAAAAAAAATTTTTTGGGGTTTACATTTGTATTTATCAAAAATTTAATATAATTTTGCGGTCGAATTTAACTAATAGAATTGAATATTTTTAAGAATTCAAGCGAATAGTAAATTGAAAAACTTGTGTACAATTAACGGTTTAAATCAATGCGAATAAAAAATAGATAGAACAATGAAATCAAAAATAAAAAAAATGAAAAGTACTAATAATAAGTCTACAAAAAACATTGATTTATCGAATGTTCGTTATTTAGACCCCAAAGTAGATTTAACTTTCAGACGAATATTTGGCGAACATCCAGATTTGCTAATAGACTTTCTCAATGCAGTTATGCCATTGCCACCCGACAGATTAATTGTATCGGTAGAATACTTACCTTCGGAACTAATGCCCGAAACTCCAACAAAAAAATATTCTATTGTGGATGTTAGATGTAAAGACAATAATAAGCGACAGTTTATAATAGAAATGCAAGTTTTTTGGAATTCTGATTTTTATAACAGAATAATTTTTAATGCAGGTAAAGCATACGTTAAGCAAATTGATAAGGGAGA
>WRMI01000063.1 GCA_009777175.1 Marinilabiliaceae bacterium
TAAACTCAATAACAATTTCGGTAAACTCAATAACAATTTCGGTAAACTCAATAACAATTTCGGTAAACTCAATAACAATTTCGGTAAACTCAATAACAATTTCAATACGTTCAATAACAAACTAAAATCCTTTGTAACTTTGTGGTTAGATTTTATTTGAGAACTATTTATTCAATAGTAACAACTGTAATTCCAGATCCTCCAAATTGAATTTGTTCGTCTGCAAAATGTTTAACAAAAGGCATTGTAGCGAGTTGTTGTCGTATCAGTTGCCTAAGGATACCGTTTCCTTTTCCGTGCAAAATTTTAAGTTCGTTCACTCCGCACATAATTGCTTCGTCAATGTGAATTGTAACTCTCTCTAGTGCTTCGTCGCCTCGCATTCCTCTGATATCAATATTTGGTGTGAAGTTCAGTTTTTTCTTGCGTAAAATTTCAGATAATATTTTTGTATTTTCGGAATCTTGTCGGTGCGCTCGTTTAAATTCGTTTTTACTAATTTTTTCAAGAAGTATAAGTTTTGTGTTTGTAATTAGTTGCCCAAATGCAACTAATGCATCGTTTTCTCTTATTTCGAGAACTTCACCGGGAATAGAGTAACCGTGTAGTTTCACAAAGTCGCCTTTTTCAATTCTATCAAAAAGTTTTTGTTGTACCTTTTCAGTTTTCTTTTTCTTATTTTTTAATGATGATATTTTTTTAGCATATTTTAATTGGAAAGTGTCGTCATTTTCCACAAAAATCTTTTCTTTGTATTCTTCAAGTTTTTGTCGCGCTGATTTAGTTTTTTCTTTTTCGGCTTCCGTTTCACGAATTTGTTTAATAGTAATTTCGATTTCCCTGTTTGCGCCTGATATTATTAATGCGGCATCTTCGCGGGCTTTTTTTAAAATTTCTTTTCTATCGCTTATTAGATTTTCGAGTTCATTTTCATATTTATTTGTCAAAATATCTAATTTTCGTTCTTGTTCTTTGACGGAATTTCGTTTTTGTTCCCAATATCTTTTGTCTCTGATAATTTCGCGCAGATGTTTATCAAAATTTATTCTATCTTCGCCGAGTTTTTCTTGTGCTGATTCGAGAATTGTTTCGGGTAGTCCAATTTTTCGTGCAATTTCAAAAGCGAAAGAACTGCCGGGTTGCCCTGTTTTTAAACTAAAGAGAGGACAAATATTATGTGTATCGAAAAGCATTGCACCATTTACTATTCCTGATGTTTCGGCAGCAAAATGTTTAAGATTTGTATAATGGGTTGTTATTACTCCGTAAACTCCCTGTTTATTAAGTTGTTGTAGTATTGATTCGGCTATTGCACCGCCCAGCATGGGTTCCGTACCTGTTCCAAATTCATCAATTAAGAGTAACGAGTGCTCATCTGACTGTTTTACAAACGTTTTCATGTTCAATAAATGAGAACTGTAAGTACTAAGGTCATTTTCGATTGATTGTTCGTCTCCAATGTCAAGAAATATTTTTTTGAATAAGCCCAATTGTGAGCCTTCTTTAACAGGAACGGGTAATCCGCACTGAAGCATATATTGAATAATTCCCACAGTTTGCAAACAGACCGACTTACCGCCTGCGTTTGGTCCCGAAATGATAATAATACGCTCGGTGGGAGACGTTTCAATATTCAGAGGAACAATTTTTTTCCCTTGATTTTTAAGTTGTATATATAAAAGTGGATGTCTTGCCTCAATCCATTTAAAGTGCGGTTCATTTTCCATTTGCGGAACGATTGCTTCTATTTGCAAAGCAAAACGTGCCTTAGCGCGTATAAAATCAATAATTCCCAGAAAATCGTAGGCATATAATAAATCTGCTGAATATGGGCGCAAAAAAATTGAAAATTCTTTTAAAATCCTTATTAATTCACGCCTTTCGGCATATATGAGTTCTCTAATTTGATTATTAAGTTCAACAATTTCGCTTGGTTCGATGTAAGATGTACGTCCTGTGGCAGATTCGTCGTGGACAATACCGGGGAACTTTCTTTTGTTAGTTGCTAAAACCGGAATTACCGCCCTGCCATCTCTTATTGTAACACTAACGTCTGTTTCAACTAATCCTATTTGCTTTGCCTGTTTTAAAATAGTTTGCATCCGCTTTGAAACTGACTGCTGTTTTTGAGTAATTTCTTTACGAAAACCCGCTAATTCGGGTGATGCATTATCTTTGATTTTTCCTTGTTTATTTAAAATAATGTCAATTCGTTCTATTACAGCCGGATAAACCATAACATTAATAGCCAAATTGTGCAACTGAGGAAATTCATTAGCCTCTTTTGAATTAATAAATTTTAATAAATCTTTTATAGTTCCTAACGACCTGCGCAAATCGAACAGTTCCTGCTCTTCAAGATAAAGACCTTCAACGGCAATTTTATTTATTCCTTGCCTTAAGTCAAAAAAATATGAGGTTGGAATATCTTCACCTTCTGTTTCAATTCTAAGCAATTCTTCAGTTTGTTTCAATAATAAATGCACCTCGCTGAAATCATCTGAAAAGCACATTTTTTCTACATTTTCGATTCCTAAATTGCATAAACAATTATCTGCAATCATTTCCCGAATTTTTTCAAATTTCAATTTTGTTTCGAAACTATCAGGATAAATATTCTTATAAACGTTTAACATTGTTATTCTTGTGGAATATATTTTGAAAAAAATAAAGTGCAAAATTAGTGTTAAATTTGATACAAAACAGGTAAAAAGAAAAATTTTTCAATTTTTTTGGGAAGAAACACTGTTTTGAAGGAAAGAAAGTTTTAACGCAAGGAATAGAAAATAGAACACCTGCCACCTCTCCCTTAGTCTCTTATTTTCAGTTTAATATTGGAAAAAAGATATCAAAACATAATGCAAGTTATATTCCGAGAATAAAAGAATTCTGATTTTTGTTTATTTAAAATTTCATCTATTTTTGCAAAAAATTTTTTGATAAAATAAGGAGTATTTTTATGAGTTTAATAAAATCTATTTCGGGTATTAGGGGCACTATTGGTGGTAAATCAGGTGATGGTTTAAACCCAATTGATATTGCTCGTTTCGTTTCTGCTTATGGAACGTGGCTAAAGATATATAATGAGGATAAAAAATTAAAGGTTGTAGTGGGTCGTGATGCGCGTATTTCGGGGGAAATGGTAAAAAACATTGTTATTGGGTCGCTGCAAGGAGTTGGAATTGATGTTATAAATCTGGGACTTGCTTCTACCCCAACAACTGAATTGGCTGTTACTTACGAAAATGCCGACGGAGGACTTATTCTTACAGCAAGCCATAACCCAAAGCAGTGGAACGCACTGAAAATGTTGAATTCAAAAGGCGAATTTTTATCTGCAACAGACGGTACCGAAGTCCTTGCAATAGCCGAAAATGAAAATTTTTATTTTGCCGATGTTGATAATTTAGGCACTGTAACTGAAAAATGCGACTACGACAACATACATATTGAAAACATTTTGAAGTTGAAATTGGTTGATGTTGAAGCAATTAGAAGGGCAAATTTTAAAGTAGTTATAGATTGTGTAAATTCTGTTGGCGGAATTATTATACCAAAACTTCTTAATACTTTGGGAGTTAATGAAATAGTAGAACTATACTGCGAGCCAAACGGTTTGTTTCCACACAACCCCGAGCCTTTGCCCGAACATCTCGAAGATATTTCAAACCTTATTAAAAAAGTGAACGCCGATGTCGGTTTTGTTGTTGATCCTGACGTAGATAGGCTTGCAATTATTAACGAAGATGGAACAATGTTCGGTGAAGAATATACATTAGTTGCCATTGCAGATTATGTTTTGTCTCAAGATTTTCCAAACGGTGGAGGTTCAACAGTTTCCAATTTGAGTTCCACGAGGGCATTACGCGATATTACTGAAAAATATGGTGGTTTATATTTTGCTTCGGCTGTTGGTGAAGTCAATGTTGTTGAAAAAATGAAAGAGGTTGGTGCTATTATTGGAGGCGAGGGCAACGGAGGAGTTATTTATCCGCAATCCCACTACGGACGTGACGCTCTTGTTGGAATTGCGCTTTTCCTTTCATTTTTGGCTAAAAAAAATAAAAATTGTTCAGAACTGAAAAAAGAGTATCCTCTTTATTTTATTTCCAAAAACAAAATTTTGCTCAACGAAGGAATTGACATTGAGGCAATTTTTCATAAAATAAAAGAAAAATATAAATCAGAACAAATAACAGATATTGACGGCATTAAGATTGATTTTGAAAATAAATGGATACATTTTCGCACATCAAACACTGAACCAATAATACGGATTTATTCAGAGGCAAAAACAGAACAAGAAGCAAAAGAAATATTTTTTGACAACATCGAGCTTTGTGAGTGAGGAAGTTATTTTTGTCATGATATTTACTTTCATTATTCAATAAGATATATTCAAGGCCTCACTGCATATCACTGATATCAGGGTATCACCGTGTGTGCGACCCTTGCGGTCGCACGAATACCATTTTGTATAGTATTATTGTAGGGGCGAGGCTTGCCCTCGCCCTCTTTATTTTAGGCAACCGCAAGGGTTGCCCCTACAATATCTATCCTAATATCATTCAGGGCAACCGCAAGGGTTGCCCCTACAATATCTATTCTAATATCATTCAGGGCAACCGCAAGGGTTGTCCCTACAATATCTATTCTAATATCATTCAGGGCAACCGCAAGGGTTGCCCCTACAATATCTATCCTAATATCATTCAGGGCAACCGCAAGGGTTGCCCCTACAGACACCGTTAAACGATACTACATTTGCTTTATGAATAATGTAGGCTAGGTAAAAATAAGGTTCTTACGTTAAAAATTGCGACAAATCAAGATTTCAATTTTCCATAATGCAAATGCGTCAGAAACAGAATATCAAATATTTACAGAAATAACTAAAAGAATTACGTTGGTAGAGTAGAAGCGTTGGCATTATTTCCCTTTCTTTACTTCGCAATATTTACCGCAGAACGCAATACCGTACTTAATTATTTCGGTATAATTTTCTGAAATTAACTCATCTGCGTATTTGTTGTCTTCAATTTGTTTGAGTGCCGCATCACACTCTTTTTGCAGGTATTTCTCTTTTTTTGCCCACTTTAACTCTATAATTACGGCTTTATTGCGACGTGTGGTTTGTTTTAGCGCTATATCACATCGTCCGAGACCTGTTTCGCGATTGGATTTTACGGTGTAATATTGCAGTCTGCCAAGAATACCAACGATGAGACCGTGATAAAAATCTTCTTTGCCGTCAAAATAACTTATGCTGTCTCCAAGTGTGTTGTTCAATTCATTTTTGACAATTTCGTCGTTACCGTTTAACAGCGCATCGAAAAATAAACTAAAATCTTTTACTTCGACTTTTTCGTCGAACCAGTCTTGAATTTTGGTTACGTATATGTATAGGACTTCTCTGTTGGGGATAGCCAAATCTAATATTAATTTACCATCTTTGTCTTGACGCTCTATCCCGACTTTTTTAAGATAGCCTGTAAAGAATAAAAAATTCCAAAAATTATCAATTCTTTTATCTATTTCATCGTAAGTAACATCTTCATGGATTTTTTTTGAAATTATTCCGTCAGAAATCAATTTTTCAAGGTCAGTCCTTACATCAGCATTTGATTTTTCCAATATTTGTCGGACTATATCATTGCTACTGGTGTTTGCCCAATATGGTTGAGGTGCACGTTCAGGCATTACTGTCCACTCGCTTAAACATTTTATGAGGCTCCAAGGATTATATACTTCTTTGTTTCCAAAAAGATAGCCGTCGTACCAATCTCTTATCAATTGTGTTTTATCTTCAAAAGTATAATGTTTTAGCATGGCGTCAACTTCCACTTGCGTAAAACCGAAATACTCGTCATAATGTCCGGAAAGGATTGATATTACGTCAAGATTATTTAATCCTGTGAAAATGCTTTCTTTTGAAATTCGCAAACATCCTGTCATTACTGAGAGCTGCAGATGTTCGTTGCTTTTTAGTGCGCTACTCATTAATGCACGGATAAACCCGACCATTTCACTATAGAAACCACACCGCCACGCGTTTTCAAGAGGTACGTCGTATTCGTCAATCAAAATTATTGCTTTTCTGCCATGATAGGTTTCCAAACATTTGCAGAGAAATCTAAGAGAAGACGAGTATTCATCTTTGGAAGCCTCACGTGAAGATAACCTTTCAAACAGTGCCTTATCGTCCTTATCCTCTAATTTTTTTAACACGTACCGATGCCGCTTAAATTCTTCAGTGATTATCTCTTTCAAGACAAAATAAGAACTCTCAAATGTGCTCTTATTCGCATCTTTAAGAACCAAAAATATCACAGGATATTTGCCTTGATGTTCCATATACTCCTCGCCGGCTGTTTCTATTTTCAATCCGTTGAATAGCGCTCGCGTATCTTTGCCGCTCAAAGGAGCAGTATCTTCAAAGAAACATTTGAGCATTGTTTGGTTGAGCGTTTTACCAAAACGACGAGGACGTGTACAAAGTGTAAACTTCGAACCTTTGTCTAAAATATCCCTTATAAACAATGTTTTATCAACATAGTAATAGTTTTCCTCTATCATTGAGGCAAAGAATTCTACGCCGATTGGTAATTTTTTTTTCTTTTTATCGAACATTTTGATTGGATTTTTTTACAAAAATAATATATTTTTTTAAACCTTACAAAATTAATTTTAATTTTTTTTTACGAATTGACAAATTTGAAACGATTTTATACCCACGAATGACACAAATGGTTATCTTTTATTAACGCAAGGACGCAAAGTTGTGAACGCAAAGGGCTTTTGGATGAGCCGATTTCATTTGGGAAAATGGATGCCGAATGGCGATTCTATGCATTCTTCATTTTCTGCATAAACCAACAAAAGTATATGAAATTTTTTAAATTCCAAGCGAGTATAATGAAAAAAATTTTTTTTCAGAGGAAAGGTACACAAAAAATAACTGAAAACTGAAAACTGAATTAAGTTGGTAGAGTAGCAGCGTTGGCATTATTTCCCTTTCTTTACTTCGCAATATTTACCGCAGAACGCAATACCGTACTTAATTATTTCAGTATAATTTTCTGATATTAACTCGTCTGCGTATTTGTTGTCTTCAATTTGTTTTAGTGCCGCATCACACTCTTTTTGCAGGTATTTCTCTTTTTTTGCCCACTTTAACTCTATAATTACGGCTTTATTGCGACGCGTGGTTTGTTTTAGCGCTATATCACATCTTCCGAGACCTGTTTCGCGATTGGATTTTACGGTGTAATATTGCAGTCTGCCAAGGATACCTACAATGAGACCGTGATAAAAATCTTCTTTGCCGTCAAAATAACTTATGCTGTCTCCAAGTGTGTTGTTTAATTCATTTTTGACAATTTCGGCGTTACCGTTTAACAGCGCATCGAAAAATAAACTAAAATCTTTTACTTTGACTTTTTCTTTTAACCAACTTTCTATTTTGGTAAAGTATATGTATCGCACTTCTCTGTTGGGGATAGCCAAATCCAATGTTAATCTGTTATCGGCATCTTGACGTTCTACTCCTACTTTTTTTAGATAGCCGGTAAAGAACAAAAAGTTCCAAAGGTTATCAATGTCTTCTTCTATTTCATCAAAAGTGACATCTTCATGAATTTTTTTTGAAATTATTCCTCCTGACATTAATGTTTCAAGGTCTGCCCTCACGTCTGAATTTGAATTTTCCAATATTTGTCGGACAATATCATTACTACTTGTGTTTGCCCAATATGGTTGTGGTGCACGTTCAGGCATAGCAGTCCACTCGCTTAAACATTTTATGAGGCTCCAAGGGTTATATACTTCTTTGTTTCCAAAAAGATATCCGTCGTACCAATCTCTTATCAATTGTGTCTTATCTTCAAATGTATAATGTTTTAGCATAGCGTCAACTTCCATTTGCGTAAAGCCAAAATACTCGTCATAATGTCCTGAAAGAATTGATATAACATCAAGATTATTTAATCCAGTGAATATACTTTCTTTCGAAATCCGCAAACAGCCTGTCACTGCTGCAAACTGCAGATGTTCGTTACCTTTCAGAGTGTTGCCCAATAAAGAACGAATGAAAATGACCATTTTTTGATAAAATTTCAGAGACCACGCATTTTCAAGGGGTACGTCGTACTCGTCGATTAAGATAATTGTTTTTCTACCATGATATGTTTCCAAACATTTTGACAAAAATTTGACTGAAAACGAGTATTCTTCTTCTGATCCAGCGCCGGATGCCAACTTGTCGAACAATGCTATATCGTCTTTGTCAGATATTTTTTCAAGTGCGTATCGGTGTCGTTTAATTTCCTCAATGATTTCGAACTTCAATTTGTTATAGGATTTTTCAAACGTGCTTAGTTTCGCCTCTTTGAAATTCAAAAATATCACAGGATATTTGCCTTGATGATCCATATACTCCTCGCCGGCTGTTTCTATTTTCAATCCGTTGAATAGCGCTCGCGTATCTTTGCCGCTCAAAGGAGCAGTATCTTCAAAGAAACATTTAAGCATAGTTTGGTTGAGCGTTTTGCCAAAACGACGGGGACGAGTGCAAAGCGTAAACTTTGAACCTTTGTCTATAATATCCCTAATAAATAAGGTCTTATCTACATAGTAATAATTTTCCTCTATCATTGAGGCAAAGAATTCCACGCCGATTGGTAATTTTTTTTTCTTTTTATCGAACATTTTGATTGGATTTTTTTACAAAAATAATATATTTTTTTTAAACCTGACAAAATTAATTTTAATTTTTTTTACGAATTGACAAATTTGAAACTATTTTATACCCACGAATGACACAAATGGTTATCTTTTATTAACGCAATGACGCAAAGTTGAGAACGTAAAGGGAGTAAAAAAAACCAACCAATCGCTGAAACACAACCCTTAACGTCACACCATACACCAAGAAACGGCTGACACTCTTGTAATGTCTCTACTATGAAGGCTAAATAAATGGATTAATAATTCTTAGTCGGTTATCTACCAATAAGCCATGCATCATATCTTCGGAATAAAGAATATGACAATTAGCTTCAAGTGCAGAAGCGACAATAATACTGTCAAATAATTGAAAATCATAACGGTCAATTAATACTCTTGCTAATTTCAGTGTAGAAATATTTATCGGCTGTAAAATGCACAATTCAATATTTTGCAAACAAATGTCCATTATCAAGTCCTTGGGAAGTTTCAATTTTCGTTTTATTACGTTTAAATATTCCGAAATTACTTGCGTTGAAATAACGGGATACAAAGAAAATAAATTTACCGCTATTTTTTGTTTATCAGGTTCATCATTACTGTGACAGTATATCAGAATATTTGTATCAAGGGCTACGGTTTTATTCATAATTGTTTGCGTCATCGCGATTGAACTTGAAATTTTTTGTTGAAAATAAATATTGCGGCTGCATCGACCTAAATGCAGGCTCACTTTTTTTAATAGTTTCACGCAATATCGTTTTGGATAAATCAAGCGGGAATGCAATAAACTCAATATCCCTTCCATACCATTCGCGAGGCACTAAAAAAGGGAATATGCTATCCGTTTCTGAAGGAGTAAAAACTGTTCTATACATCGTATTAAGATTAAAATTTTGCAAAAGTACAACTTATTATCAAATAACAAACATTTTTTTTGCTTTTTTTGTTTATATTTAAGATATTTTTAACGCAAAGACGTAAACGTGAGAACGCAAAGGGCTTTTGGCTGAGCCGGATTTCATTTGGGAAAATCGATGCCGAATTGAGATTCTATGCATTCTTCGTTTTCTACATAAACCAACAAAGCAAACTATATAAATGGAGTTTTTGTAATTATCGCTTTTAAATCTTTATTGCGAACTCTGACAGCAATTTTATCATCTTTTTTCGTAAGAAAATCGGAGTTGATATAACCCATACCAATACCTTGTTTTAAAATTGGGGACATTGTACCCGATGTAACTATACCAATGATATTTCCCTCTCTATCAGTTATTTCGTAATTATGTCGCGGAATTCCTCTATCTTCTAAAACGAAACCTTTCAATCGTCTTGAAACACCTTCTGTTTTCTGTTTTAAAAGCAATTGTTTGTCTATAAAATTTTTGTAGTCAGTGAATTTCGTTATCCATCCTAATCCTGCTTCAATTGGTGATGTTGTATCGTCAATATCGTTACCATAAAGACAAAAACCCATTTCCAAGCGTAACGTATCTCGTGCACCAAGTCCAATGGGAATAATACCAAAATCTTTTCCTGCTTCCATAATTGCGTTCCAAACGGTAACTGCGTCATTATTATAGATATAGAGTTCAAAACCTCCCGCTCCCGTATATCCTGTATTTGAAATGATTATTTCTTTAACACCCGCAAAAGGTGCTGTAACGAAATTATAATACGGGATTTTAGATAAGTCAGTAGAGGTCAGTTTTTGCAATACTTCCATTGCTTTTGGACCTTGAATTGCCAAAAGAGAAATTTTGTCACTTGCATTTTCTAAAATAGCACCTTCGCTATTATTTTTGATGCACCAATTCCAATCTTTTTCAATGTTTGCGGCATTGACAACGAGCAGATATTTCTCATCCTCGTATCTGTAAAGCAAAAAGTCATCAACAATTCCACCTTGTCCGTTTGGAAAACAAGAATATTGGACTTTTCCGGGTGTTAAAACAGAAACGTCATTAGAACTGATTTTTTGTAGAAAATCCAATGCTTTTGGACCTTTTACCCAAAATTCTCCCATGTGAGAGACGTCGAATACGCCGACAGAATTTCGTACTGCGAGATGTTCGTTTGTTATGCCTGAAAATTCTATCGGCATTTGGAAACCAGAAAACTCTATCATCTTGGCTCCCAAAGAGTTATGAACTGAATTTAATGCTGTTTTTTTCATATTTTAAATAAAAAATTTTTTGCAATATTATTATTTTTTTTACAAATAAAAAAATTTTTTTGTGTTTTTTTGATAAAGATAAAAAAAAACTATTACTTTTGCATTTATTTTATAAAAATAAACTTTTGCTATAAATAAAAAATAAAGTATGTCAACAAGTAAAAAATTAATAGATTTATCTTATTTAGAAGGCATTGCGGGCGATAATGAATCCATTCTTGATGAGTTGATTAATATTTTTTTAGACCAGATTGATGAATTCAACACCGGTTTTAAAAATTATTTTTCAAAAAAAGATTGGAAAAAACTTGCTGCTTTGGCACATAAGGCTAAATCTTCGGTACTTTCAATGGGTTTAGAAGAATTAGGTAATGATTTAAAAGAACTCGAACTTTTATCATTAGGACTAATTGATAAAGAACCATCCACAGAAAACATTAAAATTGAGGAGCAAATATTTTCAAAAATTGAAAATTTTAAACAAGTTTGTGAGGAAGCAAAAAAAGAACTAAATATTTAATAAATTATGTTGTCGATTATCAACAAAGAAACCAAACAAGAAGGTATTTTGGAAGGTCTTGACCGACTTACTGCGTTAAATGCCCACATCGTGAAAGAAGAACTGACAAAATATTTATCCGTTCCGAACGTCATTTTTACACTAAATATGGAAAACATTAGGTTCATTGATAGTACGGGAATTGGCGTTCTAATTTCAGCCTATAAAACTGCTCATATGAACAACGGAATATTTTTATTGTCAAACGTCAACAAAGAAGTCATGACACTTTTAACACTTATGAAATTAGACAAAGTGTTTAATTTTGCAGATGACATTTAATAAATTTTTATATGATTACACCCGAACAAGTTAAAGACTTGAGTGAACGCGAACATGCGTTGAGGAGGTATCTTTGACATTGACAATAAGATTGTCGAAGTCGAAAAAGAAGAAAAAATCACTCTCGCTCCCGATTTTTGGAATGATTCTAAATCTGCCGAACAACAACTCCGTAAAATTAAGAACATTAAGAGTTGGATAATTGAGTATCAAAACGTTAAAAATCATACCGATGATTTGTTGGTACTTTTCGATTTTTTCAAAGAAGGGGAAGCACTTGAAAGCGATGTTGAACAACAATATTTTACAACATTGCAAACCATTGAAAACTTAGAACTTCGCAATATGTTGCGAAATGAGGAAGATAAATTAGGCGCAGTGATAAAAATAGTATCAGGCGCAGGTGGAACCGAAGCGCAGGATTGGGCTGAAATGCTATACCGTATGTATCAAAGATGGTGCGAAAAGCAAGGGTACAAGTGCGAAAATACTAACTATCAGCAAGGTGACGAAGCAGGAATTAAAACTGTTACAATGCAAATTGAAGGCGAAATGGCGTATGGTTTCCTTAAATGTGAAAATGGAGTGCACCGTTTAGTTAGAGTATCACCGTTTAATGCACAAGGCAAAAGAATGACATCTTTTTCATCAGTTTTTGTAGTACCTCTTGTTGACGATTCAATCGAAATTGAGGTAAATAATGCTGATTTGTTTTGGGACACGTTCCGGTCGTCAGGTGCAGGAGGTCAAAATGTGAATAAAGTAGAAACAGGCGTTAGGTTGCGATATACTCATCGAGACGCTGATACGGGCAGCACAAGAGAAATTATCATCGAAAATACTGAAAGTAGATCACAGTTCGGAAACAAAGAAAATGCACTTCGCCTGTTGAAGTCGCAACTATATGAAATTGAACTGGAAAAACGTAGAGCCGCACAAGCAAAAATCGAAGCAGGAAAGAAAAAAATTGAGTGGGGATCACAAATCAGAAGTTATGTCTTTGACGACCGCCGTGTAAAAGACCACCGCACAAACTACCAAACATCAGATGTCCAAGGCGTAATGGACGGAAATTTAGACGAGTTTATTAAAGAATATTTGATGCAGTTTGGAGGAAATACATCGGTTGTTTAGCCATTCCGACTAACCACTACTTTTGCGTTAAGTTTTTTACCACGAAGTCGCACGAAGGAATTTTTTACCACGAAGTCGCACAAAGGATTTTGGTTTGTTATTGAACGTATTGAAATTGTTATTGAGTTTACCGAAATATTGAATTTATTGAAATTGTTATTGAGTTTACCGAAATTGTTATTGAGTTTACCGAAATTGTTATTGAGTTTACCGAAATACACAAAGGCACACAAAGGTTAGTTTTTTAACCACTAACCACTAATCACTAACCACTAATCACTATTTTTGCGTAAAAAAAATAAAAAAATATGGTTAGCCTACATTACTCAAAAACAAATATTTTTCATCGTTTACGGTGTCTGTATGGGCAACCCTTGCGGTTGCCTTGAATGATATGGAGATAAACATTGTAGGGGCAACCCTTGCGGTTGCCTAAACTAAAAAGGGCGAGGGCAAGTCTCGCCCCCACAATATTATGCGGGATGGAAACTGTGCGACCGCAAGAGTCGCACATACAACGAGATTTAGATAAAAATGGCATGTAGCAGGACTACGAATGTTTTTTTGAATAATATAGGTTAGATAAAAATAAATTTTGTGAAATAAAAAAAAAGCACTATTTTTGCAAGATATTTTATTTTTGATAACTAATTTTCTGCTATGATTGTTTTTTTTAAAATAAAGGTAAGAATAAAGAAAAGAATAGGCTGCATTCCTAACCGAATGCATGTGTCGAGATTGATTAATTTCTACCAAGCGATGCATTCTTTTCGACAAGCTCAAAGCATCGCCTAACGGAATGCCAAAACTGATAACTGATAACTAAAAACTTATGAAATACGAATTGAAAATACTTATTTTTCTACCAAGCGATGCATTCTTTTCGACAAGCTCAAAGCATCGCCTAACGGAATACCAAAACTGAAAACTGATAACTGAAAACTGATAACTTATATATTATGCAAGAAATTAAAATTGATATTTCAAAGACGTTGAATTTTGTATCTGAAAATGATATAAATGAATTAAAAACAAAGGTTTTTGCATTTCAGAATATCCTTCAAAGCAAGACAGGAGCTGGAAATGATTTTTTAGGTTGGTTAGATTTGCCTTCATCTACTTCGAAGGATGATTTGAGCAGAATTAATAAAACCGCACAGCAATTAAGTTCAATTGCCGACTATGTTGTTATAGTTGGAATTGGAGGGAGTTATCTTGGTGCACGAGCAGTGATTGATGCTCTGTCAGATACTTTCTGCAACCTTAAAACTGTCCGTAAAAATCCTATTATTCTTTATGCAGGGCAGAATATTAGTGAAGATTATACTTTCGAGCTACTTGATTTTTTGAAAGATAAATCATTCGCGGTTGTTGTTATTTCCAAATCGGGAACTACCACCGAGCCTGCAATTGCGTTTAGACTATTAAAAGAGTTGTTAGAAAAAAATTATTCTCGTGACGAAGCAAAAAAACGTATCATTGCCATAACAGACGCTTCAAAAGGCGCATTAAGAACGCTTTCAAACCGTGAAGGTTACGAAACCTACATAATTCCTGATGACGTTGGTGGTCGTTTTTCGGTATTAACGCCCGTAGGGTTGTTGCCCATTGTTATTGCGGGAATCGATATTGAAAAACTGATTGAAGGCGCAACTTGGATGGAAAATAGATTAAAATCAGAAAATTATGATGACAATCCTGCTGCCTTATATGCGGCTATCAGAAATATTCTTTACAAAGAAGAGAGAAAAATAGAGATATTAGTAAATTATCATCCCAAACTGCATTCTATTGCAGAATGGTGGAAACAACTCTACGGCGAAAGTGAAGGAAAAAGTTTTAAAGGAATATTCCCTGCTGCCGTTGATTTTACTACCGATTTACACTCAATGGGACAATGGATACAAGAAGGTGAGAGAACTATTTTTGAAACAGTTTTATCTGTTGAAAAACCTAAATATAGTGTAGAAATTCCTTTTGATAAAGATAATCTTGACCAATTAAATTTTTTAGCAGGAAAACGCATCGATGAAGTAAACAAAAAGGCAGAGTTAGGAACTCAGATAGCCCATATTGACGGTGCGGTTCCTAATATTCGTATTTCCATTCCCGAATTGAACGAATTTTATCTCGGACAATTAATCTATTTTTTTGAAAAAGCCTGCGGAATCAGTGGATACATGCTCGGCGTAAACCCATTTGACCAACCCGGTGTTGAAGCATACAAAAAAAATATGTTTGCCTTGCTGGGAAAACCATGATAAATGATTAATACAAACCATTAAAATATATTTAATATGAAAAAAATTTTTAGTACACTACTTTTTTTATCTGTCATTTTGGTTGTAAACGCACAATGGAGCGACAACCCGACAGAAAATAATCGGATTACTCCTTTGGCAACCGAAATTTATGACCACGACATTAAAGTATCGGCTGACGGTACTTCTTTTATCGTTTTTAATCGTCCAACAGGAGGAAATACTGCAACTTTCCTTCAAATTGTTGACGTGGACGGAAATATGTTATTTTCCGACCAAGGTATGTTAATTAGCAACCAGCAAACACTATCTTGGACAATGATAGACCAACTTCTGTTTGTTGATGACGACGGAAACGCTATTGTTGTTGTTGTTGACTGCAGAAATGCGGGCGGCGGTTATAATATTAGTTACACACTTTACAAAGTATCTCCAACGGGAGAGATGTTGTGGGGCGAAAACGGGCTTGACCTCTGTGAAGGCTTATCGTTTGGGACTGTTGCTGTAATGAATATTGTTCAATTAGATGACGGAAACTACGTTTGTGCTTGGATGGTAGAAGAGAGTAATGTTTATATTCAGATGCAAAAAATTTCTAAAGCCGGTGAATTACTTTGGAATGCCGCTGATACAAGAATTTACGACCCCGCCATTCCTAATGAATATCCTTACCTTGTTAATGCAGGGAACAATGAAGTTGTCTTAGTCTTTTCGAGCGGCACAATTTTCAATAGAAATATTAAAGCGAGAAAAATTGACGAAAATTTTGCTAATGTTTGGTCTCAAGACCTTGCAATTTACAACGGTAGTTTTGGATATACTCCTTTATGGGTCATTATCAGAGTGATACCTGACCAAATGGGAGGTGCATTTGTTGGTTGGTTCGACGATAGAAATAATACTTGGACAGAATCTACTTATGTTGCGCATGTTAAATCAGACGGCACACACGGGTTTCCATCAGGAATTGGTGGTGAAAAAATGGGATATAGTTCTTTAAGAAGTTTTTTCCCCGAAATGTATTATGATAAAGATGAAGATTTTTTATATGTTGCATTTCGAGAAACTAATGACAATCAAACATGGCAACAGATGAAGGCACAAAAAGTGAAAGTTTCAACGGGTCAATTAATGTGGAATTCCAACGGAATAGATGTTTCACCTCTATTGTATAATCATAGTATTGCATTTCACACTATTCAAGGAGATGCCAACAACAACGTAGCAATCTTTTTTTCTTCAAATACTTGGCATCCCGAACATTTTTATGGCTGGGATATTAACAATATAACTCTCATAAATAGTAACGGAGAATATGTTTGGGAAGATGAGATTATTGAATTTTCCAATCCTGTTGGTTTTAAAGGCAGTTTGCTTTCAACTCCGTTAGTAACGGGCAATTTTTGGTTAACTGCTTGGAATGATGAACGAGTAGTTGCTGGCGACCCAGATGGTAAAAAGAAAATTTATATGCAACGTATCAACATTGACGGTACATTGGGCGATAACGGTAGCATTATTTGTTTGCCGCCCACAAATATCGTAATTGATAATATTACCTACGAATCTGCGGATGTTATATGGACTGGCGAAACTGACGATTACGAATTGCAATACAGAATTGTAGGTGAAGAATGGATTTCTGAAATTGTTATCAGTGCTAACGACTTCATTTTGGAATATTTAGTGCCAAATACAGATTATCAAGTTCGGATTTTATCTATTTGTTCTGAAAGCCAAACAAGTATATGGTCTGAAATTGAAACTTTTACAACACTGAATATTCCAATTCCTCCTTGCGAATCTCCTATTAATCTGAATGTTGAAGACGTGACTGACCAAAGCGCACTTCTAATTTGGGAACAAGGAAACGACCAAAATACTAATTATGAATTGCAATATCGAGATGCAACATCTGATATTTGGAATATTATTGAAGATATTGATGAAACTACATATTTATTAACAGATTTGGTTTCCAATACTCTATATTTGTGGAATGTTAGAGCAAATTGTAGCGAAGAAAGAATTAGCGAATGGTCTGAAGAAAGCGAATTTACTACAGATATTCCACCATGCGAATGTCCTATTAATCTGAATGTTGAAGACGTGACTGACCAAAGCGCACTTTTAATTTGGGAACAAGGAAACGACCAAAATATTAATTATGAATTGCAATATCGAGATGCAACATCTGATATTTGGAATATTATTGAAGATATTGATGAAACTACATATTTATTAACAGATTTGGTTTCCAATACTCTATATTTGTGGAGTGTTAGGGCAAATTGCAGCGAAGAAAGAATTAGCGAATGGGCAGAAGAAAGCGAATTCACCACTGATAGAGCCGGAATTTCAACATTCGGAGAAAAAGCGATAACAGTTTTCGCAGTTGGCAAAATGATTAGCATCATTAACCCCGAAAATATTTT
>WRMI01000064.1 GCA_009777175.1 Marinilabiliaceae bacterium
ATAAGCATAAAATTTTTGTTGCAGGCAACCATGACGACTGTTTACACGAGGCGAAATCTATAAAAGAGTATCTACCCCCAAATTTGTATTACCTTTGCAACAATTGTATAACAATTGAAGGCATTAAATTTTGGGGCATTCCCTATTTCACAATGGACGATGTAAACGGACTTTGTCCACATTTTATGTCCCAAATACCTACTGATACCGATGTTTTGATAACGCACCGTCCGCCCTTCGGCATTTTAGACAAAACCGACAATTCTTACGGCTGTATACATTTATTGCAGGCTGTTCAAAAAGTTCAACCACGCTATCATCTTTTTGGACACGTACATGGCGCTTATGGTATCCAAAAATCAAAAACTACAACTTTTGTAAACGCCTCATTATTAACTGAAAAACATGAATTGACAAACAAACCTTTTCTGTTTGAAATATGAATATATTTAAAAAAAGATAAAAGAATGAATAATGAATTAAAAAATTTAGAATTATTAGATGCCGCATTTGCGGGAGGAATAGAAAAAGTCAGGTCGGTATTAGATAAAGGTTTAAACGCAGAAGAGGTAAATTTTTGGGGTAAAACGGCAATGAAATTTGCAATCAAAAAGCGACATACAGCCGTTATGGAATTGTTGCTCGAAAGAGGTATTTATACAGTCGGAACGGGATTATATGCGTCAATTTATTTAAATGATATTGACGTACTATTAAAAATATTGGAAAATACCCCGAACGCAGTACAGGCAGCATTTAAAACATCTATTACTCAAGGGAATGCCGAAATATTAAAAACTTTACTTGATAAGTATTGCCCCGATTTATTCGAAAAAGACAAAGACGGAAAAACATTATTAGATATTGTAATTTATTTAAATGATATTGACGTACTATTAAAATTATTGGAAAATACCCCAAACGCAATACAGGCAGCATTTAGAATAGCCATAAATCAGGGGAATGCCAAAATATTTAAAACTTTATTCAATAAGTATTGCCCCAATTTATACGAAAAAGACAATGACGGAAAAACATTATTAAATAATGCAACTGCAAAAATTCGCGGTCAAAAAAGTCAGAAACAAAAAAATCGGAAACTGATAGTCGAACTTCTAACAAAATATAAACATAAAAACGAACAACTCATACTCGCCTGTAAATGCCTGAATATTAACAATGTAAAAATGTATTTAAAAAAAGGAGCAAACCCCAATTTCAAAAACGAACATGGCAATACAGCACTTGAATATACTCAAATAGCATATTGTACAGACGAAAATGCACTAAAGCGGCAACAAGAAATAATAAATTTATTGCGACAATAATCATTTATTGTAAAATTTTCTAACTCTGTGCGGCGCTTCCGCATACATCCCCTTTATCTTTGCGCCAAAATTATTATTGTATATTATATGAAGAATTTAAAACCCTTTAAAGTACTCAATAAAACAGGTTTGTTGACCAAACTTAATCATAAAGGAGATAAAGTTTTTGATCCTGATAAATATTGTTTGTTTGTTACAGAAAAAGAAGACGATATAGAGTCGGAATTTAGAATATATTCTCATTTATATGGATGGGACGTTTCTGTATCAGAAGACGGAGACATTTATAGACAAAATTTCAAAGGTAAAAAAACCTGCCCTGTTGATGAGTTGGCTAATATGATTAAATTATGGCTGAAATCAGAACCTGTTATGTGGAATGGGAAAAGTCAAATATTTAAGACAAATAGAAATCACTTAAGATTTAGATTATCTATAGAAAATTAAGATGTGAAGCTTATTAATACATAAGCTTATAATTTTAATAGTATGAAAATTTTAGAAAAAATAGTAAAAGAAATATCATCAGAACAAGAAAAAATTATAGAATATGCCCATTCTCACAATAGAGGAGTAACGACAGGTATTTATAATAATATAGCAAAGCCTTTAATACATGAGTTGACTATTGGAGAAAGAATTATACCAATAATATCAATTTTGAAAAGAAATGTTTATGAAGAAGAGGGACATGATCCTGATGCAAATCCGTTAATTTATGCTATGAAAAATGTTAAAGATTGGAGATTTAAAGATCCAAAAAGAGATATTTTTAGATTTTTTAGAAGGGCAATTCAAATAGCAAAACGAACTGATTTATTAAAAAAATCATACGATACTTTAATAAAAATTCCATCAAAAAGTGAATTAAATAACATTTTATCGGATGTTTTGGAAAGATTAATTTTGTTTAAAAATCCTTCAATTTCAGAATATTTTGTAAAAATAGACATTAATGAAATGTGGGAATATATTAACTATAATCAAATTGCAAAGGACTGTGGAGGAAAAAATAAAAAATATGAAGAAAAAGTAGAGGAATTAAAAAGTTGTTTAGATAGACAGCAGACTGATTTAGGAGCGACTTTTTCCTTTAAAAAGTTACCAAATGAGTACAGAAAATATATAGGTAAGTGTTTTAAGCAAGAAGATGCGCAGTTAGATCTATCTGAATTTATTAATGATTGTAACATATTAATATGTGATGATACAATAACAACAGAAACGTCTATTTCACGAATGTGTCAATGTGTGTGTGAATTTTATATCCCGAAATCTATTACAGTGGTAACGTTATTGTCTTAAAAAGTTATATAAAGTTGTTTAGTAAATAAGAAAAAAGGTAAAGTTAGGTATGGTATTTGGCTTCTTCAGTCGCGTCTAATGCGGCAAAAAACTCTTCTACAGTCATATCTTCGACTTTCTAACAGAGTGATATATACGACCTTGTTCGAGATCTTCAAATGCTTCTGCCAAACTAGAATTTTTTTCAATTTTCGGTGTCAACAAACCGGTAGATACTACATAATTCAGCAGATTTTTTGCTCTTGAATTACGTGAATTATACTTTAATGTTATGGTTGCCATAAAAAATATCATTTACAATTCGCGACAAAGATAATGCTTTTTTCAAAACCAAACAAAAAAAACGCTTTTTTCATCAGAAATTAGAAGTGTATAGTGAATACTTTGATGTATTGAATGATGTATTGAATGGTGTTAAAATGTATTCGACGGAAGAGATGATAGAAATGCACAAAAAATTTACTAACCTATATTATTCATAAAAACCATTCGTAGTCCTGCTACATGACATTTATATCTATGTATCGTTGTACCTGCGACCCTTGCGGTCGCACAGTTATCATCCCGCATAATATTGTAGGGGCGAGGCTTGCCCTCCCCCTTTTTAGTGTAGGCAACCGCAAGGGTTGCCCATACAGACACCCTTAAACTATATAAAATATTTGCTTTATGAATAATGTAGGCTAAAGAATTAATGGATGAAAAAAATAAAATGGAGTAAAAATTTCAAAAACGAACATGGCAATGCAGCACTTGAATATACTCAAATAGCATATTGTACAGACGAAAACGCACTAAAGCGGCAACAAGAAATAATAAATTTATTGCGACAATAATCATTTATTGTAAAAATTTCAAATTCTGTGCGGCACTTTCGCATACATCCCCTTTATCTTTGCGTCCAAATTATTAATAAAAAATGAACAAAATGATAACCAAAAAACTTGAAAAGGTAATAAAATCTGGTGATACCGAAATTGTATTTGAAGACTCACATTTACTCATTTACTCATTCACTCATTTACTCATTCACTAATTATGATACCAAACATTGATATAAAAGTAAGCCTGTCGTCGGAAGTACGATTTGAGCAAGCATTGAAGGAAGCGGGCGTTGATGATGCTGCATACATCTGGAAATTATCCATTATCGGTGAACTTACTGATGACGATTTTTGCTATATTCGCGAAAACATGGCTAAAACCTTGCAAGAAGTGGATTTGGGTAAGTCTTTGTTTTTTTTCTATGGTGCCTTTGATGATTTTATAAGCCTGAAATCCATTACAGTACATCCCGAAAATCCTGAATATGCAAGCGAAAATGGTATATTGTTTAGCAAAGATATGACCATATTGATACGTTGTCCTCAAGGTAAAGAGGGCGATTATGTCGTTCCCGATTCGGTAAATTATATTAGAGGTGGGGCTTTTTGGAAATGCTCTGGATTAACTTCAATTATTATTCCTGATTCTGTACGAGAAATTATGGATGCTGCGTTCTATTATTGCACTGGCTTAAAGTCTGTTACTATTCCTCAAGCATATTATGGAATAAAAGTTTTTTCGCGTTGCACTGGACTGGTTTCTATCCATTTTTCTAGTTCTGTAACTGAAATCCCTGATGGAATATTTCCAAGTTGCACGAGTTTAATTTCCATTGATATTCCTGAATCGGTTAAATATATAGGACGTTCGGCTTTTTGGGGTTGCACTGCTTTAGTTTCAGTTTTTATTCCCGCATCGGTTACTATAATTAAAATTGGCGCGTTTGATGACTGTCCCGCATACTTTACAGTACACCCCGACAATCCCGTTTACAAAAGCAAAAACGGAAAATTGACAAAACGAATTGAGCCATCCTCACAAAAAATAGAAAAAACTAAAAATATCAACAAATACGGTTTTGAGGACGAGAATAAAAATGAAATTGTTCCTCCCGTCTACATAAATATAGAAAAAAAGATACATTTTTGGAATTGGCTTATAGTATTTGTTGATGAAATGAGATTGACTGGATATATTAAAAATGTCATTGAACATGATTTTGGTTGTGTGGAGTATAATGCAATGTTTGCAGGAGTAGTAGAGTATCTATCTAATGAAATAGGAGTAGCAGCACCTGTTTGGGTTTATAATGATAAATTTACATTAAAACAACCTTATTTTTTTGGAGATTATATTAAATCTGATGGAATGAGAAAATTAATTATGTCAGAAACGCCACAAGAGTTTAAATGTCGAAATATATTTTTAGGAGCCAACACATTTGATAGATTCTAATTTATATGGATGGGACGTTTCTATATCAGAAGATGGAGACATTTATAGGCAAAATTTTAAAGGTAAAAAACCCTGCCCTGTTGATGAGTTGGCTAAAAAAGTTAAAGAGTGGTTATTAAAAGTGCCGATTATGGCTGATGGAAGAGAAAGTCAATATTTTTCAACAAATAAGGATTATTTAGGGTATAGGTTAGTTATGGAAGTATTTCCCAGATCAAGAATTAGACAAGTAAACAGAAGATTTTTAAATAAGTAAGATATGAATAAAGAATTAACAAGAACACAAAAGTTTTTATCAATAGATGATGTGCAAAAGGCTGGTGATGAAAGTATAAAATTGAATTTGTTAGATAAAGGATTGATGAGTGCAGAAAAGTATGATGTGTATGTGTTATCTAATGAAGTTAAAAAGATTCCTCATGTTCATCTAAGAGCAAAAGATAAATCGTGGGAAATTGAAATAGATGAGAATGGTAATATTATAGGAGGAAAACAACCTGACGATTTTTTGGAGATTAAAAAAGAGTATATGGATTGGTTGAGTAGTAAAGTTACTCAAGTTCATATGAATAGAACTACTAATTTAGATAGGCTAATAGTATTTTATACATTATACAGAATGGAAAATGAATAGATTAAAAAGCATAGTAGAGGCAGGTTGAAGACAACACATTTTTTGATAAATAATAATAAAGAAAAGAATTATGTGACTCTTAAAAGTTTGATGAGTTATGAGAGAGATAAAAAAAGGCGAATAGAATAAGTTTATCAAAAGAAGCTATAACGGTAATCTTTATGAAAAGAAAAAATTAATGATATTGGAAAAAATTATTTTTCAAAAAATAAAATTCAGTGCGGCACTTTCGCATACCCACCCATTATCATTGCGCCCAAATTATTAATGAAAAATGAACAAAATGATAACCAAAAAAATTGAAAAGGTAATAAAATCGGGTGATTCCGAAATAGTATATGAAGAATTTGAAGATATTGTAACGGATGATGAAGAAGATGATGATGAAGAAAAGAGAATAGATGAAATTTTGATTAAGATGAGTTTAGAGAGTAAAGGACCTTATGTAAAATATGATTCTGGTTTAATACTTTACAGTATACCTCGACAATCCCGTTTACAAAAGCAAAAACGGAAAATTGACGAAACGAATTGTGCGCCATCCTCACAAAAAGTAAAACAAACAAAAAATATAAAAAAGAAAAAATGACAAAAGAAATAACAGAAATATTTCCAAAAGTTGAGCGCAAATACGGATTTGCAGACGCTCAAGGTAATGAAGTTACTCCTTGCATTTATTCTTACGCAAGCGAGTTTAAAAATGGCTATGCCGTAGTAGTTGACCACGAGCGGCAATACAGAAAATTCATAGACGCTACCGGTAAAGTGATTTTTGCGTTGGAATGTGATTTCGCCTTTCCGCCCAGACAAGGAAAAACTATTTTCAGGAAAAATGGAAAATGGGGAGTGATAGACATTATCACCAAAAAAGTTATCGTACCTTGCAACGAATATGATGAAATAGAGTGGTTTGATGAAGATCTCCGTTCAATTTGCATCGGAACAATGAAAGCAACTTACGGTGCATTAGACGATGAAGAAAACGACATTGAAACAGAGTATATTATGCAGGATACAGACCAAGAATTATTTTTTAAAGTCCAAAAGAACGAAAAATGGGGCTTATTAGACCATAAAGGTAAAATAATCTTAGAATGTCAATATCATAGAATAGTGATGTGTAATATAGATTGGAAAGACACTAAAAGTATATCAACTGAAACTTTTTATTTAGAAGTTAGAAAAGATTATAAATCTGGAGCATTCGATTTGAATGGGAAATTAATTCTGTCGTGCAAATATTACAGTATATGCGCTTTCAGAAACAATGATGATATTAGTAAGCGGGACAATTTATTTTTTATAATTGAAAAAGGCTGCCAAAAAGGCATAGTTACAGTTGGCGGGAAAGAAGTAATACCCTGCGAATATTATAGTATCTATAGAACGGGCAACGAATTGATTTTGGAAGTTCAAAAAGACGGAAAATTGGGATTGCTTGATATAGAAAAATGGAATTTGATTGTAAACTGTGAGTATGACAAAATAGTTTTTCAATATGACGAAGATGATGATAATTGGTTTTATAACGTAAAAAAAGACGGAAAATGGGAAATAATAATGAAAAAATAGAGCCATTGGTTCGAATAAGTAAAAACAAATACGGTTTTGAGGACGAGAATAAAAATGAAATTGTTCCTCCTGTCTATACTGACATAACCGAATTTGGAAACGGCTATGCCGTAGTGGTTGACCACGAAACGAAGTACCGAAAATTTATTGACGCAACCGGTAAAACGATTTTTGAATTAGAATGTGAGGTAGCGTCAATACCCTATCAAGGAAGAACAATTTGTCGGAAAAACGATAAATGGGGAATAGTAGATATTTTTACGGGAAAAACGATTTTGCAATGCGAATATGATGATATAAATTGCTGTTGTAAAGATGATATGCGTTATGACGCTCATTTTTGTTATCTTCCGAATAATTATCCCGAACCATTTGAAGAGAATGAATTAAGCGCAAGTGAAATAATCATTTTACAGGTTGCAAAGGATAAAAAATGGGGAATAGTCGAGCATTTGCACGGAAAAATATTGTTGCCGCTCGAATACGACGAAATTATTTTGTCAGATGAAAGATGCAGTGATGACAAAGGAATAGTATTGCGAGTAAATAAAGGCGGCAAATGGGGAATGCAAGTTTTGACTTTCACGACTTCTTCCACCCAAAACGACCATTTTGATACGAAAATAAAAACAGTATTACCTTGTGAATATGATGATATTCAAAAGATTTATAGTTCGGAAGATTTGTTTTGGAGTGTAAAAAAAGACAATAAATGGGGAATTATTGATTTGGAAGGAACAATAACAATCCCTGTCCAATATGATGAAATTGATGACTTTAGAATAGCGAGCCATGGTTTTTTGAAAGTAAAAAAAGAGGGAAAATGGGGAGTATTAAATTTCAACGGAAATCCGTTAACGTCCTGCGAATACGATAATATAAAATTTGAATATGATAAAGAGGAAGAAAAAGTCGTTTTTAGCGTAAAAAAAGATAAAAAATGGGATTTAATTGTAATTGATTATAAGACAATATGACAACAGAAAATACAGTTTTCAAGTTAATAAAAATAGAATATTGCGACGAAAAGCCTCAATATCCTGAATTTAAGGTGAGCCGCAAACAGATTGGTATTTTTTCGAGCCTTGCAAAAGCAGAGCAGGCAATGAAAGAGGAAATAAAACGATTTAATAGCGAATATGATTATGGTTATTGGATAAACGAGTATGTTATAGACAACTCGGAGGGCGATGCGGCAAGGATTAGACGAAGTTACTTGTCCGATGGTTCGCCCTTGGATGAAACCATAATGTCAGAGATTGAAGGCGAAAAATACGTTGATTTGGAGAAGTTTTATGGTCGCAAAATACGTTTTAAGGAAGGCGATTTAGTTGAGGTAACGTGCGGAGAAACGGTTTCTCTCGAAATAGTGTTTGCTACTCCTCCGACTACTGTTGAGGAGGTAAAATTTGTAATGGACCACTTCGATGATGGTTACACTACACTACCTCTCAATGATATTCACAGACATCCCGACGGCGTATATTTGTTTCCGCCGCGGCTTCCCGTAAGCGACGAGTTACGAAAAAATTTAAAGAAAGAATTTTTGGATTATACAAATTTTCATTATGGAAATCCTGCTTATACAAGCGAAAATGGAAAACTGAAGGAACGCACTATGGAGGAATTGGAAAACGATATTATTACTCGGTGGAAACATGCAGAAAAAAAGACAGAAGCAGACGAACAACTTGAAGAATATTTGGATATTCGACGATATAAAATGAACAAAAATTTTGAATGGACACCCGAAAATATTGACAAACTTCTTGCACTAAATCAAAAATTTATTTCCTGTTTTGAAAAACTGATAGAAGAGGCAACCCCCGTTGTAAAGGCACTTCAAAAAAGCATAAATGATAAAGACTCCTTTCTTCACGATTTTGAGATTGAAGCAAATATTAAGCCTTCTATTCTCGTTTCCGACGAAGATGGTGAAATGTGTGAACCCGATGATGGAATAGAACAAATATTGATGGCAAATTTGCCCGAACATATACTGAATTTCAACCCAAAACATTACATAATTGAAGACAATATCAACAATAACATACATTTTAACAAAGAGTTGAGTTGGAACATTGAATGGCTTGATAAAATATCTGACGACCATTATATCTGTTATGCAATTCATGAATTGTGCCACCACACTTGTTGGAGTATTCCTGATATTTTAAAAATCAATAATTTGTGGTCGCAGTTGCGGGTTGTGTATCAGAATGATAGTTTTTTTAACTAAAGCCAACGGTTAATAAAGGGAAGTCTTTTTAGAGATTTTGCTGGCAGTGCAAATTTCATTTTTCATATTATTTATTTTTTTAACGCAAAGGCGCAAAGTTGAGAACGCAAAGAACGCAAAAATAGGGTGGTCAAAAAAAGAATAATTGTGTCCTTTGTGAAACCTTTGTGTTCCTTTGTGGTTATAAGATATTTTCATTTCTTTATGAATAATGCATTCTAAATAATAATGCCAAAAACCCTTCTTTTCAAAAAGCACCCTTAGTAGAATGAAAAGTTTCGAAAAATGCCGAAAAAGTGTTAATTTTAGCTTAACAAATGTTAAAAATTGTTAAAATGAAAAAACGTAATGAATTGATATAAAAGAAATTATATTTTAGAGAAGCGAAAAATTGGTTTTGATGTCATTTCGGATTCGTATAGGTATATATGGATATAATTTTTTAAAAAAATAAACATATATGAAAATAAGTTCAAAAACGACAACGGCACAACTTTTTAATCGCTACGAATGGTTAGTAGATGTTGTAAATAGAAATGGCAGTCTTACTTTTAAAGACATCAACCAAAAATGGCAAAACTCTAATCTAAATGATAGAGGTTCAGAAATGCCAAAGCGTACTTTCCACGACCATAGAGACGCTATCAGAGATATGTTTGGCATCGACATCGAGTGCAACAAACGAGACAGATTCAAATATTATATCGAAAACCCTGAAGTACTTAAAAATAGAGGAACACGCAATAAGATGCTCGAAATATTAATAGAAAAGAATAATATTTAACGACCATGCGGATATTACATATTTCAGATACTCACAACCAACATTGGCGGCTGCTTAACCTGCCCGCCGCCGATGTTATTATCCACTCCGGTGATGCTGCATTTTCGGGAAAAACCAAAGAAATTGCCGATTTCTTAGTTTGGTTTGGAAGATTAGATTACAAATATAAAGTTTTTGTTGCAGGAAACCATGATGACTGTTTGCACCGGGCTGAATTTATTCAGAACTACCTGCGCCCTAACTTTTTTTACCTTTGCAATAGCGGTATCACAATTGAAGGCATTAAATTTTGGGGCGTGCCTTATTTCACCATTGACGACATAAATGGGCTTTTTCCATATTTTATGGCACAAATACCTTCCGATACTGATATTTTGATTACCCACCGCCCGCCATTTGGCATTTTGGACACAACCGACAATTCCTACGGTTGCCCCGATTTATTGCAAGCTGTTCTAAAAGTTCAACCACGATATCATCTTTTCGGACACGTTCATGGCGCTTATGGTATCAAAAAATCAAAAAATACAACTTTTGTAAACGCCTCCATGCTAACCGAAAAACATGAATTAACAAACAAACCTTTTCTGTTTGAAGTAATAAATACTTGAAGTTAAAAAATTTTTAAAAATTATAATCTACTAACTAATAAATAATTGAAAATGACAGATGTAATAACAAAAATTTCGGCTGATAGTTTTACTAACTTTGAAAACAAAAGTACTGTAAATATAACTTCAATTTTTCTTAACAGTAATTCTGTTAACACAAGAATGATGTTTTTAGCATACTATAACATAGTTCCAAATTGGCTTCGGTTAGCAGGTATTGATGTTAAAAAAGCAAACGATTGGTTCTTGAACAATTATCAGGAATGCATCAAAGAATGCTGTTATATTAAACGATCCAAAAAACATAAAAAGCTATATTTCAATAATATATATTATTTTTTGTTCGACGATTTGTTAATATCGTTTAATGCGGAGGACGAGATTGTCAGTTTTCTCTATCGAAAAACCGATTATAGTTCGGTTGATAAAATTGTGAAAGAAATAAATAAATTCAAAAAAAGAATGGGCAAAAAGCCTGAAATAATACTTCTTGTAAATACACACAAAGGACTTGAAACTCAAATTATGGAAATATCAAAACCTCGGTTTTCAATCGAAGAGAATTATAATGATGACTTTTTAAACGTGCATCAAATTATTTTGAGCAGGCTTCGTAAAAATAACGACAAAGGGTTAGTTTTGCTTCACGGCAAACCAGGAACGGGCAAAACATCATATCTCCGTTATTTGATTACAAAAATTAAAAAACCAGTAATTTTTTTGCCTCCAAATATGGCTGCTTGCATAACTGAACCCGGACTTATTAACGTTTTAATAGATAATCCTAATTCTGTTTTTGTTATTGAAGATGCCGAAAACATTATAATAGACAGAAATAATGGCGGATCTTCCTCAGTTTCGGCATTGTTAAACCTTGCTGACGGACTGATGAGCGACTGCCTAAATATTCAGATTATATGTTCCTTTAATACAGACCTGTCGCGTGTAGACAGCGCATTGACACGAAAAGGAAGACTAATTGCAAAATATGAATTTTTAGAATTAGATACACCAAAAGCACAAGCACCATCAAATAAGTTAGGATTCTCGTCTGTTATTACATCTCCAATGACGCTCGCAGCAGTATATAACCAAAACGAAACAGAATTTGATTTAACAACAAAACGGAAAACAATAGGATTTTATAAATGAAAGTAATTATTTTCAATATCTGCAGTTATTTCGCATAATTATAAACTATCTTTGCCAAAAAAAATGAAATTATGACAACCGAAAATTGGACAAGTCCTGTAATAATATGAAAAATAAAAAAAACAAATCCTCAAGACCTACAAGAGTTCTTGATAATGGATTAGAGGTGTATAGTGAATATTATGATATATTTAAAAATGTTAAATTGTATTCGACAGAAGAGATAACAAAGAGGTTAAATAAATTTATAGATGAGCTAATAGATGAAAAAAATAAAATGGAGCGAATAGGAAATTTGCTAAATGAAATTGATTAAAAATAGAAAACTATTAAAAATTGTTTAAATATGAAAAATAAAAAAAACAAGTCCTCAAGACCCACAAGAATTCTTGATAATGGATTAGAAGTGTATAGTGAATATTATGATATATTTAATGGTGTTAAACTGTATTCGACTGAAGAGATGATAGAAATGCATAAAGTTTTTGTAAAAGAGTTAATAGATGAAAAAAATAAAATGGAGCAAAGAGGAAATTTGCTAAACGAAATTGATTAAAAATAGAAAACTATTAAAAATTGTTTAAATATGAAAAATAAAAAAAACAAGTCCTCAAGACCCACAAGAATTCTTGATAATGGATTAGAGGTGTATAGTGAGTATTATGACATATTGAATGGTGTGGAAATGTATTCTTTAGAAGAGGCTAAGGAAGATATGAAAAAATTTATTGATGGATTGATAGATGAAAAAAATAAAATTGAGCGAAGAGGCAAATGATTATTCTGTATTTACAGATGCAGAAGAAAATATGAAAAAAATAACAGTAAAGACGATACTTTGCGCACATATCATCTTCCTTGTATTAAATATCACTTTATCTTCAAAACTTTTTGCCACGGCACAAGAGGCTGATATACTGATTTACAAAGGAAATACTATTTCTATTTTTGCAAATCCACTTGAAGAACTTGAAAATATTGAATATTTGAGAGAAAAAATGTTTGGAGACAAAAAAGGTTGTATGAGTACTTCTTGCTGGAGAGGTTATATAGCTAAATGGGAAATAATTGATAATCAACTATATTTGATTGGTATTTATGATTGTTGCTATATGTTTGAGGGACAAGAAAGCGGCTATATTTTCGGCGGAGAAACAAATTTACAAGCAAATTTGAAAGATTTGTTTGGAAAAAAATGTATTGACGGTAAGGTTAATGCAGATTGGTTTACAGGAACCGTAATTTCACCACAAGGTGAGATGCTTTACTATGTACAGGATGGGTACATGTCATCATACGAGCGAGAGTTAGAACTTAACTTTAATGAAGGAAAGTTGACGGCAACAAAAATCTATAACAATCCGAAACCCAAATCATCAATTTATAGCCAAGATAATGAGAAGTTAAAAGAATATATTTACAAAAACATAAAATGGGATATTTTGCCTTTGCAAGATAAAGAAATTCGGGTATCTTTGGGTTTTTATGCAAATAAAGAAGGAAAAATAGATAATGTAACTGTTATAAGAGGCTACAACGAAATTTTTCACAATGAAGCAATTAGAGTTGTAAAATCTATTCCTGAATGGGAAGTATATTTTTTAAGAGGAAAAGTAGTGAGGGTTTATTGGGGTCTTACAATCATATTTAGTAAAGAAAATAGATTGAAGTATAAGTAAATATAACACATGAAAAAATTAGTAACATTTATCATCTTGCTAATAATTTTGGTATCCTGCCAAAATCAGTCTGCAAAAAAATCTGTTTTAACAGAAAACGACCCCGAACAAGAAAACGAAAAAGTGGATAAAATAGAAAATTTAGAAAATGAAAACCGTCCATACATCACATATTCAGAGTTTGAACTTCGCTTGTTTTTAGACAGTATCGGACAACTCAATCCTGATTTGTTGGCAAAAGGAATGACAAAAAAGGTTGATTCTGTTTTGAATAACCAAACCACTCTGAATCACGAATTATCTACCGCCGATTTTGAAAAATTAAAAACAGCCTCCAAAGAGCAATTAATTGATATTGACTTTGCAAAAAAGATTTTTCCTAATTTTCAATTTGACAGCGATTTAAGAAAGTTCAGGCAAGATAAAAAAATTCCAATTGAATTTTATTCATTCGACAAAAATGAATATGATTTTAATGAGTTTGTTATATCAATTCGTACTGATTTTGGAAAGGGAGATGTATATTTTTTCCGAAACAAAAAAATAATAGCCAAACATGCAGTTTATTACCGTTATCACCTTGACCTAAAACATTTTAAAGATGAAAACAATCAAACTGTAATTTATTATAAACTGTTTTATGAGAGTGGGTCGGGCATTTGTTGGATTCAATTCAATTTCTACAAATACCAAAACGACAAAATTACTCCTCTTTTAACAGAAATTCATGATATAACTTATCAATGGCTCTATCCTCGCATGGTTTCAATAAAATCAACAATTGTGAATGAACGACCTTTACAATTACAATTTGTTTATGAAAATCATTTTTGCGACCCTACTTCTGACGAAAATGTAGTTTTCGATTGTCCACGTATAGAATTTATAAAAGACTCAACTATTGTTACATATAATATTGATACACAAAGCGGAATATATGTTCCTAACTTTACAGGAACAAAATTAGACAGGAATAAATTGTTATCCTATTTTTTGATAAATGAAAGTCATTTCTTATTTGTAAACACGCATTACAACTTGTTTAGTGATGGTTTAAACAGTAAAGATGACAAATTACGCAATGCGATTTTAATTTATTTGAATCAATTGAAAAATTATAGATAACCTTCTTTATTCACACTAATTTTTTAACGCAAAGTCGCAAAGTTGAGAACGTAAAGAATGTTAAAAATTTTCGGTTTTCAGTTTTCAGTTTTCAGTAATTTTTTGTGTACTTTGTGGTAGAAGATACTTTTCGAAGTGGGCTCATAATTATTTTTTTTTGAATTAATCCAAAAAAATAATTAACTTTGCGGCTAAAATAATAACAATATGAAAGACGAAAACTTAGCAAAAATAGCACTTCCTCAACCTATAAATAAAGGAGAAATTGTTTTGTATCACCCTGACAATTCTTTGAAGTTGGAGGTTTGGTTCGAGAACGAAACAGTTTGGTTAATTCAAGCACAAATAGCACAATTGTTTGGAACAAAGAGACCTGCAATCACTAAACATCTCTCAAATATATTCATTTCGGGAGAATTATTAGAAAGTTCAGTATGTTCCATTTTGGAAAATACTGCAAGTGATGGAAAGATTTACAGAACAAAATTTTATAATCTTGATGCTATTATTTCAGTGGGTTATCGTGTAAATTCTGTTAATGCCACTGCTTTTAGATGTTGGGCAAATAGTGTTATAAAAGATTATTTATTAAGAGAATTGAAAAAAATATTATGTTAGAATCCAATCTAATCATTTACACCACTCCCAGCGGGCAGGTGAGCGTGCAAGTGCAGTATGAAGACGGTAGTTTTTGGCTTACACAAAAACGAATGTCGGAGTTGTTTGGCGTGGAAACTCATACAATCACTTATCATCTGAAAGAAATTTATCAAAGTGGTGAATTACAGACAGATTCAACTACTCGAAAAATTCGAGTAATTCAACAAGAAGGAAAACGAGACATTTCTCGCGAACTTGATTTCTATAATCTAGACGTTATTATTGCCGTTGGATATAGAGTAAATAGTTATCAAGCAACTCAGTTTCGCATTTGGGCTACTTCTACCCTTAAAGAGTTTATTATCAAGGGTTTTATTGTTGATGATGAGCGTTTGAAACAATGTAAAAGTTTTGGAAAGGACTATTTTGAAGAATTATTAGAACGTATTCGGGAAATACGCGCGAGCGAACGGCGATTTTATCAGAAAATTACTGATATTTACGCACTTGCGGTTGATTATAACAAAAATTCGCCCGCTACAAAAGATTTTTTTGCCACTGTTCAAAACAAGTTGCATTGGGCTATTACAGGCAAAACAGCCGCAGAAATTATTTACAATTCGGCTGATGCCACCAAACTTTATATGGGTCTAACAACATGGAAACACATTCCTGATGGAAAAATTCTCAAATCGGATGCTATTGTGGCTAAAAATTATTTAAGCGAGGCACACATTAGAGAATTAAACCGTGTTGTTTCCGCCTATCTCGACCTTGCCGAAAATCGTGCTGAAAAAGGAATTACTACTAATATGCAGGAATGGATTCTGTTTTTAAATCATTTTTTAGAACTTTCACAATATCCTATTTTACAAGACAAAGGAAAAGTTAGCGCATTGGAAGCCCGACTGAAAGCCGAACAGGAATACGAGGTTTACCGTAAAATTCAAGACGAAAATTATATATCCGACTTCGATAAAGAAATAAAACGTTTACAAGGAAATCAAGGAACTAAATAATTATAAGTCAAAATGATAGAATTTCGAAACACCTGAATAATAATACCGATTTGTTTCAAAATTCCAAAAATTTTATCTATTTTTGCAAAATAAATTCAACAACAATATAATTATGTTATACAATATTAAAACCCCTAATCAAGCGATTAATCCTGCATTCCTGAAACAAACTCCTAACAAGGAAAATATCGAAAACTTCAAAAAAGAGTTGCTACTGCTTTTGCAAAAAATCGATGAAAACGAAACAGAAGAGTTTAATAAAAATCTGCTGAGAACATTTATGTTAAATATTTATTACAGAGATGATTATGATATTAATGTTTACAACGACACCATTAATAAAATCAGAGCAGACCTTGCAATAAAACAGAAAGAAAAAACCACTCCCGAAGTTATCAAAGAAATTAAACGACCAAGCGCAAACCTCGTTGATATGCCTACAAAAGATAATATCAACAAAAAAGCATTGCACGAACTATTGCTTTATTATATGTCGGAACGCACAATTAACAAAAATAAATCGCTTAGACATCTGATAATTACCAATTTATACGAATGGTTTGTATTTGATGCTAAAGATTTTTATGAAAATTTTTATTGTAATGCGAAGTTTAAAGAAGTGTTTCAACAGTATAGTAACAGACAACTTGAAGGCGACAGAACAAGTTATTTTTATGATGAAATTGCACCAGAATGGATACGTCATTGCGGGCTTGACCCGCAATCCCCCAACAATGTTGAGGAGGTTGCGGGTCGAGCCCGCAATGACGGAAGAGGTCTCCCTTTTGTTCATTTCGATATTCGCGACTACAAAGATTTAGATATCAATAGCGAAGACTTTATTGCGCTTTACAAATTCTTTTCACCCGTACATCTACTCAAAAGAGATATTATCCCCGATGCCAACAAATTAAATACCGATTTTTACAATGAACTTTTGCATATTCTCGGACTTACAGAAACAAAAACAGAAGGTAAAATCAAAATTGAACGTAAAATAAAAGATAGAAATGTAGGTTCACTTTTAGAACTTACAATTGCACAACTTCAAACTATAGACTTGTCGCAATTTCCCATCCCCCATTCCCCATCCCCTATCCCCCATGATGAACAACTATTTGATATCGCTCTCGCCCTTGTTATTACGTGGATAAACAGAATTTTATTTCTGAAACTTTTAGAGGCACAACTACAAAAATCGCCCATAAACCCGATGATAGCGATA
>WRMI01000065.1 GCA_009777175.1 Marinilabiliaceae bacterium
CTATCTTGCTAAAAAATTGCAGATTTTCTATACGCAAGAACAAAAGCAAACGCTTGAACAACAATAATAAATGTGTTCCAACAACGAGTCAAAACACAAATACAAAATTAGAAAAAAATTTCGGAATTATGTAATTAAGTATAGAAAAAATTTAACTATTCACTTCTTCCCAAAAAGCTGGTGTCAAAAAAAACTATTAGAAGATTCGCTGATTCTATGGAATGGACGGATTTTCGCGGATTTATTTTTGGTAGGTTTGTAAAATTGTAAACCTAGGCAGCGTAACCATTACCGAAGAAGGTCTCTACCCTTTTTTAACAAACAATAAAAAAAATTATCTAAAAAAAATATTTTTTATAATTTTCTTTTGAAATTAAAATAATTAATCTACTTTTGCGTTTTGTTTTATAAAAATAGATGATAAAATATCACCGTAAGTAATTGAAAAACAGTATCAATTTTATATTTTGTAATAATAATAAACGTAATAAACAATCAAAATCATGAGTAAATTTTTGAAGTATTTTTTAGCAGTGATACTCGGTTCGTTAGTATCATTTTTTCTTTTCATTATTATTTTAATAATGATATTCAGTATTATGGCTTCATCGACCAGTAGTGAAACTGTCGTTGAAAAGAATTCCATTCTTGTAATGGATCTAAGTGGAACAATTTCCGAAAGAGCAAGTAATGATCCTTTTTCAGACGCTTTTTTGGATTTGTACGGACAAACAAAAAATTATGGACTAAATAGCATATTAGAGTCCATAAAAAAAGCGAAAGAAGATGACCGTATCAAAGGTATCTACCTCGAATCAGGCGCTTTGATGGGTGGCTATGCTACCATCGAAGAAATCCGAAATGCGTTATTAGATTTTAAAGAATCAGGCAAATTTATATACAGTTTTTCTTCTGTATATACGCAAAAAGCCTATTATTTAGCCTCAGTAAGCGACAAAGTTATGCTTACGCCCGAAGGAATGTTAGATTTTAGAGGAATTGCATCTGAAGTTACATTCTACAAAGGATTGCTCGAAAAATTGGGCATTGAAATGCAGGTTTTCAAATATGGAGAGTTCAAATCCGCTGTTGAACCATTTATTTTGGAATCGCTTAGTGACGCAAACAGGCTACAAATGGAAACTTTTATCAGTTCTCTTTGGAACCAAATGCTCAAAGGAATTTCTATATCAAGAGGACTTGACATAGAAACATTAAATCAAATAGCCGACGATCTACCCGTTTTGAGAGATGACGAATACATAAAAGCAAGCGGACTTATTGACGCTTTAGTTTATAAAGATGAAGTGCTTGATATGCTTAAGGAACTTACTGATATTGAAAAAGATAAAGATTTAAAAACAATTTCAATCAGTAAATACACTAATGTAACACTTCCTGACAAGAAAAAAGGATTTGAAAAGAATAAAATAGCAATTATTTATGCCGAAGGCGAAATTACAGACGGCAGTAAAGATGGGACCGGCATTGTTGCAGGTCCGCTTTCCAAAGAAATAAGGAAGGCACGCAAAGACGAATCCATCAAAGCAATAGTTTTGCGCGTTAACTCGCCCGGTGGTTCAGGTTTAGCATCTGAAATTATTTGGCGGGAAGTACTTTTAGCAAAACAAGAAAAGCCCGTTATTGTCTCAATGGGTGATTTAGCGGCTTCCGGCGGTTATTATATTGCATGCGCTGCAGACACAATTATTGCACACCCGAACACTTTGACAGGTAGTATTGGAGTATTTTCGATGATACCTAATATTTCTGGGCTTAGAAAGAAAATCGGACTCACTTCTGACATCGTGAAAACTAATAAAATGTCTGATATGCCCTCATTTAACCGCCCATTTACGGCAGAAGAAAAAGCACTGTTTCAACTTTATACTGATAATTTTTACAAAACATTCTTACAGCGGTGCGCCGATGGTCGTAATACAACAGTAGAAGAGATTAATAAAGTAGGTGAAGGACGCGTTTGGAGTGGTGAAAATGCAATAGAACTCAATTTAGTAGATAAATTAGGCGGCATCAACGACGCAATCGAAACAGCAGCACGTATGGCAGAACTCGACACATACAAAATTGTAGAACTACCCGAATTAGAATCACCAATCGACAAAGTGCTTAAAGAATTGACAGGTGGCGCAGTTGCAAGAATCGAACTAATGATGCTCGGCGAAGAATATCAAATTTTAAAAACAATAAAACACTTAAAGTCAGCACATCCAATTCAGGCGCGTTTGCCTTATGATATAAGTGTTTATTAACAAATAAAATAATATGAATCTTTTTTTGGTGATACAAGCCGTCGAAAATATTATAGAAAGCGAAGATTTCGTCGGCGAACCAGTGATAGAACAAAGCATTAACGCTTTTGAATTGATGACAAAAGGAGGATGGATAATGGCTGTTCTTGCGGTTTTATCGGTTGTTGCTGTTGCAATTTTTATCGAACGCTTTATGATTCTTAAAAAAGCAAATCGCGACGAAACAAATTTTATGAACCGTATTAAAGATTATATTCACGACGGTAAAATCGACTCCGCTTTAGCGTTATGTCAATCAAGCGATTATCCCATCGGACGTATGATAGAAAAAGGAGTTAAACGCATCGGACGCCCGCTTAATGACGTTAATACGGCAATAGAAAACGTTGGAAATCTCGAAATTACTCGAATGGAACGTGGTCTCCCAATTATTGCCTCAATTGCTGGTGGTGCGCCAATGATTGGATTCCTTGGCACTGTTATTGGTATGATACAATCATTCTGGGAAATGGCAAGCGCAGGCAACAATGTTGAAGTGAGTAACCTCGCTGGTGGAATTTATGTCGCTTTAGTTACGACCGTTGGCGGACTTATTGTTGGTATTGTTGCTTATTTTGCATACAATATTTTAGTATCACGTATCGAAAGAATTGTTTTTAAAATGCAGGCTCGAACAATGGAATTTATGGACATTTTGAACGAACCTGCCCGATAAAAATTTTAATATGGCTTTAAAAACAAGAAATAAACTGAAATCAGATTTCAGCATGGCATCTATGACTGATATTGTTTTTCTTTTGTTGATATTTTTTATGATAACGTCAACTCTTGTAAATCCAAATGCTATTAAATTGCTTTTGCCACAAAGCACCAATCAGACTGCGGCTAAACCGATTACAACCGTTTCCATTACGCAAGATTTAAAATATTTTGTTGAAACGAAACGAGTAGATTTCGACGAATTGGAACAAACTTTGCAGGAAAAATTAGGTCAAGAACCGGATATATACATTTCACTTCACGTGGAAGAAAATGTACCCGTTAAAGAAATGGTTAAAGTTATGAATATTGCCAAAAGAAACAATTATAAAATGATTTTGGCAACACGACCCGAAAAATAGTTATTATGGAAGAAAATAAGAACCAAAAAGAAAAAGTCAACGGTTATATCGGCAGTGTGATTTTTCATGCGGCGCTGATACTACTTCTTCTTTTTGTGGGATTTACATCAATTCCCCAAGAAGAAGAAGGTATTATTGTGGATTTTGGCGATTCTATCGACGGATTTGGAACTACCGAACCTGTTAGAAATGAACCTACTGGAACAAAAGATGTTCTGCAATCACCCGAAACTTCAATGGTTTCATCTCAAACACCCTCGCAAACTTCTGTAAAAGAAAACTTAATGACCCAAGAATACGAAGAAACGGTTAAGATGAACGCCTCAGAAAAAGAGAAACAAAATAAAAAAGCCGAACAGGAACGTAAACAGCGAGAAGAACAAGAACGCCGCAAACGTGAAGAAGATAGGAAAAAAGCCGAAGAACAAGAACGTAAATTAGCAGAAGAGCGGCGCAAAAAAGAAGAACAAGAACGAATGGCAGAAATAGCTCGAAATAACGTTAATCAGGCATTTAGTAAAACGCAAGGCTCGGGTAGTTCCGAAGGTAATACGCAAGGTACCGGTAATCAAGGACACCTCACAGGAGACCCCAACGCACCCAGCAAAGAAGGTACGGGACCAGGAACAACAGGTAGTTCGTTCAGCCTTGCAGGAAGATCTTTAGTTGGAAAATTACCTAAACCCGTTGATAATTGCAATGAAGAAGGTGTGATTGTTGTTGAAATTACAGTTGACAAAACAGGAGTAGTCACATCAGCAAATGCCATTCCACGAGGAAGCAAAAATTTTACTCCATGTTTGATTAAAGCCGCACAAGACGCCGCACTAAAAGCACGTTTCAACAACGACGCAAAAGCATCACTTATCCAAAAAGGAACGATTACGTATCATTTTGGGTTCTCGTAAATATTGGATATACACCCGCTATGGGATGAAAAAACATATAAACATTAATAAACAATATAAATACTGAAAACAATATAAACTAATTAATAAGTTACTAATATGAGAAAATTAATATTAAATTTGTTCTTAATGCTAACTATGGTGACAAGTATTTTTTCACAGACCGATAAATTTGTTTTTACAAAAAACGGGTTAAAAAATGCTAATGATGAAAATAATTCCTATGTGGTAATTGATATTGAAAATGTCACTGCAAATGAATTATATAAAAGAGCATTAAGATATGTACATGAAACATTCAAAAACCCACAAGAAGTGATAAAAGGGGATATTCCAGATGAGTATTTGCGCATTCATGTTTTTTCACCTACCTGTGCAACTTATAAAAATGTTGGATTGGGAACTACCGCCATTTTAGAAGTAAATGCTAATTATTATATTGAGATGCGCTTTAGAGATCAAAAAGTAAGATTAGAAATTGGCGATTTAAAATTGAATATTGGTGATGCAGTTCTGAACATAATTGGCAACCCTAATATGGGTTATGCTATTTATAAAAAAAATGGAGAACTTGCTAAATCGGAAACAAAAAACGAATTGGAACATTATTTTAACTCTAATGTTGATGATTTAAAGACATATTTGCAAAACATCAGTAAAAAAATAGATTGGTAAGTTTATTTCCAATACTAGCAGCCAACGAAACGATTTCACACAAGCGGTGGTGTAGCTCCGCATAAAGTTTTGTATAAATATGGAGTGTTCTGGTGCGAGACACCGACCATCAACCACCGCGGCCATGCCGCTGGGACGTTATTTGACAGCGAAGAATAAATGACAAAATTACAAATTTGAAAAATCGTTAAATAGGATACAAAAAATCCGTATCTTTGCAAAAATAAATTGTATATGGTTTGGAATTACAGAAAAAGAATAACTATTGCACCCGGTGTTCGCTTGAATGTCAGCAAAAAAGGTGTTAGCAGCACATTTGGAATGCGAGGAGCAAGTATCAATGTCGGTAGGAACGGAACTTACCTAAATACAGGTATTCCGGGTACAGGTATTTATAGCAGACGAAAAATTGGTGGCGGAAGTCCCAACTCTTTTAATTCACAATCAAACAAATCAAATTATAATGGTTGCGGAATAACTACACTAATATTTTTAGTTGTAGGATTATTTTTAATTTTATCCCAAGACCTTGAAAATCCTGTATTGCTATTTTTCGGTTGTGCAGGTGCAGGAATAATTCTCGATATTATTATAAATCTGATAATTGACGGTAATAAAAAAGGAAAAGCAAAAAAAGTAGAACAATCGATTGAATCACAAATTGAAATAGCAAAAAATGCTTTTAATCAATCAAGTAACCCAATACAAAAAGAAATTCTTCTAAACTATATTTCTTGCACAGAATTAAGTAAAAAAGCAGACGAAATAGAAGCAATTATTGAAGCCCTTAAACAGAAAATAGAAAAGAAAAAAAATCCTCAATTAGAAGCTCAACTTGAAAAATACAAAGCCGAATTATTAAAAATAACTACTGAATTAGATGATGTACAATTAGACGTAGATAAAGATTTAGACGATGTTGAAAAAGGGCAATATTCTATTTTGTGCGAAAATTTTGAAAAAATACTTTCGTGCAAAAAAATATGGTTAATCACTTTTTCCATTCGCAATACAGAATTAAAATCATCGGCTGCAAGCACAGTAGAAAGAAAAGAAATAGGTTTTGATGTAGGAGTTTTCAACTATATAAAATCTTCGTTTGATATTCCTATGTTGAGAGATTTAAGCGGAAACATCTATTACATATATCCTCGATACATTATTAAAGCAAAATCATTTACAAATTTTGAAGTTTTCCCAATTGATACAATTAGTTTTAGATTTTCAAAACAGCGATTTATCGAAGACAGTGTTTTGCCCGAAGATTCTGTCGCTGTTGATTACACTTATCAATATGTAAATAAAAACGGCGGACCCGATAAAAGATTTTCGTATAATCCTCGTCTTCCAATTGTCGAATATGGTAAATTAGAAATAGAAAAATTTGGGCTGACTTATCATATAAGCAATTACTCTGCCGTTGATGAATTTGTAAGTATCTATAATCTTTGGCAAAGCAAATTACCAATTGACAATAACATTCCTACGCAAGACGAAAAACAACATAATTTTCTTAGCGAAGTAGACCCATTGTTTGAAGATGCGGCTCATTTAATAGTCACACACCAACAAGGCTCAACATCACTCATTCAGCGACAATTTTCTATTGGTTATAATCGTGCAGGACGAATTATGGACGAACTCGAACTTGCAGGAATTGTTGGGCAAGCCGAAGGTTCCAAACCTCGACAAATGCTGATCGCAAACAAATTTGAATTAGAAACTTTATTGAAAAATTTAAGTTCAAATCTTGCTATAAAAAGGAACAAAGAACAACTAAATATTAACGAAGATTTTGAAATAGACAAATTGATTGAAACTCAAAAAGATGAAATTTCGCAAGATTTTTTTAATGAAGTAAATAAAAGCGTAACAAAAATTTTGGATTTATGTGATGATTTGAAAAACAATAAAAAATTCATATCTCTAACACAGAAATTTGGGATACTTGAAAAAGACAAAAAGCAATTGGTTTCTGATTTATTTGTGTTTGATATTTTGACCTGTTATGAGAAATTTAATGAAAAAATAAATTTGAATACCAAATCGGGTTGTGGACTTTTATTGTGGTTAGTGAAAATAAATACCGAAGTTACAATTTCTCAACCAAATCAACTTAATATTTACATACCAACAATAGAAAAAATGGTTGATATTTCTTTGAATAAAAGAGAACTCTATTTAACAGCATACCCAAATACTAATTTGTTCATTGCCGATTTGTTAAATGATTATCCAGAAATGAAAAGTAAATATCTTATTTTACTTTATCGTTTTTTCTCAATCGTAGCAAAGGCAGATAATATAATTACCAAAGATGAACAAAAATGGTTAAGTGAATTATTGAATTTAAGTGAAAATAAAAACGAAGAAAAAACAAAAATAACAGAAACCGACTTCCAACTCGAAACAAAATCAACAAAAAAGACTGACTTTCGAGAAGAATTAAACTCTTTAATAGGTCTTACTTCCGTAAAAACGGAAATATCAACATTAGCTAATTTTATAAAAATCCAACAAGAAAGACAATCAAAAGGCTTAAAAACTTCGCAACCATCATATCATTGTGTTTTTACAGGAAACCCCGGCACAGGAAAAACAACAGTTGCCCGCATTGTTGCCGAAATTTACAAAGAATTGGGAATTTTGAAAAAAGGACATTTGGTAGAAACCGACCGTTCGGGTTTGGTTGCTGAATATGTTGGGCAGACGGCTGTAAAAACCAATAAAATTATTGATACGGCTTTAGACGGTATTTTGTTTATTGACGAGGCATATTCGCTAATTTCCGAGAGTGGAAATGATTACGGCAAAGAGGCTATCGCAACTTTGCTCAAACGAATGGAAGATAATCGCGACCGACTTGTTGTAATTCTTGCAGGATATACGACAGAAATGCAACAATTTATAGATTCCAACCCCGGACTGCAATCACGCTTTAATCGTTATATTGAATTTTCCGATTATTCCGATGTAGAATTGTATCAGATTTTTGAATTGAATTTGAAACAATTTGATTATACGATTGCCGAAAATGCAATAATTCCATTACAAGAATATCTGACAAAAACAATTATCAATAAAGATAAGAACTTTGGTAATGCGCGTTTTGTTAGAAATTTGTTTGAGAAAACTATTGAAAGACAAGCAAATCGTTTATCAAAAGAAGTTGATTTAACAAATGAGAAACTTTCTGAAATATGTTTTGTTGATATACCAATGTAAATAACTCAATATGAATATTCCAGCATATACAATCTGTACAAAAACCATTGAATTGGTTGCCCGAATTGCCGAAAAACTTGGAGAAATTCGAGGTTTGTATCAATATGGAGTGTTCTGCCACGTGACACCGACCATCAACCGCCGCCGCGGCCAAGCCGCCAAAACAATACGATATTACTAATAATGTACTGAAAAAGACTATTGTTTTGACAAAATGCCGGTACGGTGAGCAAGCGAACGAGACTGAATCAAGGACAGGGATGCGTAAAAAAATAGAATTATTTTCGATATATCGAATTGTAATCTGTAAAAAAATATTACTTTTGCAAAAAATATAAGAAATATGAAATTAAAATATTCATTTTTATTGTTAGCGATTCTTTCTCTTTTTTGTTTCATTAGTTGTAGAACTATACCGATGTATACTGAAATAGATACAACGTTAATAGTTGGTGAAGTTTTGTTTAAAAGTAACATGAAAGAGTTTGGGAGAGCATTTGACGGTATCAATGTTTCAGGTATTGAGATACTATTGAAAAATACTGCCACCAATAAAAATTTTCGCATTTCTGCAGACAAGAATGGTTTATTTTTCGCAAATCTGCAAAATGGCAGGTATAAGATTGAAGAATTGTTCATAAAAAAGAAATATAATGATGGTTCTTGGTATGAATTCTGTATGAAACAACCTACCACAAGAGTTCTTGAAATTGAAAATGGCATAGTGAACAATATTGGAACTCTACAATGGACGTTTGTTGATAGAATGAATAATGTAGTCCAAGTTGACAATTCCTCGGACATAAAAATTAAATTTTCTGAACGATACCCAAAATCTAATTGGAATCAGATAGAATGGAAATACAAACAATGGGATTTTGATTTTCTAGAACCTCAGGAACTGATGTATAACGAATTGAATCCAACCTTATTAGTCGGTGAAGTTATTTTTACAGGAAAAAATTTTGTTACTGACAATGGAGTCTCTTTTGAAGGTACCACTACTTCCGGTATTGTTTTACTTTTGCAAAATATAGTCACTAATGAAACTATAGAATTTCCTGCTGACAAGAATGGTTTATTTTATACTAACCTGCAAGAGGGCAAATATATCATTGATGAAATGCTCATAAGAAAGTATAATGAAAATGAAAATTGGTTCGATTTGTTCATCAGTCAACCTACAATAAAGGTAATCGAAATTGAAAAGGGTAAAGTTAACAATATAGGCACACTCCGGTGGTCGTTGGATAGGAGAACGCAAAATTTTTTTCAAGAAGACAATTCATCACACGTTAAAATTAAATTTTCAGAACGATACCCCGAATCTAATTGGAATCAGATAGAATGGAAATACAAACAATTATCTTTTGATATAAAAGAACCTTCAGAACCTCTATACAACGAAATGAATCCGACATTATTAGTCGGTGAAGTTATTTTCAGCGAAGATATTTTTGTCAGTGAAAAAGGAGTCTTTTTTGACGGAACTACTACTTCAGGAATTGAATTAGTTTTGAAAAATACAGTCACTAATGAAACTTTGGAATTTCCTGCTGACAAGAATGGTTTATTTTATATTAATCTCCAAGAGGGCAAATATAAGATAGATGAATTGTTCATAAGAAAGTATAGTAATGATGACAATTGGTCGGATTTTTATATCAGACAACCCAATATGAAAGAACTTGTAATTGAAAAAGGTAAAGTAAACAATATAGGAACACTCAAGTTGCCATTTATAATTCAAGAGAACAATGCCACACACGTTAAAATTAAATTTTCAGAACGATACCCCGAATCTAATTGGAATCAGATAGAATGGAAATACAAACAATTGTCCTTCGAATAATTAACAATATAACAACAAAAAATGTCTGACACAAAACGGATAGGTTTTTTTGCAGTCGTAGTGTATTTTGTATGAAAATTATGTGTATCTTTGTAAATTCTAATTTACAATATAAAATGAAGAAGATTAGCATTATAACAGTACAAAACATAGAAATTTCCATTGCAACGGAAAATAACGTTGACTACATTTGCCTTACCGATATGGCAAAAGGTCAGGAGGGTGAAGACCATATCCGAAATTGGATGCGTAATCGCAATACACTTGAATTTCTTGGTGCTTGGGAAATGTTGCACAATCCGACATTTAAAGGTGTCGAATTCGACACCTTTTTGCACGAGGCAGGAGCAAATCGTTTTAATATGACCCCTCGCAAGTGGATTGAGGCAACTGATGCTATCGGTATGATTTCCAAGGCAGGACGAAACGGTGGTACTTACGCACACAAAGACATTGCTTTTGAGTTCGGCTCGTGGCTTAGTCCTGTGTTCAAACTCTATTTGATAACAGAGTATCAGCGACTTAAAGAAGCCGAAAACGACCCAATGCTTGGCGAACTAATGCTTGCAAATCAGGGTAATATAGAAGCTCAATATGAGGTTAGTCTATTGTATCGTGATGGTACTGGTATTGTGAAAAATGAAGATGAAGCACTAAAATGGCTTTTAAGAGCCGCAGAAAATGGTTACGCAGATGCCGATGTTTTTGTTGGAGGAATATATGTTGAACAGCAAAACTACTCTGAAGCGTTAAAATATTTTCGAAGAGCTGAATCAAATGGGCTTAATGTTAGAGAAGTTATACAATGTATTGAAAAATTATGAAAACACCAGCAGCCAACGAAACTGTTTGGCGCAACGGCGGCAGTAACCCCGCAGAAAAGGCAGTGCGAAATTGAAAGTTTGTCGGGCAACAATGCAAGCGGACAACGAAGTGAAAATTTGAAAAATAACAAAAAAAAGAATTGAAATGATTGACATAAATTACGATTTTTTTAGAGACGGAACAAGTGGCGACCTTGATGCCACAAGTCCAACATTGCGAAAATATCATAAGACGTTGTGGAGTAAAGCATTGCCAAACGGCAATTTCTTTGATTTATCGAACACGAAAAAAGGCGTTTATTTATACCACAAGTCCGAACTTGGCGAATTCTTTTTGGGTAGTGATATTATTACTCAATCATATATTTATCGAAAAAGCAATTTGTGGTTAATTGAAAAAATTCCGGACAAATTATTATATGAAATAGACAATAAGGGATATACTATTGGGCAATCAATTATTTTTCCAAACAATAAAATTGACGGAAAAATGACTATCAATGGAATGCGAGGTTGTAATAGTAAAATTGATGACAGATTTGACCTTACGTTAGAATGTATTCGTAGATTTTATTTAGGTGAAACAAGCCCTCTTTATGATACTTTTTTACGTTACAAAAATTTCTTTGAATTGTTTGATAATTTTAGCGGTTATGTAAAATTCTTTTTGTTGGATGATTTGGTAGACGAAAATAGAAATATAAAATTTTTCTTGCCTTTTGATAATTTCAAATCATCACCAAAATTTTCTGATGTTGAAGTGTATTTATTGTATATTAAAAGAGTTTTGGATTTTATAAATCAAAGAAGTAAAAGGATTGAAAAATATACTCAAACCACAATAAATGAATAAAATGAGTATTTATGAAAAGACCATTGATTAAAATTGGATAAATACACTACCATTGAACAAAATCATATCGTTTTCAAAGACAGTAATTTGACAGAAAAATTTAAAAAATATCACAAAGACAAAGCAACTTTGCTTATTGTAAAGAGAGAGTGTAATTCGAGCAGGACAAGTTTAGCAAGAATTAAAAAACAACAAAAGATTTAACGATAAGTTAAAGAAACAGAAATATGACAAGACAATTGAATGACATACCGACAAAAAGTGAAAACAAAAAAATGGAGGAATTATTTCTTGCAATTTATTTCAATGATGTGAAAAAAGTCATTGATTTTAAAAATCAGTATCCTGAAATCTATGCAAAAAAGAATAATTTCCAAATAGATAAAAACACTTCTTTTAATTTGATAAATTTGACATTTTTCAATCAAACGGTGTGGGCAGACCATACTTGGAACGAAGAAATAATGCCGTTAGTAAAAAAAAATAGACAACGAATAGAACAAATGTTAGATTTTTGGAGTTTGGAATTTGGTTGTAAAAAATTAACGCGAGAAATTGAATATTTTCAATATTGTGATTTTTTTTATTGTGAATTTCCAGCAGGTCACAAAGAGTGGTTGAGCTACGAAGAGTGGTTGAGTGTGGAACGTAGCGGAGGGAATATAACGAAGGAATTTCGAGAAATAGACCTTATGTTGATGTACCAAGCAGAACATTTCAATTTTGCAGAGACAAAGAAATTATTGGAGCAAGGGGCAAAATCAGATATTGACTTTTATGATGATGAAGATAGTAGTCTTAATTCTCGTATCGCGGATGAAAGTGCGTTTTTGGCAACAACTTTTGTTGTTCCAGAATTTGAGATATTTGAGCAAAAAGGCTATAATCAAAAATTTGATATAGTTGATATGTTTGGTAGATTACTCGGATTTGCAGCGCACGAAGAAATGTATCATTTATTGGCTGAATATGAAGATAAAAATGAATAAAATCGGCTGCCGATAACATACATGCCGTTTGGCGCAAGCGGCGGCAGTACACCCGCAGAAATGACAGTGCGAAAATGAAAGGTAGTATCCCGCTCGAAAATCAGTGAAAGCCGCAACTGCAGGTGAAGCCGCCAAAACGTTATAGTCAGAAGTGGCGGACAGAGTGGTGGTGTACAACAAAAAGTAATTGATAAACTAACAAAATAAACAAAAATGGAAAAGTTTAGAAAAGAATTAGTTGAAGAATTAGCCTCAAAGGGAAATAAAGAGGCTATACAAGAAATGGAAAGATACTATATCTATAACTTGGACAATGAAGATGTTCCAATAGATAAATTAGAATTAGTAAAGCGTTATCTTTTAGAATTGGCTGAAAAAAACGATAAAGATGCTATGGTTTCTTTAGGCAGTATGCATTATGAAGGTAAAGGTGTTCAACAAAATTACAAAGAAGCTGTCAAATGGTATGAAAGAGCAGCAGAAGAACTTGATGCATACGGATTGTGTTATTTAGGTTACTGTTATTATTATGGGCGTGACATTAATATTGACTACGAAAAAGCGTATTCTTGTTTTTCTCAATCAGCATTTCTTGGGAATGCAAATGGTATGTTTAAACTTGGTGACATGTATTATTACGGACATCATGTTAAAGAAGATAAAGAAGCGGCTTTCTATTGGTACAAAGAAGCAGAAGATGTTATAGAAAATCAATATGAAAGAGCAAGTATAGAATACAGATTGGGCAAATGCTATCTGCACGGAGAAGGAGTAGAGCAGAATTTATCATCGGCGTTAAGTAAGTTGCAATCAGCAGAAAGAATTTTTTTTGAACTAATAGATGCTGGCGACCCGTTTGTTGAGGAAACTTTGAAAAAGACAAGAAAAGAAATTGATACTGCACGAAATAGGTTATATGATTTACACGGATTATAGCAAAACACAGAAATATAAATGCCGAACGTACAACTTGCGATTTGGCGCAACGGCAAAGGCAGTGCAAAATTGAACGCTTGTAGCCCGCATAAACGGTAGTAGAAGCCGCCGCTGCGCCAAGCGACAACTTGTTATAAAGCCAATAATACTACGGTTGCATCATGGAACGGAAACCCGGAAACACAGCCCGGCGATATAATCGTCATGTATTGTTTAACACCAAGGAGTTATATTCATTCCATTTGGAGAGCAGTTACTCCCGGCTCATACGACCCATTTTTCTATTTTTATAAGACTGTATATATTGGTCAGCCGATATTTGTCAAACCGATTTCGATTGACGAAATGAAAAATGACGAAATATTGTCTGAAATGCCATTGGTAAGAGGAAATATGCAGGGAATTAATGGCAGAATAATCGAAAAAAGGTATTACGATAGAATACTTGAGTTGCTTGAACAAAAGGGAGATGATTTAGAAAAATTACCGCAATTATCTGATGATTTTATTCAAGACGTTGAGTTGAAAAATGAAAAAGATGTAGAGAAGTTTTTGCTTGAGCCTCTACTTCAAAAACTTGGATATAATGAGATTGATTGGAAAAGACAGTTAAAATTAAGAATGGGGAGAGGAGATAGAGTGTTCCCTGATTACGTTATTTTTCCAAAAGAAGAGCGAAATAATGAATCTGGTTATTGGATATGGGAAGCAAAGCACACAATAGCAAACAATAAACAATTAATAGAAGATTTTGGTCAAGCAAAATCCTACGCATTAAGGCTGAACAGTAAAGGTTTGGGATTAATCTCAAAAGAAGGTGTGTGGTTATCAGAATCTAATTTTGATTTTGAAAAAATTAGGTTTTGGTCTTGGAAACAAATCAATGATTCAAATTATTTTAATGAAATATTTGATATTGCAGGTAACAAAAAAAGGAATTAAGACAAGTACAACAACCAGCCTACAACGAAGTAGTTTGGCGCAACGACGGACAATGAAACGGGTGAAATTGAAAATTTGAAGTATGTATAACCATTTAATAAATAAAAAGAGGAAAATGAATAAATGAGGGAATGAGTAAGTGAGGGAATGAGTGAATGGGTGAATGAGAGAACTACTAAATTCAGAATTCTGACATTAAAACGTTTATAATCATCACTTTTCATACACTTCATCTTTGTTCAAAAAGCCATATTCTGTTATTTGTGGTAAAATTTTTGCTGCAAGTTTTTCGTTTGCGTGGCTTAATTCTTTAATTTCGTCGAAAGCGATGTTATGTTCTGAAAGGCAACGCCTTATTTGATACCAACCAACGTCCCAAGTTTCAATTTTCCATTTGTGGGTTGCCATTTGGTTGAGGTTGGCATAAAATAGTTTATAAACGATTTTTGCCTTTGCAATAACTTCTTTTGCTTCGGCAGAAATTTCGTTTTTTGAAAGCCAATCAGCAACAAAACGGTTTTGGTCTTTTACAATTTGAAGTTTAAAATCAGGATCTTTTATATCCCAAGTTTTGATTTCATCAAGTTTGAAAGGATAAAAATTATTTTTTATTTGATAGGTATTTCCTAGATATTTAACGTTTTTCAAAGCCGTTGTTTCATTAGACGAAGCAAACAAACTCCAAACAACACAGTCGTTTATAAATGTTTTGCTTGGTTTCGTGTGCGGAATAAGGAATTGGTCTCGGTCGTTGAGCCAAGTTGGTTTTGGAATTTTTCTAACCGCATGCAGCGTTAATGCTTTTTCAAAATTATCTTTATTTACGGTAAAAGCACCCGCACTTGCATTTGGCGATGATAAAATTACAACGCTGTTTGCACTCTGAAAATCGTTGCCTCTGCTTGCAATAGAAGCCAAAAAATCGGGACGCGCTCGATGCCTTGTATCAACAAGGTTTTCTTTTACAGTAATGCCATTGCTTAATGCAGGAAGAATATAATGACTCGTGTTTTTGGGACGCAAAAACCAATCATTGATAACATCCTTTTTTCCAATAAGTTGTAAATGTTTAATGCCAATATTTTCTGCGTCATCATTTGAGACATCTATTTCAAGGGTTTTACTCTCTCTTTGTTTTGATAGATTCCAAATCAAAAAACAAATTGGATACTTTCCTGTTATTCCGTCAAATGTTGTTGATTTAAATAGGAATCCTTTTTCGTACTTGAAATTAATAAATTTATCGCGATACTCTGCACTGTCAGGAGCATTAAGGTATATCTTTGAAAACATTCCCAGATAGGTGTTTTTTGGAAATTCATTTATTATTCGAAACATAAACTGCACAAGTAATTCACGTTTTGCATGCCCTGTTTTTGCCTTATCCATCATTATTTCAATTCTGGTTTTACTTACGCCCGTTTTTGATTTTATTTTTTTAGCGTCTTGTGCAGTTGCAAATGGTGGATTTATGTAAACAACCCACGTAATATTTGGGTCTGCCAATTCAGTTCTTAATTTTTTTGGCAATTTCCAACTCGGCTCGAAGGGCAATTTTTCTTTTGCAAAAAGAAATTCTACATCATCGTTCAAATAGTCGTATTGAAAACATGTAGCGCTTGGAAAAACTTTTTTCAGATGGTCGGCTTCTCCTGCATGAAGGGTCGACATATACAAATATTTGTATGCTTCGGCGGGTAAATGATATTCGAGGTTTCCTGTTCCTGCAGCCATATCCCAAATTCTGTATTTGCCTGATTTATACCAATTTTTGCCCAAAACGTCAGTTAAATAGTGGATTGCTTTTTTAGCAAATTGGAGCGGAGTATAAAATTCACCTTCAAAACGTCTTTGACTTTCGTCTGTTAATCGGTCAAGTTTTGCGTGAATACCGTTTATTGTTTCAGCATTTTTAACATAATCGTATATATTCCAAAAATAATCGTAATCTTTCATCAGAACTTTTTGAGTTCTTGAGTTCCTGTCTTCAAACGTGAAAACTACGCGACTATTATCGCGGTCTATAATTACTTTCTCCCGTTGAATGTTCGAAAGGAAGTAAAACGATGGTTTATAACCGTTTATAATGTAATGTCCGATAATGCTTTTCCAATGGTCGAAAACGGCTTCAAAATTTTCTTCGTTGATAATTTTTTTGTCGCCAAAATCGAGCATCGCTTGCGGATGTAAAGCGTTTTCAAGGTTTTTCTTGAATGCCTCGTGTTCCATTTTTTTTGTAACGGCATATATATGTATCTTGCTGGTTTCAGGCTCTTTAACTAAGTGGTCGACCAGTTTTGGGTCGGGCTTGCTTGCGGGTCTATCCCAATCGTAACTATCGTTTGAGTAATAGTTGTTCCATTTGCGGATTTCTGTTAAAGCAGCACCATCTTTATCTGCAAGGCAAATGAAAAACGGAACAGGTTTTTCTACTTCGACGTATATCAAACGTCTGATATAATACAGTGCCTGCGCCAAAACGGTTGCAAGTGCTTTTAAATTTTGCAGATTCCTTTCCATCTTAAATTCAAACAACACCTGCGGAGTGTAGAGGTCGTGATGATGCGAGGTGTCGTATTTTATCCCAAAATAATAGGCATAAGTTGCCTTAACAACTTCTTCAGTTGTTGCCAATTCTAATCTATTTATAAATTCTTGAAAGGTCATGTGTAGTTATCAGTTTTCAGTTATCAGTTATCAGTTTTCAGTTATCAGTTTTCAGTGAATGAGTGAATGAGTGAATGAGTAAATGAGTGAATGAGTGAATGAGTGAATGAGTAAATGAGTGAATGAGTAAATGAGTGAATGAGTAAATGAGTGAATGAGTAAATGAGTGAATGAGTAAATGAGTGAATGAGTAAACGAGTGAATG
>WRMI01000066.1 GCA_009777175.1 Marinilabiliaceae bacterium
CAGAATATGACATGGTGGCAGTTGCATTTCGTCAATTTGCGCTACATTCCAAGCACTTACAATATGACGGCGGGAGTCGGGATTGTTTTTTATTGAGTCAATAACTTGTTCGATTTGGTCGATGCAATTTCCTTTATAATCGTTCCACGAGCGCCATTGATAACCGTAGATAGGACCAAGTTCACCATCATTTTTTGCCCATTCGTTCCAAATAGTTATCCCCTTTTCTTGCAAATATTTAATGTTAGTACTTCCTTTTAAAAACCATAAAAGTTCGTAGATGATAGATTTAAGATGAAGTTTTTTTGTTGTCAACAATGGAAAACCATCTTCGAGATTAAAACGCATCTGATAACCAAAAATACTTATTGTTCCCGTTCCTGTTCGGTCTTTTTTTTCGATACCGTTGTCTATGACGTGCTGTAATAAATCTAAATATTGTTTCATAAATAAATTACAATTATTTTTTGTGCAAAAGTAATGTTTTTTTATCAATTTTCAAGACTATTGATGAAAATATTTAACATTCAATTTCATCCACTTATTTATGGCAATATTGATAAATAATAACAAACGATGAGAAATATTACCGACAAAAAACGAATAGAACGATAATTTAATAGATTAATGAATAGTATAAAAAAATATAAATTACCATTAATTTTAGTTTTTTTTGTAATTAATATCCACAAAAATATTACTTTTGCAAAAATTTTTATATGATTTGATTAGTGTATGAATGAAAAGAGGGCTAATTAATAGAAATATAGGTAATTATTGAATATTAATACAAAAAGTTAAATATACATTTTATGAAAAAACAGATTTTAATTTGTTTGTTTGCCATATTTACGGCATTCACAACACTTTTTGCGGCTTATTTGGAAAATGTTCCTTATAAGTTAGTTCTGCCGAACGGAGAACAAATAGATGTCTTTATTACAGGCGATGAATTTTATCGCCGAGTACACGACAGCGATGGTTATTCCATTGTAAGAGGAGATGATGGTTGGTATTATTATGCTATATATGATGCTGAAAATGACCAACTTATTCCAAGTGAATTTAAATTGTCTTCTATCAGAACTTTTGAACTGCCAATGGAAAAATATCTTGGCATTTCGCACGAAAAATATATGGAAATTCGGCGTCAATGGTTCGAACCAACAAATTGTAATCCAGCAGGCGTACCCGACAAATCTTTATTGCAAGATTTGTCTAATGCCAAAACAACGCAACAAATCAATAACATCGTTATTTGCATTGGTTTTTCAGATACTCCATCAATGTCTGTAAGCCATACTTATGTTGATGGAATTCTTAATACATACCCCGACAATAACGTAAGAGACTTTTTTTCAACAATGTCCTACGACAAAATTGATGTTTTATCACATTTTTATCCGCCGCCAAACGAAACAATTCTTAGATTTTATCAAGATTCAAACCCAAGAGCCTATTATAGTCCTCATTCGGAATGGAATCCAATTGGTTACACCCCTTATGAACGTGCCGAACGAGAACAATCTTTATTAGCTAATGCTATTCAATGGGTTAATGAAAATTGGCCCGTACCTACCCAAATTGACCTCGATACCAACAATGACGATTATTGCGATTATTTAACTTTTGTAGTTCAAGGCGATGTTGACGGCTGGAACGATTTGCTTTGGCCCCACAAATGGTCATTATATCTATATTCGATGCAAATTAACGGAAAATATATTTGGGATTATAACTTTATGTTAGATGGCTCAACAACATATTTAAGTACAAATGTTTTCTGTCACGAAGGATATCACGTTTTGGGTGCGCCCGACTTGTATCATTATTCCAATCCATTATTAGATAATGATGAACCAAATGGACAACCTGTGGGAGGCTGGGATCTTATGGAATATAGTTATTTAACAAAACCCCAATCCATGTCAGCATATATGAAATATGAGTATGGAAATTGGGTTACATCTTTACCTATTGCAACCATAAATAAAACTTACGAAATATATCCTTTTTATTATAACGATGGTTCAGATCCTGAAAAACCCGTTATTTGGAGAATACCAATGACAGGAACTAACACGCAGTATAGTGTAATCGAATATCGAAAAAAATTTGGGACAAATTACGACTATTACATACCAGGTGAAGGATTGCTTATTTATAGAATTAACTCAATTTTTTCAGGCAATGCAGGTTTTAATGGCACCTCTGTTTTTGATGAAGTATATCTTTATCGCCCCGGAGGTGCGCAGACAACAGGTCTCTATCCTCAAGGGAATTTAAATCAGGCAGCATTTCCAAATAATGGAAATTCTTCTTTTAATAGCACTACAAATCCAAAACCGTGCCAATCAAACGGGACTGCTGAAAACGTTCTAAATATCAATAATATAAAATATAACAGCGCTAACGATTCATATTCATTTTTCTATGGAGACCCTTCAAAGAAAAAATTGATAATTAACCAAAATGAATTGATACTAAACAAACAAGCTGGTTCAGATGCTACCGTGAACATTACTTCTAACGTTTTTTGGACAATTTCGATTCCTACTTCTGCAGAAAGTTGGCTCTCAGCATCTGCTACTTATGGAATTAATGACGGCACGGTTACTTTTACTACATTAACCGAAAATACAAGCGGATTCCCAAAGTTTGCCACTATTATTATTACAGATAACGACATCTCTTTCGAACTCAATATTACTCAATCTCATTCCAATGATATATTTGATACATTCGGTTTAAAAGTTGAAGTTTCTGATTATGACGCACTTTTTAAGTGGAATCAATTCCCTGAGTTGTTTTTTGACGATATGGAAAGCCATCCCGATTTTATTATTTCTGATATTGGTGATTATATTTTGCACGACTTGGATGGTAGTTCTACATTTATGTTCGGTGGTTCGACTACTTTTCCTAATATGGGTTATGTCGGGTCGTTTATTGTTTTCAATCCTTCGCAAATTCCTGGTGCGGGGGGCATTGCTGCAATGCAACCATTTAGCGGGGATAAATATTTGGCATGTTTCGCTGCCGTTAATCCGCCTAACAACGATTGGCTCGTTTTACCAAAACTAACAATTGTTGACGGAATGATTTTGAAATTTTGGGCTAAATCTTATAACGCTCAAACTAATATGGATAGATTTAAAGTTGGTATTTCAACAACCGATTCAGACCCTAATGATTTTACTTTTATCACTCCCGAACCATACCAGCAAGTCCCCGACAACGCTTGGACTCAATATTCTTATAGTTTATCAGATTATGCAGAACAAGATATTTTTATTGCTATTAATTGTGTTTCAAATAGATCCATTATCTTTATGCTTGACGATATTTTCGTTGGAATTCCTTCAATACAAAATTTAGGAACACAAAACGCTACATACACAGTTTTCCTTGACGGAATGGAAGTAGAAAATGATATTCAAGATAGTGAATTTCTATTCCCAAATCTTCAACCCGGACTACACACCGCAGGCGTAAAAGCCGTACATGAATCAGGCTCAACAACTATTAATACAATCGATTTTTATGTTCATAACGTAGATATTACTTCAAATATCCAACAGAATATTATTGTTTTTGGAAAATCGAACAAAGTTTATATTGTCAATGAAAATAGCATCAACCTGAAATCTGTACAAATTTTAGATATGCTGGGAAGAGTTATATATCAAGGAAATACAAAAAGTTCTACTGAAATAGAGCTTAATGTTTCATCGGGTCATTATATTGTAAAATTGGTTTCAGATGATGGACGGATATTTGTTTCAAAAGTTAATTTGAAGTGAATGAGTAAATGAGTGAATGAGTGTAGGGGCGCACCCTTGCGGTCGCCCACCTTGTAATAAATGAGTGAATGAGTGAATGAGTAAATGAGTGAATAAGTGTAGGGGCGCACCCTTGCGGTCGCCCACCTTGTAATAAATGAGTAAATGAATCGTATTATCCCTTATTTTTATAAGTTCCCTTAGTAGCCGTTTGGGATGTGATATTGGCAGAAAAATAAAAAATAATAAACCATATAAAATAATTAAATATGAAACGAGACGAAAAAATATTTGAATTAATTTCTCAGGAAAAACACCGTCAAATGGATGGTATTGAACTAATTGCGTCTGAAAATTTTGTTAGTCAACAGGTTTTGGAAGCAATGGGTTCTGTAATGACAAACAAATATGCTGAAGGATTACCGGGCGCAAGATACTACGGTGGTTGTCAGATAGTTGACCAAAGTGAAAATCTTGCTATTGACCGACTTAAACAACTTTATGATGCCGAATGGGCAAACGTGCAGCCTCACAGCGGCGCACAAGCAAATATGGCTGTTTTTATGGCAATACTTAATCCGGGCGATAAATTTCTCGGCTTAGATTTGTCTCACGGCGGACACCTTTCGCATGGTTCGCCTGTCAATTGTTCCGGATTTCTTTATCAGCCAATTGCTTACGGTGTCAACAAAGATACCGGACAAGTTGATTATGAAATGATGGAAGCCTTAGCATTAGAACACAAGCCCAAACTTATCGTTGGAGGTGCATCAGCATACTCCCGTGATTGGGATTACGAAAGAATGCGCTCAATTGCTGATAAGATTGGCGCTATTTTGATGATCGATATGGCTCACCCCGCCGGACTCATCGCAGCAGGTTTACTCAATAATCCCGCTAAATATGCGCACGTAGTTACATCTACAACACATAAAACGTTGCGTGGTCCTCGAGGTGGTATCATTCTAATGGGTAAAGATTTTGATAATCCATTCGGAAAAACTACAAAAAAAGGTGAAATCCGTAAAATGTCATCTTTGTTTGATTCATCCGTATTCCCCGGTATACAAGGTGGTCCGCTTGAGCATGTCATTGCTGCCAAAGCAGTTGCATTTTTTGAAGCACTTCAACCCGAATATAAAGAATATCAAATTCAGGTCAAGAAAAATGCTGCACTAATGGCTGATCTTCTGATTAAAAAAGGGTACGACATTGTTTCAGGCGGAACTGATAATCATTGTATGTTGGTCGATTTACGTTCAAAATTCCCCGATATAAGCGGAAAAAAAGCAGAAAATACTCTTGTCCTTGCTGATATTACCATCAACAAAAATATGGTGCCTTTCGACAGCCGTTCGCCATTCCTTACATCTGGTATCAGACTCGGAACAGCAGCAATTACTACACGAGGATTAAAAGAAGAGCACATCGCACCAATTACAGATTTTATCGATAAAGTTCTATCAAACATTGATGACTCAACTGTGATTGAAAAAGTACGCAAGCACGTAAATGATATGATGAAAGAGTTTCCGCTATTTGCGTGAAAATTTATTGTGCCTGAGTATATGTAATTAATTATATAATTTATTTAAATAAAAATTTAAAATTATGAGTTTTGTAGCACTTTGGGTAGTTTTTGCCCTTGTAATTTTTGTAGCTTTTGTTTCGGTATTGTCTCGTTACAAACGATGCCCTTCTGATAGGATATTAGTCGTTTACGGTAAAACGGGCAGAAACAAAGAAGGCGGAATAAGTTCCGCAAAATGTATTCATGGTGGTGCGGCGTTTATATGGCCCGTTTTTCAGAGCTATTCGTTCCTAAATTTAACGCCGATTCCTATTGAATGTAACCTAACTAACGCGTTAAGCAAGCAAAATATCCGCGTTGATGTTCCTTGTCGTTTCACGGTTGGTATTTCAACTGACCCTGATAATATGATAAATGCTGCTGAACGTTTGTTAGGGTTGTCTATTACAAACATACAAGACCTTGCAAAAGATATTTTGTTTGGGCAGTTGCGTTTAGTTATTGCCACAATGGACATCGAAGAAATTAATGCTGATAGGGACAAGTTTCTTATCAATGTAAGTCAAAATGTTGAATTGGAGTTGCGCAAAATTGGTTTAAAATTGATAAATGTCAATGTAACTGATATTCGAGATGAGTCGGGCTATATTGAGGCATTGGGCAAGGAAGCGGCTGCTAAGGCTATCAACGAAGCAAAAAAGAGTGTAGCCGAGCAGAATCGGTTCGGTGAAATTGGAAAAGCAGAAGCAGACCGCGACAAAGATATTCGTATCGCTGAAACGCAGCGCGATACACGTGTACGTACCGCCGATGCAAATGCTACTGCCGTTCAAGGCGAGAACGTTGCAAAAGTTTCTATTGCAAATTCAGATGCCGAGCGCCGCGAAAGAGAAGCAGAAGCAATGAGGCGAGCAATTGCCGCCGAAAAAGTCCAAAGCGCAAAAGCATTAGAAGAGGCTTATGAAGCAGAAAAGCACGCCGAATTAGTTCGTGCAGACCGCGAAAGAGCCGAACAAACTGCTAATATTGTTGTTAGCGCCGAAATTGAAAAACAAAAAGTGATTATTAACGCCGAAGCAGAAGCCGAAACAGCGAGACGCATTGCAAAAGGTGAAGCAGACGCTATTTTTGCTAAAATGGAAGCTCAAGCACGCGGTATCAACGAAATCCTTACTAAACAAGCAGCAGGCTTCGGGCAAATTGTTAAAGCCGCTAACAATGATGCTGATAAAGCTGTGTTAATGATGATTTCTGACAAACTCCCCGAATTAGTTAAAACACAAGTTGAAGCAATTAAGAATATTAAAATTGATAAAATTACAGTGTGGGACGGTCAAAACAGCAGCCACTCAAACGGAAAAACATCAACTGCCAATTTTCTTTCGGGTTTAATGCAGTCAGTGCCACCCCTTAAAGACCTTTTTAATATGGCAGGTATGCAATTACCTAAATATTTGGGCGCTGAAACAGAAAAAGAATCAGTAGTGAGTAGTGAATGAATGAGTAAATTAGGAGCTCCTGACTTTCTACATACTCGATTGTCACAACTTTGCGACTTAAAAATTATACTCTGAAAAAAATCTCACTCAACAAGAAGAGTATGCTCGTTAATAATTTTCTTAACTTTCACAATACTTCCTGTTGGAATATCGTTTTCTGTTTCGGATACGGCATCATATTCTCTTACAGCCTGTTGGATGCTTAATTGAATTTTCCCCATTCCTTTACCTAATGCAGGAATGGTAAAATAGACGGTTGCTGTCCGACCTAACGCATTGTTTATGTCAATATTTCCGCTTTGGGTAGTTTTGCTTAAAGCATACAATAGCGTCATCACAATTGCCACTAAAAGTAAACCAATAAAAACAGAAATTAAAGTAAGCCAGACCTTACTGTCAATAGAATGATACAGGCTAATTCCCGCCCACGAAAATCCAAGAAAGAAGTTAACGAGGTTTCTGAAAGTAAAAAACTGAAACGGCATACTCATATCGGCATCAGCGTGCGCATCACCCGAGATTTCACCCGATTCGCCCATACCAAGAAAGGTCATTACCGTCTGAATAATGAAAATAAAACTAAAAGGGATAGCAATTCCCCACATTATTTTCAAATATAAATCTAATGAAGTCCACCATAATTCCATAATACAAAGATTTTTTAATTATTTTACCAAATATTTGGAGGCGCAAATTTAGATATTTTTTTTATTTATAAATAATATGTCAAAAAAAATGTTTTACTTTGCAAAAATTTTCATCAAAATTTTATGGACAATTATTGGAATTTAAAAGCCTCATCTGATTCGGTTACAATTGAATCATTAAGCAAGGAATTGAATATCGATACAATTCTTGCCACGCTTTTGGTTTCAAGAGGTATCACTACTTATGATGATGCCAAAGAGTTTTTTCGTCCAAATTTAAGAAACCTGCATAATCCGTTCCTAATGAAAGATATGGAACGTGCCGTAGAACGTTTGAACAAAGCTATTCGGAGAAATGAAAGAATATTGGTTTACGGTGATTATGACGTTGACGGGACGACATCCGTAGCACTTGTTTATTCTTATCTTAAACAAATTTATCCGAACGTAGATTATTATATTCCCGACAGATACTTAGAGGGTTACGGTATTTCCGAACAAGGAATCGATTTTGCTGCAAAGACAGGTTGTCGTTTAGTAATTGCTTTAGATTGCGGTATTAAAGCGATAAAAAAGATAGATTATGCACGAAAATTAGGTGTTGAGTTTATTATTTGCGACCACCATACTCCGGGTGATATACTTCCTCATGCAGTCGCATGCTTAGACCCAAAACGAGACGACTGTAAATATCCTGATAAAAACCTTTCTGGGTGCGGAGTTGGATTCAAATTTATGCTTGCATTTTGTAGGAGAAATAATTTCCCCGAAGAACCTCTTTTCAATTATTTAGATTTAGTGGCAGTTAGTATTGCTTCTGATATTGTTCCAATTATAGGCGAAAACCGAATTTTAGCTGCTTTTGGACTTAAACGATTGAACAGTAGCCCCCGATTAGGGCTTAAAAGTATTATTAATATTGCTCACATCGAAGATAAAGAACTAATTATTAATGATATAGTCTTTAAAATAGGACCTCGAATCAATGCTGCGGGCAGAATCGAATCGGGTCGCGAAGCGGTCGAACTTCTTATCAGTGAAAACGAATCTTTTGCCTCATTATTAAGCACTAATATCAATGAATTTAATGAAACCCGCAAAGATTTAGATAGCCGCATAACGCAGGAAGCATTAGATATCATTTCTCGTTCGGAAGAGTTACAAAACCGTAACACTACCGTATTATTCGATCCTACATGGCACAAAGGTGTTATCGGAATTGTAGCATCAAGGCTCACAGAAACATATTATCGTCCAACTATAATATTAACCGAAAGTAACGGTTTAGCAACAGGTTCAGCACGTTCGGTAGACGGTTTTGAATTGTATAAAGCAATTGAGGCATGTTCTGATTTGTTAGAAAACTTTGGCGGACATGCCTACGCCGCCGGAATGTCGCTTAAAGTCGAAAATGTTCCTCTTTTTTCTGAACGTTTCGAAAAAATTGTTTCTGAAACTATTCACCCCGAACAACTTATCGCTAAAACAGACATTGATGTAGAATTAGAATTTAACCAAATAACTCCTAAATTTTATCGTATCTTAAAACAATTTGCACCATTCGGACCCGGAAATATGAAACCTGTTTTCGTTACATGCAATGTTATGGATTTTGGCTCAAGTAAACTTGTAGGAAAAGACCGTTCGCACCTTAAATTAGAACTTATTAGCCGTCACTCTGGCACAATTGTTAAAGGTGTAGGCTTTTCTTTAGGAAACCATATCAAAAGAATTAAAAAAAACGAACCATTTGATATCTGTTATACCATCGAAGAAAACGATTTTCTTGGAAAAAAATCACTACAACTGATGGTGAGGGAAATTAGGTTTTGAATTTTTTATAGTGAATTAGTGAATGAGTAAATGAGTGTAGGGGCGCACCCTTGCGGTCGTCCACCTTGTAGTAAATGAGTTAATGAGTGAGTGAGTAAATGAGTGAATGAGTGAATGAGTGAATGAGTAAATGAGTAAATGAGTGAATGAGTAAATGAGTAAATGAGGGAGTGAGTAAATGAGTAAATGAGGGAGTGAGTAAATGAGTAAATGAGTAAATGAGTAAATGGGGAAATTAGTGAATTAGTAAATGAGTAAATGAGGGAGTGAGTTATTAACCACTTACCACTAACCACTAACCACTAATCACTAACCACTAACAAAACCACCTAAGTAAAAAAATGTACAATAATCAATTCCGAAAAGTTTACAAATTTTAAAAAATTGAAATAAAATGAAAGAAATACCAAAAATAAAATTGGAACTTACTGCAAACGACAAGGTACTTGAAATTGTTGGTTGGATTTCTCTATTTGCAATTTGGAGTTTGACAATCGTAAACTACAATAGTTTGCCAGACATTATACCAATACACTACAACGCAGCCGGAGAAGCAGATGGTTTTGGTGGAAAAGCAAATATTTTGACTTTACCATTGATTTCGACAATTCTTTTTGTGGGACTTACCATATTGAATAAATTTCCTCATATCTTGAATTATCCGACGATTATTACAAAAGAAAACGCTCAAAGACAATATACAATCGCCACAAAACTAATTAGATATTTGAAATTCATTATCGTTATAACTGTTGGTTTTATCTCATTCAGAACGATACAAAATGCGCACGGAAAAGCAGATGGACTTGGAAGTTGGTTTACGCCATTATTTTTGGTACTTGTTCTCTTTCCGTTACTAATTTTCATTGTTAAATCAGTAAACGAGAGAAGGGAATAAGTAAATGAGTTAAATTATCCCTTATTTTTATTATTTTTTTTGTAGCAATCAGGAATGTAATATTTGTGGAAAAATAAGAAAAAAACAAAATTTCTTGGATTAACACCGTATGGCAATGCATTGAATTTATTGGAATGAGTTACATTCCGTATGTTGACCCTCGCGGTTGCCTAAAGCGCAATTCGGGGCATTATCAACCTCCCTTTTATGGCTCACTTTTCTTTAGCGCCTTTTTAAGGCTTAATTGTTTTCCGTTCTGCAATGCAATAACGGCGGCATTAGGAAAAGAATCGTAAATTTTGTCCATTATAGCAAGTGCTTCGTTATAAGAATGTGTTTCGCCGACAGAATAAACAAAATTTTTACCGTCATAATCTTCTTTTACCATCAATTGTTCTGTAATTTTTTTGTTTTTTAGTTCTACTAAAGGATTTGAGGATTCGGCAACTTTTACTTTGTATACAATCCCTTGTTCTTGTGCGGTTTTTTCGTCGGGGTTCATATAAACTTTTCTACCAAAGTTGACGGCAGAAAAATTGACGTATCTATTAGGATGATGCCTCATGTTAGCGAGTAATCTGTCCAAATTTGCGGAAGCATCTGTTAAATTATGATAAAGAGTTTCGTCTTCCATTAAAAGTCCAATAGAGCCTTCTCCGGAGGAGGCTTTTTCAAGTAAGTTATTGAAATAAAAGAGAGTAGAATCTAATTTTGAAACAATTCCTTCAAAATTTGCATCATTCAGTTGTCCCGTAAAATCTTTAAAATTAGATGTGATGTCGTCAATAACTTCTCCTTGCATTTTAAGTTGCGCCGTAAAATCTTCGATGTTTATCAAACTTTGATTTATAGATCCACCATCGCTTAATTCATATTGAATCATATATGCGCTTCTTTCCAAAGATGCAACAGTAGAATAGAAATGTTTAATTGCAAGATTAAGGTTTGATTTATTTTCAGCGGTAAACAGACTGCTGATATTTGTTAAAACTGTGTCAAGTTTGACAATTAGATTTTCGACTTTATCTTTAAGCGGGAGAACTTCGGTGCTTACTTGGTCTTTAAGGTCACCCATAATAGATGTTTTCAGGGTATCACCGGGGTGGAGTTCCTCGGCATCATGAAAAATAAAACCATCGCTATTAATGAATTGAATAGCTTTCGAACCCATAAGGTCCATGCTATAAAGTTGTGCAACAGTGCGGTTTGTGATAGGAAGTTCTTTTGTCAAAGAAAAAGTTACCAAAAATTCGCTACTATTTTTGGGGTCAAATTCAATTTTGCGGACACTACCTATTTTATACCCTTTATAATAGATGGGACTTCCCACGTTAAGTCCGTCAACGCGGTGGTATCTACCATAATAATTATTGCTGTTTTGAAAAAAATTTCTTCCTTTCATAAAACCGATCCCCCAAATTACAATAAATAGGGAAACGATTACTAAAAAACCGATTTTTACTTCTTTTTTGATTTTCATCTCTATAAATTTGCAAGTTATTGAAATATAATTATTTATTTTTATCTAATTTATCCGATTTAGCCACTAATTACACTAATTAACACGAAATAATTTTCTCATTGTCATCTCGCCTCCAACCATTAAAGTGGTGCTTTTTGACGGGTAATTCCGACAAGGCATGCCTTATCGACACTAACCACTAACCACTAACCACTAATCACTAACCACTAACCACTAACCATTTACTTATTCACTGAAGAAACAGGTACTCGTTCGCCGTTTTTAAAAGCAACAATAAAACAATCAGGGACTTTTTCTTTGATTTTAGGTAACAATTTAGAAATTGTTTCATAATCATTAGCCAATCCTGTCGTATATTTAAAGGTTGATTTTTCCTCAAAAACCCATACATCTGAGAATAGTTTATAAGGTCCAGTTTTATCTTTTATTTTAGTTTGTGATGATGCAATTTGTATTCTAAACTCAATTTTTTCGTTATTTTCGGAGGGATTTTTTTCTGTTGCGAACTTCGCAAGGTTACTTCTATCTTCGAACTTATTAATGTAATCCCTTATTGCTCTGAATATTGCAGATGCGATGTAAGTTTTTCCCTCGTCTGATTGCATAAATATTTCTTCGTCTCTGTTGCTTAAAAAACCAATTTCTAAAAGAATACAGGGCATTGCTGCTCTTCTCAAAACTAAAAAGCCAGCTTGTTTAACTCCTCTATCAAAACGACCGACTCGTTTTACAAATTGGTCTTGTACAAGTGATGCGACTTCAATGCTTTGGTCTAAATAGACATTTTGTATAAGTTCAAAAATTATGTAAGATTCTATTGAATTTGGGTCAAAGCCCTCATATTTAGTATTGTAATCATCTTCTAAAACGATAACAGAATTTTCTTTTTTGGCTACTTCAAGGTTTTCTTGCGATTTGTGTAAACCAAGTACAAAAGTTTCAGTTCCATGTACTTTATTGTCTTTGACGGAGTTAGCATGAATTGAAACAAATAGGTCGGCTTTTGCTTTGTTAGCAATTTCCGATCGGTCGTCCAAAGGAACAAAAATATCTTCGTTGCGTGTAAAAATAATTTTTAAATCGGGCATCTCTTTTGTTAGATATTCCCCTACTTTAAGCGATATATCCAATACTATATCTTTCTCTTTCAATAGTTTACCCACAGCACCAGGATCTTTGCCTCCATGTCCGGGATCTATCACAATTGTTTTAAAACCATTTACTTTTTGAGAAAACATTATTCCGTTTTCTAACCAAAAAAGTGAGAAAAAATATATTGCAAAAATTATTATTTTTTTTACCATGTTTCTACTTAAACCTTTAATTTTCAACCATTAAAATAGGTTTTTTTCTATTTTTTGAAATTCAAAAATAATTATTTTTTTTATTTGTTGTTATTCAATTATTAAAATTTTTGCAAAAATATAAAAATTTTTAAAAAATTCCTGTAAATTTGTAAATAAAAATCTTTTAAATATGTTGAAAAATAAGAGATGGGACTTTATTGAAGGATGGACTATTTGCGTAGTAATTTTTTTATTAGGAACAATTTTGCAATTATTAACGGGAAACATTAGCTCAAAATTATTCGAATTTCCTTATAATCTGATTTTCACTGTGTTATTTCTGGGGTGTCTAATATTTTTTCATTTTCTTTCAAATAAAATTATTTTTCTGCGATGGTTTTCGGGTGGTGTTGCAACAATAACGGTGCTATTGTCTTTACTTTTTATGCTCATTTTGATGGGATTTACGCGGCAATTGCCCTCTTCGGTTGATATTTCAAATGCAAACCTTTTGATACGGATAGGATTAATGCAGATGACGGTTTCGTGGCAATTTTTTCTGATTTCACTTTATTTTCTTTGGGTTTTAGGATTAGTAATTTTGAAAAAATTATGTTGTTTCAGGATTCGTGATTTAGGATTTATTTTCACTCATGGCGGATTGTTCGTTGCATATTTTTCACTATTACTTGGGAATAGCGATTTTATCGAAAAGAGTTGCTACCCGATAGTATATTTGGGAATTGGGATGTTGTTGATAGGCAGTGGCTTTTTAATATTTTCTTCTCATAAAAAAAATGTTTAATATGCAATGGGACTATTTTATCGGATTTTCTTTGTCATCGCTGGCTTGTTGGACCATAGCCGCTATCTTGGCATATAAAGGAAATGAATTTAAAAAATCAGTTTTTTTTATGGTTGTCGGATTAATAATTTTTGCCGCTTTTATTGCAGGAATGTGGATTTCACTCGAACGCCCGCCTTTGACCACAATGGGAGAAACAAGACTTTGGTATTCCTTTTTTTTGCCTTTGGTAGGATTGGTTATTTACATTAAACGGAAATATAAATGGATTCTTTCGCTAACTATTTTACTTTCAGTAGTTTTTATTTGTATAAATATTTTTAATCCCGAAATTCACCATAAAATATTGATGCCCGCCTTGCAAAGTATTTGGTTTATTCCTCATGTTGTCGTCTATATTTTTGCATATTCTTTGGTAGGTATTGCTACCGTTAATGCGTTGTTAATCTTAATTTTACGTTATAACCCTGAAAAAGAAATATCAATAATGCACCTTTGCGATGATTTAGTAAATTTCGGAACGGCATTTCTTACGATTGGACTATTATTAGGCTCCATCTGGGCAAAAGAAGCTTGGGGACGATTTTGGTCGTGGGATCCAAAAGAAACTTGGGCGGCAGCAACCGTGATTATTTATTTGATTTATATACATTTACGTTATCATAACCCTACCGAACGAAAAATCGCAGCATTTATCTTGATTTTTGCTTTTATTATACTTCAAATGTGCTGGTTTGGAGTTAATTACCTACCATCCGCAAAAGAAGGAGGATTGCACGTTTATAGGTGAAATACGGATTTGAGGGATTTTTGCGGATTAGTTAGTCGTTAAGGTTGTCCTGATTTCTACAACTCAATAATTTCAGCCCTTACATTCTTATATTTATCCATTGACATACCTACATTTGCGCCTATGTACGTTGGGTCGCAAACTATGAATTTTTTCCCTCTAATAATGAAATGGTCGCCTTTTACATCTTCTGAAAAATTTACCGCTGTTGTTAAATGACCGATACCATCGGGAGATAAATGTCCGGGATAATGCAACAAAACAACATCAAGTTCGAGCAACTCTTTGATTAGTAAAGCAAACAAAGTGGCTCGGTGTTTGCAATTATTATAAGGATAATAAAAATTTTCGTCGGGGAAAAATGGACGTTCATAACCAAATTGTTCGGCGCAAGTTTTGTACTCGAAAGCGGTTTGGACAAAAGAGAGTAATATTTGAGCGGCTTCAAGTTTTTCTTTACCGTTAATTGCTTGTTGGAATACGGGATATAGAATATTTTTTACATCTTCACTAAAGCCAACAAGTGTATATAAATCCCAATTTGACGTAAGTGGGTAATTACTATAATAATCCATTAAATTTTGGTTAGTTTGCACAGATACATTAATTTCAGGGTTACGTTTTGAAACGAAAGATTTGGGAGCATTAAATTTTTCGGTCAAGATTGGCTGACCCGTTTGCCACGAAAAAAATTGCTCCTTAGGAAAATCCTGATTACAAATATAAAAAGAACTACTTTTTAAATCTTTGTTAACCACGTAGTAATTAACTCCTTGAATATTCAAAAAAGAGTATTCATAAATTGTCTGTTTAGATGGTACAAGCAGCGCAAGTTGGTTGTTTGTTCGTGCTATACGCACTTTGTATCCCGATTGTGTTAAAATGAACATTTGCATCAAAACGGCTTCGTTGCTTGTTTTTCCGAAAAATTTTTCTGTCATCTCTTTGAGTAGCATTATATAACCCCAATCGCTGAGATTTAATTTGTCTCTCAAAAGTAAAGATTCTGTTATCAGAGTTTCGTATTTTGGTTTGGACAATGTTTTCCAAACTTGCGAAACGCTTTGTTCTGATATGTCGTGCAACGAAAATCGCATATCATTGGTCAATTTTATGTTACATTCTGTATTATAAAAAAGGAATGAAAATGTCGATTTGTCGGGCTTTATAGTTGGTTTATCTTCTTTTAGGGGATCGGGTATATCAGGTTGCGTTAATAGTGAAGGAACTATTGGCTGTGGGCGCGGTTCTTGTGTTGGCGGAGGGATAATTTTTTCGAAAGGGAGTGGGTCTGCTGTGTGTTTCTTTTCTGGCTCAACAACTACAGGCGCAATCGGTTCGGGAGGCAAAGGTGCGGGCGTGCCATTGAATGATTTCATCTCTTCCCATCGGTTTCTCAAAAAATCGGCATAATCGGCATTCACTTTGTCTCTAAAAGCATTAAAATCTTTTTCTTGTTGTTCTGAAAATTGCTTAAATTCATTTAACGACTGCTCTTTAAATTTATCAAAATCGCTTTGTGCAAACAAAGAAGTTGTTGCCAACAATAATATAAGTCTTATAATTGATTTCATTTGTATATATTTAGCCACTAATTACACTAATTTTCACGAATTTTTCATTTTTATTTATCCACTATTCATAAACAACTACTTACTACTCACTACTCACTACTTACTACTCATTCACTCATTCACTCACTAACCACTAACCACTAACCACTAATTTCCATCGCCACTTCACAATTTTTCTTGTGAAATGCAATGCCATATTTGTATATTTGCTTATAACCTTCTTTTTTCAAATTGTGGATGTATGCTTTTTCCTCTATTTGTTTAAGACCTTTTTGTGCTTCTTGCTTTAAATCTTTTTTGGCATCATTAGTGTGTTTAAATTCAACAACTATTGCAGGTTTCTCTTTGTCAAAAGGTTTGAGCAGGCTATCTGAGCGTCCTTTTCCTGTTTCGGGATTTGAATAAATTGCATAATCATCTGAAAGTGTAAGCAACATCCCGTAAATAAACATGTGATAACTGTTTTCTTCTTTAAAATCAAAACAACTTGGGTTGTTGAGCAATTCGTTGTTGAGGGAGTAGGTAACGCCATCTTTATCTCCATTTACCAAACAATCAAGAAAATCCCGTATTGTTTTCGATATTGAGGTTTTTTGACGACTAAACCACTCAGTAGCATAACGCGAAAAAATATTTTTGACTTCCATGTTCACTAATTCAGCGCTAAATTTTTGCGTTTTGGCACCGTTACATGGCTTTAAATATCCTGCATTTAATAACATTGTCCAAAATATATTCGAGTTTACGTAATTTATTGGGTAAGTAATTCCATCCTCTAAATACATTGTAATAGGTGCGCCTGTAAGCAAACCTGCAAAATCATTTCTTAAATCATCGTCACCTTTGGAAAATACATCTTGCAAAATATTCAAGGAGCCAGTGTTTACCCAA
>WRMI01000067.1 GCA_009777175.1 Marinilabiliaceae bacterium
CCGACTGACTTTACCGGTATTTTTTACATTTCTTACTTTCCCTGTTTTTCCTGTTTTTTTATCTATTGTTGCAGGGATGGTAGGATTGATTTCGCTTTCTAAAACTTCTTGCACCGTGACGGGCTTTTCAAGCAATTCGGTTAAAAATCCACTCAAAATATCAAAATTTGCCTTGTCGCGCAAAACATTTTTGATGGCGTAATCAAATGAAATTATTGTTCTTTCCATATTTTTCGCAATTATTTTTTTTGCAAAAATAATATGTTTTATTATAATGACAAAATTAATTTTATTAATTTTTTTACTAAAAATGTTCTCTAATCACTTTGTAACCTTTGTGGTAAAGTAATATAACTTTCGGTGTTGATTCATTGGTTTTTTAATTGTACTAAAAGTCGTAATAAATATTTCTAAGCGACGTTCTGAGGGTAACATAAAATATTTTATTAACGTTTTCTCCTTTTTCGTTGGAATATGTTCTATATCTGCCGCCAATAGCGATGTTCATATTATTTTTAGGATTAATGAGCCATGAAAGTTCTGCTGATAGGTTTCTGATATCCGTTTTATAACCTTGTCCAATGTTATGTCCGTGAGAACCAAATCGTTCTTGGTTAGATTTGTAGATATCTCCACCATAGCTCACAACTCTGTTTTCAAAATCGTTAGGTCTCATTTCCAATGCTTCCACAATATTTTTATCTTCGCCTTTAATAGCAATCATACTTTGCATTTCGATGTGCCATCTTTTCCATCTATATCTAATAATAGAAACATTTTCGCGGAAATTAGCTCCTAATGGGTGCGCAAGTGGTTGTGTGGCATGACCGTAGTTATTAATCGGATTATACCAAGTATAAGTAAATGGTCTTACAATATTAATTTCAGATTGAATGTCTAAATTATTGATTCTAAAAATATTATATGATTTAGCGCCGACTTGCACTCCCCATTTATTAGCCCACCAGCCGTTTCGGGCTTTTAGTTCGTCTAATTTAAATTCGTTAATAATAAATTGACTATAGAGTGCTGTTCCTTTTGCAATAATCAGTTTTATATTAGCACCTAAAAACATATTATCTGGCGAACCGATTGCATTTTCTACGGGTCTATAAAACAGAAAAGGATTAATATAGTTAAGGTCAATGCCTCTGTGTCCTTCTTTATCCTTTTCTGCCCAAATAACACTTTCAAAAAGACCAAAGGAGAGCCTTTTGCCGATATTCCATGTTAAATAATGAAAAGCGCCATATTTGTAGGGATAGCGTGTTAATTCACCAATTTCATCATAGTTTCTATGCTGAAATTGCGCAATCATCCACCAATATTTGACTTTCCAAAATGTTGTAGTCATCTTAAAATGAGTATAAGCGGTTGCATTGTCGGATAATAAAAGGCTTCTATATCCGTCTCCGAGAAAGTTTTTTCCGTAGCCAAGGTGAAAATTTATGTATTGACCTGCATTATAAGAAACATAACCTGTTGATTGATAATAATCCCAACCAGTTTCTTTAAACCTTTTTATAGTACTTCCTTGTCCGGGCACAACATATCTTCCGCGAGGAAAACTTGGGTTTGATTTATCACTAATATAGTCGTCGATATATTGAGGGAAAACTGCTTGATTTTCATAAAAATCTGCAAAAAAAGCAACATTTTTTCCTAATTGCCCTTCAATCATAATTCCTCGGGTGTTTACCCACAGGTTTCTCTCTTCGGATAACTCCTTTCCAAATTCAAAATTAAAGAGAGGATTAACTCTCACCATAATTATATCCTCTTTATCTTCCCACCTAAACAAGTCATCATGAACGAACCTTTGAAAAATATTGAGTTTCCCATAAGGTTTATAGAGGTCTCTTTGTACCAACGAATCAGTTGAATAATGGTTTTCAATTTCGTCGAGTCTGTATGGTTTAACAGACGTATGCAGATTCATACCCGGATTGTAACTATTTCGGGTTATAGGGTCAAAACCGTTATTTTGGTATGAATTATAGATTTGCGAATAAGAAATATTCGCACACAAAAGGATAAAAACAAACATTAAGTTTCGAAAATTCTGTTTCATATTATTATTATTTTTAAAAATTTCAAAATGCAAAGAAAAGGCTTTTTATGTTATTAACCAAATTTATTTCAAATTTTTTTGATTTTTTTGGCATGATTTGCAATTTTAATGATTTTAACGCAAAGTCGCAAATGTTAGAACGCAAAGGGCGCAAATAAATGGTTTAATGCGGGCTTTCTCAATTGTTATTTTTATTGCGTTTTTTGTTAATTCCAAAACATTTTTTAATTCCTTCACAAGTTTCTTTTATGAATAATGTAAGTTAGATTATTCTGTAAACAAAGATGTAATTTCAAATTTTTCGACATCAAAAAGTCCTTTGTCGCTAATTTTTAATTTAGGAATAACAAGCAGAGGCATAAATGCCATTGTCATAAAAGGTGCTTTGAGGTTTGTTCCCATTTCGTGTGCTTTTTCGTTAATTTTTTTGTATTGAATGGCAACCTCTTCTCCTTTATTTAAACTCATAAGTCCTGCAACGGGGAGTTCGAGTATTTCACAACTACTATCGTCAACAGCGCAAATCCCTCCTTTAGTTTGTATCAAAAGATTAATTGCTTTTGTTATAGAAGTATCATCTGTACCTACTGCAACAATATTATGGCTGTCGTGTGCTACAGAACTTGCTAATGCACCTTGCTTTAAACCGAAATTTTTTATAAATCCAACGGTTGGTTTCACTTCTTCATAGCGATTTAACACAACTATTTTTAAAATGTCATTTTTCAAATCGGTTTCTACAATTCTATCATTTTTTACCGCCGGCTGCCACAAAAATTTTGACGTAATTAATTCGTCCTTTATTACTTCAATTACTTTAATTTTGGTTTTATTTTCGGGTAATTGAATTTGTAATTGCGATAGTTCTATTTTAGAATTGCGAAAATTATTTAATGGTTTTACTTTGGTTGCTTTAAACAGGTTTCCTTTTTGAATATCATAACATAACTTACCGTCAATAAAACTTTTAAGTACTTTGAATTTTATTAAATCTTTAACAACAATAAAATCTGCTTTGTCTACTTCTCTACATAAACCTACGGGCAAATTATAATGTTGAATTGGGATAACTGATGCAGCTCTAAGTAGATCAAAAATGTCAATATTTAATTTTAGTCCCATTTGAATTATTTTGTCGATATGCCCTTCTGTTTCAATTTCGTCGGGGTGGCAGTCGTCAGTGCATAGCATAAGTGAGTCGGGATAATTTTCAAATAGTGGTGCTAAATTATGAAAATTTTTTGCGGCACTACCTTCTCGGATTTGAATTTTCATACCGAGTTTAATTTTTTCGATTGCTTCTTCTAATGTAGAGCATTCGTGGTCGGTTGTTATGCCAGCGTTTGCGTATTTCTTAAGATTTTCACCACTTAAACCGGGTGCGTGACCATCAATTTTTTTTTTGGATTTTAATGCTGCTTCAATCTTTGCTTTAACTTCTGGGTCGTCAAAAATTACTCCGGGATAGTTCATCATTTCAGACAGGTAGAAGATGTCTTTATCATGTAGAAGTTTTTTGACCTGCTCTGCGTCTAAAACTGTGCCTGCTGTTTCAAAATTTGTTGCAGGAACGCAGGAAGGAGCGCCAAAGAAAAATTTTAAAGGAGTAGTTTTTGCGTTTTCAATCATAAACTCAATTCCTTTTTGACCCAGAACGTTTGCAATTTCGTGTGGGTCTGAGATGACGGCGATTGTTCCACGTGGAACAATCATCTCTGCAAAATGTGCAGGTATCAATGCCGAACTTTCGACATGAACGTGCGAATCAACAAATCCGGGCAGGATGTATTGGTTCGGAGCATTTGCAATTTTGTTGATTTTAACTATAATGCCGTCTTCAACGAACACTTCACCAGAATATATTACTCTGTTAAATAAATCAACTATTTTTCCTTTTACTGAAAATTTATTTTTAATCATATTGTTTAAGCAACTAATTACATGAATGAACACTAATAATCTCTTTAAACGTTTTTAAATTATTTTTATTGTTAAACAGTCTACTTTTAATTATTTTAGCCACTAATTACACGAATGAACACGAATTAATTTTAAACAATGGTTTTTAAATTTTATAGGGCAATTGTTCCACGTGGAACAATTTTATAATAGATATCTAATTTTTTTAGCCACTAATTACACGAATGAACACGAATTATCTTTTTAAAATGATTTTTTCAATTGTTCCACGTGGAACAATTTTATAATAGATGATTTGTTAGCCACTAATTACACGAATGAACACGAATTAATTTTTAAACAATGGTTTTGAATTTTTATATGTCAATTGTTCCACGTGGAACAATTGTATAGTACATCTTTAATTTTTTTAGCCACTAATTACACGAATGAACACGAATTATTATTTTTGCCTTGGTTGTATTTCTATATGACAATTGTTCCACGTGGAACAATTTTATAATAGATGATTTGTTAGCCACTAATTACACAAATGAACACGAATTAAATTTTTAACAATGATTGATTATTTTTTCAAATCAATGGTTCTTAAATTTTATATGTAAATTGTTCCACGTGGAACAATTTTATAATAGATGATTTTTTTTCACTAATTACACGAATGAACACGAATTATTTTTTAAACATTGGTTTTTTAAATTTTATCTGTCAATTGTTCCACGTGGAACAATTTTATAGTACATCTTTAATTTTTTTAGCCACTAATTACACGAATGAACACGAATTATTATTTTTGCCTTGGTTGTATTTCTATATGACAATTGTTCCACGTGAAACAATTTTATAATAGATGATTTTTGAGCCACTAATTACACTAACGAACACGAATTATTTATTTTCAATGGTTTTGAATTTTTTTATCAATTGTTCCACGTGGAACAATTTTATAATTGCATATCTCATTCTCTAATTAACTAATTCTCTCATTCACTAATTCACTCATTCACTAATTCACTAATTCACTAATTCACTAATTCACTAATTTTAATCAAGCATGACAAATCCAGCCCAAAAATAGACATCGTTATATTTTTCACGCATTTGTTGTTGTGCTGCTGCAAAGGCTTCTTTTTTGGTAAGGCGGGGCTCTCCATCAATTGTTTTATCTGAAAGCCAAAGTTGGTAAAATGTTGTCATTAAATCAGCGGTTGCGCTGTCGGGTACTTTCCAGAGGCTCATTATAAGTGTTTCTACGCCTGCAAGTTTGAAAGCTCGTTGTAAACCAAACACACCTTCTGCAGTTTTAGCCTCGCCAAGTCCTGTTTCGCAGGCAGAAAGAACTACTAATTCTGTTTTTATTAGGTTCATTTGTGATATTTCCTCTGCGGTTAAGATACCATCTTCGATGCCGTCTATGAGGGCTGCGCTTGTCCAGGCACGATTGGAACCTGAAAGTAATAAACCCGAACGTAAAAGAGGATTTTTGATTTTAGTAGTGCGATTTTCAGCGTCGAACAAATTAGAAAAATCGTCATTATTTATTTCGTCAATATCTTCAAAAAAGAAACCATGAGTTGAGATATGAATTATATCTGTTTGGGAGCCACTTAATTGTTTAAAAGTCTCCTCTTTACCCTCAGAATAAAGAAATAGACGGATATCAAATTGATTGTCGTTCAAATATTTCATTATTAGTTCTGCCTCTTTTTCTGTACCAGGTAGAAAACGTTGCCGTATTCCAAAGCCCCGCTCGCCTTCTCCGGCACGACCAAAGGATGAATAGTTGTTGTTTGAGATATTTTGAGAAGATAATGTGGATTGTTCCGTTTCGTAAAATAAACCACCATAAATTGCAGCAGTTTTATCATTTAAATTTGCTGTTGTTTCTTTTTTAAGTCTAAATATTTCGCGAGTGCTTGACAATAATTGTAAATTGTATTTGTCTGATAATAATTCTGAAACTTCTTTGTGTGCATTTGTGACATCAGTTTGTGTGCCTTTGTGGTCAAAGGAAGCCGGAATAGCAACAAAAGATATTTGATGCAACATACCAGATGGTGCATAATAAATAGTGTTAATATCCTGCAACTCTTTTTCTAACGGTTGCCAAATAAGGTCGTAGAGGTTTTGACCATTTTCAGAATAAAGTTGTTGTGTATATTCCAAATCAGAAATTTTATTGTCGCGTTTTGTTAACTCTTGCAAATCTTTTTCTTTGAAAAGAGGTATCCAAGCGGGTGTATCGATATCTTTTTTTAGCAATAGTGCGCAATATAAAACAGTATCAGTGAAATTTGCTTTGTCATCAAGTAACCTGAAATGAACAAATTCAATTGCGGCTTCGTCATGTTGTAAAAGATCGCGTATATTTTGCCATTTTATGGATGTTTCTTGGTTAAAATCTTTATAAACAGTCGATGCTCGCGTCAACTCTTTATCAAGACTATCTACCCGATTTTCTAAAATTGAAATCATCTCCAAGTTTGGATTTTCTTGCTGTTTTAATGCCGTTAATGATAGGCGGTTACTTCTTAAAAAGTCATATTGTGCGATTAAAATGTCATTGTTTGAAAGATAAATTGCATCTCTTATTCGGTTTGTGGTACGCAGCAAAAGACCTTTGGAAAAAAGAGTGTTGTCGTATGCATTGAGAGTAAGGGCACTGTAAGGATATGTATTAGTGAAATCATAACTTCTTTCAAAATTTTCTTTGTACGTGTCCCAAAAAATCACTCTTTGACGTTCTGACATAAATGAGAAGTTGTTATCGACTTGACGTTTAAGAATGTTATCAGCCTCTGTTATCAAGGTCTCCCCAAAAATATAATTATGAGTAATAAATTTTAACTTTCCAAATTCACTTAGAGCAAGTGCATAGTCCATATTTTCTTTTCCCAAAACCATTTCAAAAACCGCAATCGTTTCAGCGAAGTATTTGTCAGCTTTTTGATAATCACCAATATCTTTATATAAGATTGCCAATGCGTTTAAAGAATATGCATAATGCGAATGTAGATTACCCAAAGACTTCTCTCTTATATTTTTAGATTCTAAAAAGAATGTTTCTGCTTTTTGATAATCTCCTATGTTATGGTACAGAGTTCCTATATTGAAAATAGTTCTTGCAAAATCAAAATTATCATTTCCCAAAACTCTTTCACGAATATCTTTTGATTCCATCAAATAAGATTCTGCTTTTGAATAAAAACCCATACTATTGTATAAAATTCCCAAATTGCATAAACTTCCGGCGTTGACAGGATGCTCTTTTCCTAACAAATTTTCGTAAATTTTATTTGTTTCTAACCAATAGATTTCTGCATTTTTAAAATCGTTTAGATTGTAGTATAAAGCACCTAAATTATTAAGTGATTGAGCATAATGGAGATGCTCCTTACCAGAAATCATTTCTCTGATTGTTAATGCTTCTAAATAATATGTTTCTGCTTTTTGATAATCGCCCATATTATGATACAATATTCCTAAATTATTTAAAGAGCCCGCGTAGTCTTGATGTTCTTTTCCTAAAACCTTTTCGAAAACTTCTTTTGCTTCTAAATGGAACAATTCAGATTTTGAATAATCTCCAATATTACTATAAATAAGTCCTAAATTATTTAGAGAGCGGGCGTAATTATGATGTTCTTTACCATAAATGTTTTCACGAAGAATTTTTGTTTCTTCCCAATAAAAAATTGCTTTTTCATTATTGCCTGCTGCCCAATACAATAGTCCCAAATTGCTTATGGAATTGGCAAAATCGGGATGCTCTCTTCCAATTACCCTTTCTCGTAACTCTTTAGTTTCAATCCAAACTGTCTCTGCTTTTTCATAATCACCAATAGTGTAATAAATATTGCCCAGACTATTTGTAATATTTATATAGTCTTCTGTTTCTTTATTTGTTGAAATTAAGAGTGCTTTTAGAAGATACTGTTCGGCTTCGGAATTATTTCCTATTTGTAAATTTGCTCTTCCTATCAATCCAAAAAATAGTGCTTTAATGTCGTCGTCAATATTCTCAAAATGTGTTTCGTTAGTTTTCAGAAAATCTATAACCTCGGAATAGTGTCGTTCCGCAAAAAGTGCTTTTCCCTGATTAATTATTGAGTCTAACTCATTAGCCTGCAACAAGTTAAAACTGATAATTATAAAAATTATCGTAAAAATTGTTTTTTTTATCATATCGAATCTATTAATTAAACTGTATTATTTATTTTAGCGCAAAGTCGCAAAGTTGAGAACGCAAAGAACGCAAAAATAGTGTGGTTAAAAAAGGAAAATTGTGTCCTTTATGAAATCTTTGCGTTCAATTGTGGTTGAAAAATAGTTTCATTTCTTATGAATAATGCATGTTAAATTGTTTGTTATAAATTTTTTTGCAAAAGTATATAATATTTTCGAAATAACAAAAATTAAACATATTTCGGATTTATTAAAAATGCAAAGAAGAAGAAGCGAAAAATAATGTGGTAAAAAAGAGAAATTGTGTCCTTTGTGAAACCTTTGTGTTTCTTTGTGGTTATAAGATATTTGCATTTCTTTTGAATAATGAAATTTAAAGGTAAAAGAAAAAAATTTTTTTAATAATAAGAACATGAAGCTTGAAATTTCAAAAATTTATCTACTTTTGCACCGCCGAAAAAAGGTCCGGTAGCTCAGTTGGATAGAGCAACAGCCTTCTAAGCTGTGGGTCGTGGGTTCGAGTCCCGCCCGGATCGCCAAATAACATCTCAAAAAAATTTACACTAATAATTGCGACTGCATCCTTTCTCTTATAAAAATTTAGTGTATTGAAAATGAAAAAAACCGTTTTTTTTTGATGAATAAAAAAATAATTCGTATTTTTGTACGTTTAAAATTATATTGAGAAAAAGTAAGTTTCTAGTTAGAAAAAATTAAATATGTCAGTACTATCATTATTTAACGGTCACTTTAGTGGCGAGGCTTTTGAAGAACAGAGTAGGGATAATGGATATACTTATTGGTATGCTTCACGACTTATGTCTTTATTGGGTTACGAGTCGATGATTTCATTTAGCAAAGCAATAAATAAAGCAATGACTACTTGCAACACACTTACGATTCCTATTCTTGATAACTTTGAGCAAATTCTATCCACAGTTGATGGCAAAACAATAACAGATTTCAAGTTATCGAGATTTGCTTGCTATCTAATCGCCATGAATGCAGATAACAGGAAACCAGAAGTAGCGCAAGCTCAGGCATACTTTGCAGCCTTGGCGGGGGCGGTAACTAATTATTTGGAAGAGGCAAATAATGTTGAAAGGATAATTATTCGCAATGAAATAACCGACCGCGAAAATAGTTTATCTGGAGTAGCCAAAAAAGCAGGAATTGAAAGTTACGCTTATTTTCAATCTGCTGGATACAGAGGGATGTACAATATGAATATCACCAAGTTAAGAGAAATAAGAGACATACCTGACAAAAGGTCGCCACTTGATTTTATGGGTAAAGAAGAACTTGCTGCGAACTTATTTCGTATCACACAGACTGAATTAAAAATCAAAAACGAAAACATAAAAGGACAATCATGCCTTGAAATAACGGCAGAAAATGCCGGAAAAGAAGTTAGAGGTACAATGATGAGAATTAGCAAAGTTGCCCCTGAAAACCTACCTAAAAGTAGTGATATTGTGATAGTTAAAAAAGATCTGAAATCAAAAAGTAAGAAAATAAAGCAAATAGACAGTAAAAAGAACACTAAAAAATAATATGAAAGTAGAACCTAATTTTGAAACAAAAACGTACACATTCAGCGATGTTCAACCTATGGAATTCGCAAAATTTCTGTGTCTGGTGCGAACGGTATGTGAAAATGGATATGTTACACCAGAACAACAGGAAGAGTTGAGAAAATATTATGATGAAATTAATTGTTCTGTATCTAAAATGCAGGAAAATTTTAGGAAACAAAATTAAAGTCTTAATGCACTAAAAGTAAATAATGAGGTGTAAAACAACTTATTTACTTAATTCCAACATCCTTTCAATAGGTTTCAATGCATTGATTCTAAGTTGATCATCAATTTGAACCTCTGGGTTTTCATCTCTTAAAGCAAGATAAATCTTTTCTAATGTATTTAATTTCATATATTCACAATCGTTACAGCCGCATGTTGAATCAATTGGAGGTGCGGGAATAAATGTTTTGTGTGGTGATTTTTTCTGCATCTCATGTAATATGCCCGATTCAGTAGCAACAATAAATTGTTTTGTTTTAGTAGTTTGTGAATAATTCAACAAACTTGATGTGCTTCCGATAAAATCTGAAATCATAAGAATAGGTCTTTTGCATTCGGGATGAGCTAATAGTTTAGCATTCGGATATTGTTTCTTTAATGCTAAAATTTTTTCTAATGAAAATTTTTCGTGCACGTGGCAAGCACCGTCCCAAAGAAGCATATCACGTCCCGTTAGTCCATTAATATAATTTCCTAAATTTTTATCAGGTCCGAAAATAACAGGTTGATTTTTTGGTATTGATTTGATGATTTTGGTGGCATTTGTGCTTGTAACAACAATATCAGAAAGGGCTTTAACGGCAGCAGTTGTGTTAACATAAGTAACTACTAAATGATTTTTATGCTTTTTTACAAATTTTTCAAATTTAAGGGCTGGGCAACTATCAGCAAGGGAACAACCAGCATTTGTATCGGGAACGAGTACCTTTTTTTGAGGTGATAAAATTTTGGCGGTTTCACCCATAAAATAAACTCCCGCAAGCAAAATTATTGCCGCATCGGTTTCTTTTGCCCATTGTGCTAACGCTAAACTGTCTCCAATATAATCTGCAATATCCTGTATTTCACTATTTTGATAAAAATGTGCTAAAATAATTGCATTTTTTTGGACTTTTAATTGTTTTATTTCATCTTTCAAAGATTTTTCATCTTGAACTTTGTCCGTTTTTAACATTCTATTATTATTATTATTTATTTTTTAATTAAAATATAATTATGATACATGATTGTTAATTTTGTAAACAAAACGGATAAACTCCAATGAAAGTATATTTTATGTCAAAATTTTATGTTAAAAACTTGTTAATAACTTTTTGAAAAGATAGCAAAAATAATTAGAATTAATCTTTTTTATTTTCCAATAAAGAAGTTTTTGATAAAATCAAATTTTTTTATTAAAAGTTTTTGGTGAGTTATTGACAAGTTATCAGTTATCAGTTATCAGTTTTTGGTGAATGAGTGAATAAGTGAATAAGTGAATGAGTGAATAAGAAATAATAACCCTTATTTTTTTATTAGCCCCCTTAGTAGAAATGAGTGAATAAGTAAATGAGTAAATGAATGCAAAATGTATCCCGTTAGGGATGAAATATTGGTAGAAAAATGAGTAAATGATTAGATATTCAGTTGCAAATAAATACAACGAAACACCCTGAATAGCATAATATGTTTCTTATTCCAAACAAAAAAAATTTCTTATTTCACCTATTGCGGCAGGGTAGATAAAAATAAATCGTTATGCTGACAAATAATGCATCTTAAATTTATATTTCTTTGGTTTATAATGTTTAATTTTATATTTTTGAACTTTGAATCTCTATCTTTTTGTCTATTAATTAATTGTTTTTCAAACATTAAACTATAAAAATTGGCAGCAATTGACCGAAGTCATCTTATTGCAAAGAATACTCTTTTGCTCTATTTTCGCACATTGATAACCATTGTCGTAACTTTTTATACCATCCGAGTTTTATTGTCTGTATTAGGTGCTGAAGATTTTGGAGTTTTTGGAATTTTGTCGGGAGTAATTATTTTGATTTCATTTTTTAACAAGTCCATGACCACTTCTACCCAACGATTTATTAATTACGAAATTGGGCTTGGGGAAAAAGGGAATGTAAAAGAAATTTTTGCTACTACTTTAACTTGCCACTTAATCGTTGCAATTTTATTGGTTATTATAGCCGAAACAGCAGGTTTATGGTTTGTAATTAATGTTTTAAATATTCCCGAAGAGAGAATGTCGGCGGCACTATGGATTTATCAATTATATTTAGCGTACATGGTTTTCTTTATAATTGCTTCACCGTTTAACGCTTTAATTCTTGCGCACGAAAAAATGAACATTTTTACTTATGTTTCAATTGTGGATGTATTGTTAAAACTTGCTGTTGTGTTTGTTATTCAATACTTTGCGGGCGATAAGTTAATTTTGTATGTTCTACTTTTATCAGTTGTATCACTATTATCAAACGGTTATTACGTATATTATTGCCGCACAAAATATAAAGAGTTGAATTTCAGGCTTTCATGGAATAAATCTCGTTTAATAAAATTATTTACATTTTCGGGTTGGATGACAGCAGGTGCCTCGGCTGATACATTAAGTGAGCAAGGAGTAAATATCTTAATAAATATTTTTTTCGGTCCTGTTTACAATGCAACAAAACTTTTGGCAGGAAAAATCCAAGAAGGGGTTTATATGTTGATTTCCAACCTAATGACAGCCGTTAAACCGCAAATAGTGAAATCATATTCTCAAAATGATACTTCTTTTTTGTATAAATTAGTTTTCAGCTCGTCAAAATTCTCTTTTTTTCTATTATATTTCATAACATTGCCCTTTTTTTTTCAAGCCGACTTTTTTTTGGGTTTATGGCTCACAGAAGTACCCGAATATCTACGGATTTTTGTACAACTTATAATTGTTGATTTGCTCGTTCAGGCTTCATTTGTGTCAATGGGCATTTTATCTCAGGCTTCGGCAAAAATTAAGAAGTATCAGATTATTGTTTCTTTGAATTTTTTATCTGTATTTTGTTTTACGGCACTTTTTTATAAAATAGGATTTCCCGTTTACGCTGCTTTTATTATTACAATAATAATGTCCGTTCTCGCTTTTTTTGCCCGTTTGTATGAAATTAAAAAAACCTTAAATTTCCCCGTCAGAAAATTTTTGTCTGATGTTACTTTAAGATTAGTTTGTACGACTCTCTTGTCTGTTGTATTACCAATAATAATCTATATTTTGGCGGATTCATCAATTTATTGGGTATGTGTTTCAATAGTTGTATGTTTTATTTCCACAGGTACAGTTATTTGGCTTGTTGGATTAAATAAATTTGAAAAAGATTTTATCGTAAAAAAAATAAAAGAAAGATTCCAATGAAAGTACTATTTTTAAACAGTTCTGATACTTCAGGTGGTGCGGCAATTGCTGCTAAAAGATTGATGAATGCTCTGATTGACAGCGGAATAGATGTTAATTTATTAGTATTAGATAAAAATAGTGAAAATAAAAATGTTTTTTCTGTTAAAACTTCTTTTGTCATACAGAAACTTGCACTTTTATATTTTCTTTGGGAGAGGTTTATTATTTTTATAATCAACCGTTTAAGTCGTAAAAATTTATTTAAAATTTCCATTGCAAATGTTGGATTTGATGTAAGCGGGCATAAGTTAGTAAAAGAAGCCGATATTATTCATTTACATTGGATTAATCAAGGATTTTTATCGTTAAAAAGTTTAAAAAAAATATTTGCACTAAGGAAACCAATTGTTTGGACAATGCACGATATGTGGGGTTTTACAGGTATTTGTCATTATGCAGGAAATTGTTCAAATTATACCAAAGAGTGCGGTAATTGTCATTTTCTTAAAAAACCGAAAATTAATGACAAATCAGCGATGCTATTTCATAAAAAGAAAAAATTATTTGCCAATGCGCCTCTTTTTGTTGTTACGTGTAGTGATTGGCTTTGCGAAGTAGCAAAACAATCGGAATTATTGCAAAACCAACTTATAATGTCTATTCCTAATCCCATTGATATTGAACAATTTAAACCATGTAATCAAATTGAAGCGAGACAAAGGTTAAAATTACCCCACGATAAAAAACTGCTTTTGTTTGGTGCGGCTAATATTTCAGATAGTAGAAAGGGTATTACACTGTTAATTAATGCGTTGCAATTATTAGCAAATAATCGCGAAAAGCATGATATTGAATTGGTTGTTTTTGGAAAAACCTCTGAATTATTGGTAGATAAAATGCCTTTGCCTGTTCACATTTTCAATTATATATCAAACAGTGAGATGATTGTAGATTTTTACAATGCTGCCGATGTTTTTGTGTTACCATCATTGGAAGATAATTTGCCAAATACAGTAATGGAGGCACTTTCGTGCGGACTTCCTGTTGTCGCATTTCAAATTGGAGGAGTTCCCGAAATGATTACCCATGCAATAAATGGATATCTCGCATCAGAAATAAACGAAAAAGAACTTGCCAAAGGAATTGAGTATATTATTGATAATGAAAATATTCAACAATTTCGAATAAATGCCAGAAATAAGGTCGAAACAACATATCAACCTCGAATCATTGCAAAGCAATATGAATCATTGTATAATAAAATATTGAAAAAGTGAAATGAACATACAACCAACAATTTCAGTAATTACAGTAGTTCTTAACGGGATTGAGACAATAGAACGCACCATTGAAAGCGTTATTAATCAAACATATAACAATATTGAATATATTATTATCGATGGCGGAAGTAATGATGGTACTCAAGATTTGTTAAAAAAATATGAATCCCGCGTTTCAACAATAATAAGCGAACCCGATAACGGGCTTTATGACGCAATGAACAAAGGTTTAAAAATTGCATCGGGCGACTATTTATGGTTTATTAATTCCGGTGATGAAATTGCTGAAATTGAAACTACTCAAAAAATATTTGAAAATCAGGAGTTTGCCGATGTTTATTACGGTGAAACTATTATGATAAACCGTAACAATCAAATAATTGGCAAACGCCGACTTACTCCCCCCAAAAAACTGACATGGAAAAGTTTACGTAATGGTATGTTAATCAGTCATCAATCGATTATTGTTGCAAAAAATAAGTCAGACTTTTATAATATAAATTACAAATTTTCAGCCGATTATGAATGGGTGCTGCTCGTATTAAAAAACTCTGCTAAAATTGTGAATACAAACATGATTCTTTCAAAATTTTTAGACGGTGGACTTACCAAAAAGAACATCATAAAAGGACTTAAAGAACGTTTTAAAATTATGTGTAAATACTATGGAGTTTTTTCTACTGTTTTATTTCATATTCCCATTGGAATTAGGTTTTTCTTTTACTATTTTAAGAATAAAAGATTTTAACTTGCGTTATTCATAAGAAATGAAAATATCTATTAACCACAAAAGAACACAAAAAATAACTGAAAACTGAAAATTGAAAACTGAAAACTGAAAACTGAAAACTATTTTATAATTGTTATGCAACCACTTCTAACCGTAATAGTTCCTTGTTATAATGTTGAAAAACAGATAGATAAATCAATCGATTCAATTGTTAATCAAACTTATACTAATTTGGAAATTTTATTAATAAACGATGGCAGCTGCGACAATACGGGGAATATTTGTGATTTATGGCAACAGCGCGACAATCGTATCAAAGTAATTCATAAGCAAAATGAAGGTTTAGCTTTTGCCCGAAAAACAGGCATAGAAAACACTACCGCACAATTTGTTACTTTTTTAGACGCAGATGATTGGATTGACCTTAATATGTACTCAGACTTAATGAATGCCCTTTTGACAACTAATTCAGATATTGCTCAAGGCGGCATTTGTTATGCTCACGAGGATGGTCAAATTGTTCATTCTCACAATAATACAAATAATCCTAAAACTTACGAAATAGTTGATCGTATTCAAGGCGTTTTGACAATTCTTGAAGATAAAAACTCAAACTCCAGCTTTGGAACAAAAATTTATAAAAAGCACTTGTTCAACGATATTGAATTTCCAAAAGCAAGAGGTTTTGCAGAAGATTATATTTCTCATTATCTGTTTCATAAAATTTCGCAAAGTGTTTATATTCAGTATGATTACTATTATTATCTGCAAAGAAACGACAGCATAATTAGAAATAAGAGTCTATCAGCCGAAATGAAAAAAATTAGCGATTTTAGTGATGCTTATTGTGATAGATACTCATTTACTGCCAAATATCCAGAATATAAAGAAGCATTACCATTTGTGAAGTATATGACAATTTATCTCGGCATTCATTTATTAAGAAATATCATTGTGCGCCCCAAGTTTTTTGATAAAAATTATTTTTATTCAAAAGCAAAACAAATTAGAAACATTACAGTAGATAAAGAACACAAAATTGGAAGGGGCATTTTACTCGAGTTCAAAATATTAAAAATCAGTCCCAAATTATATAAATTTTTGCGAAAATTTTTTAATTTTATAATCAAAATTACTAACCAACTGAAAATTACAAACTTAACAAAATGTTATACAATTTCAGAACTTTTTGAATGGGCGCGGTAGTTTTCAGTATTCAGTATTCAGTATTCAGTATTCAGTATTCAGTATTCAGTATTCAGTATTCAGTATTAAGTATTAAGTATTAAGTATTCAGTATTCAGTATTCAGTATTCAGTATTCAGTATTCAGTATTCAGTATTTTGTATTCAGTATTTTGTATTCAGTATTTTGTATTCAGTATTCAGTATTTAGTATTCAGTATTTAGTATTCAGTATTCAGTATCTTGCATTTATTCTATCTATTGAATACCAGATACTAAGGAGTTGTCAATAAACAAACCTGTCAAAACCCCTAATTTCGAAAAAACTTTAATAGCATAATATATTTAAGATATCTGTCCTCTCTAATTTCCTTATTCAACTTAAATTTTACAAAAGTTTTTGGGTTGTTCATTTCTACTAAGGGTACTTTTGTGAAATAAGGGTTTCTTCATAGAATAATTTGCAATAATTATTTCTTGATTGCTAGATACAAGATAATGAATACTAAATACAAGATACTGAATACCAAAAACTGAATACTAGTTCTGAAATTATTTCAATGAAAAAAAAAAAAAAAAAAAAAAAAAAAAACCGATTATAAAAAAAAAATATTTAATTTTGGGTTTTTTTTTTTAAAAAAAAATAACTGAATATGGATAAAAAAAAAAAAAAACGCCCCGA
>WRMI01000068.1 GCA_009777175.1 Marinilabiliaceae bacterium
TAAACTCAATAACAATTTCGGTAAACTCAATAACAATTTCGGTAAACTCAATAACAATTTCGGTAAACTCAATAACAATTTCAATAAATTCAATAACCAAATCACTTTGTGACCCTTGTGGTAAAATAATAGGACTTTTCGGAATGGACTCAAACTTAGAACTCCTGAATTGGTAGTTTTTTTTTCGTATATCACAAAGGATTATGAAACGGATACAGCAAATTAAAAATGTCGCGTTTCTTTTTCCACATTCATAACGGAATGTGGAAAACAGAGGATGAAAAATATTTAATAATAAAGAAAATACTCCACAACCCCCAAAAAAAACCGCTAAGTAAGCAATATTCTTAAACACTGCATACTTAGCGGCACGTACTAAATATCATTTGTATTTTTATTTTTTTATATCTGCTCTAAATTTTCCCGATAGGACTTTTACATCTTTTATCTGACGGGTTTTTTTCGAAGGTTTTACTGCATCTTTTGTAAATGTAAATGTTTCTGTTGTAGAAACATAGCTAACACCCGATTTTGTTGGACCATCATTGGTAACTTCAAAAGTAATTGTACTACCTTCTAAGAAACATCTGTATGTATATTTATTACCTTGTTGAAAATTGAAGGGATCTGTTAGGTAATAATAACCTTCTTCCATTCCGGGATGACCTGTATAAAAGAAATACAGATACCAAGTTCCAGAAGGTATGTCGTAATATTGAGATGTACCTGATGAACCCCCAAACTCGTATTCAGCGATTACTTCAACCCAATTGCCACTTGCATCATGTTTATCTACTGACATATAAGGAATTTCTGGAATTGCTTGTGTCTTTTGAAACCTCACCTGCGTAATGTTAGAGCCTCCACCGGAGGTTGTGAAAGATACCTCATCACCAGATCCCCACTCTTCAGTATTTGCATTTGCTGCAACAGCAATATAAACGTACTCTGTATTAGGTTTCAGTCCTGTAACATCGTATGTAAAGATACCTGTTCCACTACCAGAAACTTCAAATTCACCAAACAACTCCCAATCGTAACCAGCCCACTCAAAAACACCAAACCCCTTTAGTGTATAAGGAGGATTTCCCGCGCTTTTAATATTTCCTCTTAGGGTAGCAGAATTATTTGTAACATTTTGGGGTTGCAGTGTTTCAACAATGATTTCATCTTCTCCACCTCCTTCGTTCGTGCCACGTTGTTTCACGGTAACGCTAGCTGTAGTTTCTCCTGCTGAAACTGTAATTTTACCAGATCTTTCTTCTTCATCTTCGTTTTCAGAAGTAACCCAAACATAAAAACCTACCTCGTCGTCATCTTCTTCAGCCAGTCCTGTTTTTAACCAATCCCGGGCTGCTGAGGCAACTGAAATTTTCCAATCCTTCGCTTTAGTATCAACTTCAACGAACTTTTTTTTGTTTATTTCGTCAGCGTTAAAAGTGAGTGATGTGGGTGAGACTTCGATGTCTTCTGAGGGAGTAGCAGCTACTCCACCTCCACCTGCGCCATCACAAGCGGTAAATAAAAATCCAATTGCGCAAAAAGCAATCAGCAATGTCATAGCGTAATAAAGTACGCTAAATTTTCCACACACTTTCTGAATAATAGAAAGTGTTTCTTTTTCCTGTGCATCCGCTCCGCAAATTGCGTGCATTTGATGCGTCTTAATAAATTGTAACATAGTTTAAGATTTTAAATTTATTTATATATGATATCTAGTATTTCGTTCTTAAAATATTGTCAATAACTAACTTGGCTAACTAATAAAAAAATATTAACGTTTTTCAGACGTGTTATTGGATTTTTTGTTTTAAAAGTGCCAAATTTGGTTCCATCACAATAATATCTTTGAAAAAAGTAAAGTCCTTTATATTGTTTGTCAAAATTGCGTTGCATTTCATTTTTTGGCTCAAAACATAATGCACATTGTCCTCAATATCACTATTCAAATGGATAAAACCGGCTTTAATATCTGATAAACATAAATCCAAAATTGTAAATTTGGGCAATATCTCATCAAGTTTTTTTAAAGTAGTCTCTCGTGAAAATGCCACTCTTTTATTTGATTTACCAGCCGATTGTAATTTGGAAATAGTTTGGACGACAGCCAAAGTAGATGTAAAAAGCACTTCTTTTCGTCTTTTAAAAAAAACATACCGTAATGCTTTAACATCATTTGTTTGCCTTGTGCAATAGTTTATTAATACGTTTGTATCAACATAAATGCGTATTACTTTGCAGTCTCTCATCCCTAAAAAACTAATTTATCAAAGCGTTTCCTTTCAGTAGGTGTAATAACATCAAGATTTGCTGTAACAAATTCATTTTCAGCAAGTTCATGAATTCTTTTTCGAGAAATCCCTGTCTTACCGAGAATTAATTTCAATAATTCGTCAGATTGCTTTCTGGCAAGAGCATATTCTTCTTTTGTATATTTTGACATATTTATCCTTTTTTTCATTTATGTATTATCCGTTTAACGCCTCCGCGCCTCCCGTAACTTCAAGTATTTCGTTTGTAATAGCACTTTGTCGTGCTTTGTTGTAGCTAAGTTGCAAATCATTAATAAGTTCGGTAGCGTTGTCGGTTGCTTTGTGCATTGATGTCATTCTGGCACCATGTTCTGATGCTTGCGATTCGAGGACTACCTGATAAAGCATGGCATGTAACATTTCAGGTATTAATGAATAAATAATTCCATTTATATCAGGTTCTAAAAGGTACTGCATACTTTGTCGAGATGCTTGTCCAATTTTTGGAATCGAAAATGGGAGATATTGGTGTGTTTGTACATTTTGAACGGCTGCATTAATAAATTCATTATAAACAAACAAAACTTTTTTATATTCACCCTTAGTAAATCCGTCTATTAATTTTTGTGATAAAGTTTTAGTTTGCTTGTAAGTTGATGCTTGTGCGAGGTCATTATATTCAAATTCGGGTGTAATATTTTTGATTTTCAACAATTTAGCAACTTGTTTTCCCAGAACTCCAACAACAACGTTCCCTTTTTTAAACTCTTCTTGTAAATCGCTGTTAATCATTGTTGTAATCGTTTTAACGATATTAGAATTAAATGCTCCACATAATCCTCTATTTGAGGCAATTGCAAGTATCATAACCTTCTCGCTTTTGTTTTCATCGGTATAAATACATGAAATATCTTCTTCTAAAGAAAAGTTTAGGTCATGAATAATACCTGCCAATCTGATAGTGAATGGTCGGATATGCGAAATATTGTCCTGCGATTTTTTCAATTTAGCGGCAGAAACCATTTTCATGGCACTTGTAACCTGTCTGGTAGTAATTACCGAATTAATACGTGTTCGAATATCTTTGAGGTTTGGCATAATTTTTTTTATTTACTATCGTTATTTTATTTCAAAAATTTTTGCAAAAGTAGATAAAATTTTTCTATCTACAAGTTTTTTAAACGAAAAAAAATATTTTTAATTTCTAAAAAGAAACTTTCCGCTTAAATTTTTATGAATTTCTTCGATATCGTCCGTCACCATTTTTCCTTTCATAATAACAGCATAAATATCTTTTCTTAAAAGGATAGCGTCTGTACCGCCAATGATACGGCTATTTCTTTCGGCGGGGTTCCAGACAATAAAATCGGCATCTGTCCCGATATCTAAAACTCCTTTTTGAGGATAAATTCCCAATAATTTTGCAGGTCTTGTTGCATACATTTCGCAAATATTGAGCAATAAATCTTCATTAATAGATTTTTCTCGACAAATGAGGTCAGAAAGAAAACTATATGTTTTTGCATTTTCTATAAAACTGCTTTTTTTAGAATCGGGCTGAATTAACTCGGGCGGCGCTAAAATTATATTTGGATTTTTTACTAATTTTTCCAAATCTTTATAGTTCAAAGTGCCATCCTTATTACATTTGTCAGATAAATGTACTGACGCAAATATATTGTCGTTCAACTCTTTATCTTGAAAAATCTTGTCTAATTCTTCCCAAGTAGTTATACCCGTAAACAAAAATGGATATTTATACTTCTTAATCACCGACATCAAAAAATTGAATTTTTCGATATTATTTTCTGAAAACAATGATTCTTTTTCGCCTGTTATTTTATTAACTTCTTTTGTTTCACAGATATAAAGCAGTTTTGATTTGGAGGCAAAATCAAACATACAATTCAAGTTGTTTTTTAATAACTTTTTGATGTCTTTAAGTTTGATATAAAAGGATGATATCCCTTCGTAGGTCAATATTTTCAGTAAATCTTCTTCAGACAAATGACAGCATCTATGCGCTCTAAGATGAAAGCCGTAGTCTGCGATAATAGGCTTGCAACTTTCTCTTGAAAAATTAATTGTCTTACTAAATGGAGTCTCTTTTTGTATCTTAACAGTATCCATTAGGAATGTTGCGCCGTGAGACAATGCTATATAAATTGCCGAACTTGTTGGTTCATTATTTTCCAATTTCAAAATCGAGCAATTATAATGTATCAATCCGGGTAACAGATATTTATTAGATAAATCAATTATTTCCGAATAAGGGTGCGGTGCTTTGACGTGGTCCCCTATCTCAATAATTCGGTCATTTCCAATTAGGATATTACCCGAAACCAATTTGTCATCATGGACAATCCGTCCATTTTTTAATAGTATGTATTTCATTTATTTATATTTTAATCACGGTGTGCGGTGTGCGGTACACGGTACAGGGTACGGGGTACAGGGTGCACGGTGCTCGGTACACGGTGTGCGGTTTATTTAAATTTTTACTCATTTTTTTACGATATTACAGCCCTAACAGGATGCTCTCATTCCCTCATTTACTTATTATTTAATTACAAGGTGGACGACCGCAAGGGTGCGCCCCTACACTTATTCACTCATTTACTCATTTACTCATTTACTTATTTTTTTATTACAAGGTGGACGACCGCAAGGGTGTGCCCCTACACTCATTTACTCATTTACTCATTTTTTTATTACAAGGTGGACGACCGCAAGGGTGCGCCCCTACAATCATTCACTCATTTACTTATTTTTTTATTACAAGGTGGACGACCGCAAGGGTGCGCCCCTACACTTATTCTCTTATTCACTCATTTACTCATTCATTCATTCACTAACTCACACCGGAATATCTTTGTTAACATTTTTACTACCGAACAATGCGTAGAAAATCAAATATGCAAAACCCGCTACAATCACCCAATAGCTTGTTAAATAACTACTTGTGATGTCGGCAATATTTGCTTGTATCCAAGGGATAATTCCTCCACCGCACACCATAACCATAAAAAGTCCAGATGCTGCCGCTAAATATTTTCCAATGCCTTCAACGGCTAAATTATAAATTCCGCCCCACATAATTGAGGTAAAAAGCCCCACAAGCACCAGAAACATTGCATTAATTGGAACTTGCGTTAACCCGAATGACAAAGAACCTGCCGCAGACCTTTGCATTAATGGCATGGATACTAATGAAGAGGAGGGTGAAAATATCGCAAGTGCGATTAATATCAATGCAATGGATGCTGACACTGACAACATAATTTTGCTTGAAACCTTGCTTGCGATAGATGCTCCGAATAATCTTCCAAACAACATTAATAGCCAATAAGTACCTGCCACCGAGCCTGCTATTGTTTTTCCAAAAACTGGGTCTTTTGACAGCCAAAGGATTGAGGTAGCGGGGGTTCCGACTTCAACGCCTACATATACAAATATTGCAACGGCACCCAAAATAAAATGCCTGAATTTTAATGCACCCGACATCAACTTGCCAATTGGTTCGGCGGAACGTTGCGCATGAGGTTCGGGAATTGATGCTAAAAATAACACCAAAAATATTATTGCAAAAACTCCCATTGCTATATACATCACAGGAAATACATCTTTTATTTGTGCTTTTGCCGCCTCGCCGATTAATACACCGACAAAGGCGGGTGTAAAAGTTGCTAAAAGTGAATTAAAGGAACCCCCAACTTGAATTAATTGATTACCTTTATTTCCTCCGCCGCCCATTGTATTGAGCATTGGATTAACGACTGTATTTAGCATAGTCATGGAAAAACCTGCAACAAATGCACCTGTAAAATAGATAGGTAGCGCAAACTCCTTAGTTACAGCATGACCCGAAAGAAACTGAATGAATACTCCCAAAAAACCTACTCCTATTGCAGTAAGTGCTGTTTTTTTGTATCCAAGTTTTTGCAACATCAACCCAGCGGGAACTCCCATTACGGCGTACGCCAAAAAATTAAACATATTTCCCAGCATACCCATTGAATCGGAAACATTAAATTGTTCTCCCAAAACTACACTCATTGGTGCTGCCAAATTGGTTACAAAGGCAATCATACCAAAGAGGAAAATCATCATTACGATGGCAACTATGTTGCCCTGTTTTTTTAATTCTGTCATATTAATTATTATGTTATATTATTGATATTTTGATAGTTATAGAATTTTTATAAAAAACAATTAAATTTAAAAATTGTGCAAAAATAATATAATATTGAAATATTTCCCAAAAAAAATAATATTTTGGAATAAAAAATTGGAAATCTAACTTACATTTTTCATATTATTTATTTTAACGCAAAGGCGCAAAGTTGAGAACGCAAAGAATAAAACTTAACAAATTTAATTGCGACTTTAGCGAAAAACCTTTACGACCTTGCGTTTAAAATAAAGCATGTAAAAATATATTTTTCTATTTTAAAACAAAAATAGATGCTTGTTTTCCAAAAAAATTATATATCCCAAAAAGGCAAATAAGATTTAAAATTATTTGAAAATATGAAACAAAAAAATATTTTTTTCGTTTTAATCAAAAATTTTAACAATTTATTTATGAAACATATTTTTTTAACATTAATTTTGCTTTCCGCCTTTACAATCTGCGCACAGACAGTTAGCGGCAGTTATGAAATAAAAGTAAAAGTAAAAGGATTTGAGGAGCAAGATTTAATTTTAGGCTATCATTTTAGGAAAGCCCTACATGTCAAAGATACCGCACAGTTTGATAAAAACGGATTCGCTACTTTCAAAGGAACTGAGCCTTTGCCGGGAGGTATATATCTTTTTTATTTCCCAAATGGTAAATATTACGAAATTCTTATCGACAAAGAACAACATTTTTCGGTGGAAAGCGATTCCATCGATTTTATTAAGAACGCAAAAATAAAAGGTGCAAAAGAGGTAGAACAATTCTTCGAAATGCAGAAGTTTTTGGACAATAAAGGGAAAATTATGGGAAATTATAGAGAAGAATTTCAGAACGTTGGAGATAACCAACAAAAGAAAGATGAACTATCAGAAAAAATGAACCTGCTTAACGAAGAGGTTAGAGAATACCGAAAAAAACTTGAAACAGATAACGAAGGCAAATTTATTTCGGCATTGATAAAAGCGTTGAACGAGCCCCTTATCCCCGAGTTTGAAATTCCAGAAGATACACACAATAGAGATTCTGTTTTGTATTTCACGCAAATGAGTTACATAAAAAATCACTTTTTTGACAATATTGACCTCACAGATAATAGAATGTTACGGACACCATTTTTTCACCAAAAAATAGAGCAATATTTCAATAGTGCATTAGTTCAAATTCCTGATACTGTTGCCGATGCAGCAATAATGGTTATAGAAAAAAGTAAATCTAACAATGAAATGTTTCGTTATTTAGTACCTGTGATTTATAATTTAGTGAACGAAAGCAAAGTAATGGGTATGGAAGCCGCAATGGTTGCAATTGCTGAGAAATATTATCTATCTGGGTTAGCGGATTGGGCAACAGAAGAATTTATTACCGACCTTAGAAAGCGAGTTACTGATCTTAAACCAACGCTACTCGGACAAACTGCGCACGACCTTAAAATGGAAAGCCCGCACGGAGAATTTTTTAGACTACACGAAATTAACGCTAAAATTACGATAATTGTTTTTTATGAACCCGACTGCGGACACTGCAAAAAGGAAATTCCTAAACTTTACAACGATGTGTTCCTTAAATATAGAGAAAAAGGTGTTCAAGTTTTTGCAGTATATAATTTAGTTGATAAAGAACAATGGACAAAATTTATTGACGAAAATAGTATCTACGATTGGATTAATGTGTATGACCCGTATCAACAAACCCATTTTAGGCAACATTTTGACATTAAATCGACACCTGTAATTTATGTTCTTGATAAAGATAAAAAAATTATCGCTAAAAAAATTGAAACCGAACAACTCCCCGATTTTTTGGATTTTATTCTTAAATAGAGTTCACGGGACAGGGTGCAGGGTACAGGGTGCAGGGTACAGGGTGCAGGGTACAGGGTACAGGGTACAGGGTGCAGGGTGCAGGGTACACGGTTCACGGTACACGGTACACGGTTGAAAAAACTGAAAACTGAAAACTAACTTGCATTATTCACTAGAAATGAAAATATTTTTTAAAAACAAAGGAAAACAAAAAATGACTGAAAACTGAAAACTGAAAACTATTAATGCGTTCTCAACTTTGCGACTTTGCGTTAAAATAAATATTATGGATAATGCTGGTAAAAATGAATTACGAATTAAAAATACTATATTTCTATTAAGGTTGTTTTGTAGAAAAGAGAAGGTAAAAATAAGGAAATGAATAGGATGCATTCCTAACGGAATGCCAGTGTTGTGGCTGATTGTTTTCTACCAAACGTTGCATTCCTAACGGAATGCAGATGACTGAATTTCTACCGATATTACATCCCTAACGAGATAACAAGGCGTAAAAATAATTTATTGGTAACATAACACTGAATGCTGAATACTAAATACTGAATTTCTACTAAGGTTGTTTTGTAGAATAAATAAGGTAAAAATAAGGTTAATACTAAAAGCGAAAATGAATTACGAATTGAAAATACTCATTCACTCATTTACTTATTCACTCATTCACTGAAAACTGATAACTGATAACTGAAAACTAAAGATGTCAATAATAGATGAAATAAAAAATTCCTTTAAAAATGGTTCCATTGTTACGAGGTTGATTTATATCAATATAGGAGTATTTTTACTTATACGTTTAGTACAATTGATAATTGTTCTTGGTGGAAATCCTGCAAACAATATTCGTCCGTTTGTCAGTTTTTTTATGGTACCTGCTTATTTTCCTAATTTATTGCTAAAACCTTGGAGTCTTGTAACTTATATGTTTACTCATTATGATTTTATTCATTTGTTGTTTAACATATTATATATTTTTTGGTTTGGTCGAATATTTATAGAAATTATAGGAAGTCGGTTATTGTTAAGAGTTTATTTTTTGGGGGGTTTATCGGGTGCGTTGCTCTATTTAATAAGTTTCAATATGCTTCCGGCATTCAAAAATATTTACGGATATTCAGAAATGCTTGGTGCATCTGCGGCTGCTATTGCTATTTTGTTTACAATAGCCAGAGTTACTCCCGATTATAAGATACGACTTTTGTTTTTTGGTCCCGTAAAACTGAAATATATTGCGTTAATAGCGCTGATATTAGACCTAATTAGCATTTCAAATATGAGTAACACAGGCGGACATATTGCACATATTGGTGGCGCAATTTTTGGACTCATTTTCGGTAAATTACTGATTGAAAAAAAGATAAAATATCCATCTAAGAATAATCAGTGGTTTAATTTTTCCCAAAAAAGCAAAATGAAAATTGTTTACAGCCGACCACTTACCGATATGGAATATAACACAATTAAAAAAGAACGACAAAACGAAATTGACAGAATATTAGATAAAATAAAAGAAAGTGGCTACGAAAGCCTTACAAAAGAAGAGAAAAATAGCCTCTTTAAAGCAAGTAAATCTTGAACGCATATTTTTAAAAAAATTTGTTCCTAAGTTTTGATATTAAAAATAATATCTCTACTTTTGTCGAAAATTAATAAATGAAATATTCAGAACTTGAACGGAAACTTAAAAAATTTGGATGTTTTTTTGTAAAGGATGGCAAAAAGCACCCTATTTGGTATAGTCCAATTACAGAAAAAGAATTTGACATGAGCCACCATAGAAGCGAAGAAGTTAAAATAGGTACATTAAAAAGTATTTTAAACACATCGGGAGTAAAAATTTAAAAAATTATTATATGATTATAGTCAAAGCAATTATCGAAACAGATACAGACGGTAAATACGGAGTATATATAGATTTGTATGAAAAAAGGTTATCATACGGGATAATAGGTGACGGAAATACAGTTCAAGAGGCCATTGCCGATTTTGAAAATTCCTACGAAGAAATGAAAACATATTATGCAGAAATTAATAAAACCTTTCAGGAAGCAAAATTTGAGTACCATTACGATATAGCTTCTTTCTTACAATTTTACACAACTTATTTTTCTTTGGCAGGAATTTCAAGACTTTCGGGTATTAATCAGGCACAATTAAGCCATTATCTTAACGGAGTACGCACTCCAAGCAAACAGACTATCCGAAAAATTGATACCAGCATCCACGAATTTGCAAACAATTTAAGTCGAGTTCAATTTGTTTAATTTATGGGAACACGATGCAAGGTTCACGGTGCACGATGCAAGGTACACGGTGCAAGGTACAAGGTGCACGGCGCAGGGTACAAGGTACATAGCGCAAGGTCGAAAAGACGTTATTACTAAATACTGAATACTAAATACTTAAAACTGATAACTGACAACTGACAACTGACAACTAATAACTGATAACTGATAACTACAATGAAACACTTACTTTTAAACATCGCATTATTACCTTTATTTTACAAAATATTTGGTAGAAAACAAAACAAAGAGATGGATTTTTCAGGAGAAGTAATCTGCAAAAATTGCGGGACAAATTTTGAAAACCGTTATTGTAATAATTGTGGACAAGATAGATTTGCTGGGTCGCATCGTTCTTTTAAGCAGATGGCGGCAGCATTTTTTAGTAACATTTTTTACGACAAAGCGTGGAACACGACAATTAAACTGCTTTTCAGACCCGGATTTTTATCTAAAGAATATGTTGCAGGACGGATAGCACCTTATACGCTGCCTTTTAAGATGTTTTGGGTTATGGTGTTGGCATTTACCATCGTTTATTCTTTTAATGACGAATCTTCATTCAAATTAACAAGAAATAATGATAAAACTTTATTTAAAGAGACAACAGAATTTTTTGATGTTAAAACAGGAGTAACTAACGAAATAATTGCAGATGAAAATACTTCATCTGATTTTTTTCAATATTTCCCTTATTTTATGCTGTTATTAATTCCTATTTATGCCGCATTTTTAAAACTTTTTTTCAAGAAGGAGAAATATGCGTTTAGTATCAATTTAATATTTACAGTACATTTACACACATTTTCTTTTTTTCTAGTAACATTTTCAAAAATATTATATCTGACATTTATCGCATTTTTTTCTGAAAATGAGATATTTTCAGCTATAAGTTTAATGGTAGCCTTTTTGATAATATACATTTATTCTTTTGTTGCTGCAGTAAAATTTTACAATAACAGAAAAAAAATAAACGTTATTTTCAGAATGTTCTTAATTGGAATACTTTATATTATTGCTTTGGAATTCCTATTAGTTATATTACTTCTTATAACTACTTTTTTGTGGGGTTTTGACGGATTTCAATTTAAATTAGGATGATATTACAAAATACTAATAACTGATAACTGATAACTGATAACTGATAACTGAAAACTGAAAACTACAATGAAACACTTATTATTAAATATCGCTTTTTTGTCTCTATTTCACAAATTTAATTTTTTTAAATTTTTTGGTAGAAAACAGACAAATGAAACCCATTTTTCAGAAAATGAGCCGTGCTATAATTGTGGAGCAATTTTAGAAAACCGTTATTGTCCAAATTGCGGACAAGATAGATTGGCAGGGTTACCACGAACTTTTAAGCAGATGGCATCGGCATTTTTCACTATCATTTTTTACGATAAAGCATGGAACACGGTTATTAAACTACTTTTTAAACCCGGTTTTTTATCTACCGAATATGTTGCAAGACGAATAGCTCCTTATACTCAACCTTTTAAGATGTTTTGGGTTATGCTGTTGGCATTTACAATTGTTTTTTCACTCGAAGATGGAACTACCATAAAAGTTATCAAGAGAGATGATAACAAGATTCTTCAAAAGTCGAATGAAAAAATTGAAGGCAAAACAGATGATATTGAGCAGATTTTGACTATTGATATTAGTGAATTAGTATCAAAAAATAATGATAGTAAAAACATTATAAGTGAGACAGTTACCGAAGAAGAAAATATATTACCCGAAAAAGAAACCGAAGAAAGTGGAATTATAGATTATTCACAATATTTTCCTTACTTTATGTTGCTAATTATCCCTATTTTTGCAGCATTATTAAAACTTTTTTTCCGTAAAGAAAAATATGCTTTTAGCCTGCACTTAATATTTACAATACATTTACACACTTTTTTCTTTTTTTTGATAACACTAAACAGAACAATTAATTTAACTTTAGCCTCTGCATTTTCTGATAATGATTTATATTTGAAACTTAACTCATTGATAATTTTTTTGACTATTATTATTTATTCAATTTCTGCAGCAATTAAATTTTACAGTAATAGGAAAAAATTTAGCGTAATTTTTCGAATGTTTTTAATAGGATTGTTTTATTTTATAGCTTTTTTCATTGTTTTATTATTAATAATCTTGGCAATTGGTCTACTTTTTGGATTTAAAGAAATTCAGATATGATAGAAACTATATATATTTAACAAATTTTTGTAATGATAGATTCACCCACCATAGAACGTGTAGTAGAAACTGCTCAAAGTCAGATAGTTGAGGTTATTTCGGAGTATGTAAATCTCAAAAAACGGGGCATCAACTATATAGGTCATTGTCCGTTTCATAACGAAAAGACTCCCTCTTTCAGTGTGTCGCAGCATAAGGGAATATTCAAATGTTTTGGTTGCGGAAAAGGTGGAAATGCTGTGCATTTTGTTGTGGAACACGAGCAAATTTCGTGGATCGAAGCAATTAAAATGCTCGGCAAAAAATTTAATATCCATATCGAAGAAAAAGAGTTATCTACAGAAGATATTTATCAAAAGAATGAGCGTGATAGTATGCTGATTGTTACTGAATTTGCGTCAAAATTTTTTTCGCGAATTATGTATGATACAGATGAGGGTCTTACGATGGGTTTACTATATTTTCGAAGTCGCGGATATAGAGACGATATTATAAAAAAGTTTGGTTTAGGATATTCACCCGAACAGCGAGACGCACTTACACAAGAAGCACTGAAAAACGGTTATAAATTAGAGTTTTTAGAAAAAACAGGTTTAACAACGGTAAAAGACAACAACAGGTCTGATAAATTTAGAGGTAGGGTTATGTTTCCTATTCACGGATTATCGGGTAAAATAATTGCTTTTGGAGGTAGAACTTTGAAAACAGAACCTAATGCCGCTAAATATCTTAATTCCCCCGAATCGGAAATTTACCATAAAAGCAAAATTTTATACGGAATATTTCAAGCACGACAAGAAATTAGTCGTCAAGATAAGACCTATTTAGTTGAAGGATACACAGATGTAATTGCGTTTCACCAAGCAGGATTAATAAATACTGTTGCCTCGTCAGGAACTGCGCTCACAGTTGACCAAATAAGGCTTATGGCACGTTTTTCCCCTAATGTTACGATTATTTATGACGGCGACCCCGCTGGAATTAAAGCATCTTTGCGAGGTATTAATCTTATTTTAGAGGAAGGAATGAACGTCAAAGTACTTTTATTGCCCGAAGGTGAAGACCCCGACTCTTTTGCAAAAAAGAATGATACTAAAAACCTTATCAAATTTATTAAAGAAAACGAAACAGATTTTATTAAGTTCAAAACATCTTTATTAATCGAAGAAAGCAAAAACGACCCCATCAAAAGAGCGCAACTTATCCAAGATATTGTTAGCACAATTGCCATAATTCCCGACCCTATTATTAAAGCCGTATATGTTAAAGAGTGTAGTTCTCTTTTGAAAGTAGAAGAACCAATTCTTTATCAAGAAATAAATAAAATTATAAAAAAGAAGAATGAAAAAGAGAGTACGCAAGCGTTCATACAATCTCAAAGAGAAATTAAAGAATCTCTTGGAAAACAAGCGCCTGTTCTTGCAATTACAAATCCATTCAACGTTGAAGAGCGAGAAATATTAAAATATCTTATTAAATATGACCAACTTACATTATGCGAAATTGAAACAGACGAAGGCAAAAAGTGTTTAACAGTTGGTGAATATATTGTAAACGAACTTAAACAAGACGAAATTCAGAGTTCTAATCCGTTACATAACAATATATTACAACTTTATGAGGAACATTATAATGATGCAGAATTTTCGGCACGCAAATTTTTCATTAACCATCCAAACCCTGAAGTAAGCCGAATTGCAACTGATTTGTTGATACAAAAACATAGATTAAGTAAAATACATAAAAAGAAAGGGACTCTCAAGCAGATTGAAGATGTAATTGGTGAAATTGTTCCACGTGTAGTTTTAGAACTAAAATGGAAAATGATAAAAATCAAAATAGACGAGTGTACCGAAAAACTGAAAAAAGCCGAAGAAAGCGGAGATTTTGAAAAAATACCTCTACTTATCCAAGAAAAAATAAATTTAGATAATGCGTTCAAATTTTTGTCGTTACAGCAAGGGGAGCGGATAGTTACGTGATTATTTATTTGAACGTAATCATCGCTCCAGCCCTCCGAACATCCCAGCCCGCGGCACTCGCTAGGAGTGCAACGTAAATAACCCCGAATAAGCGTAAGCGCTATTCGGGGTAAGTACGTATAGGATGTGGGTGAGTGAGGTCAAAATTCAAAAATATTTGTGAGAAATCGTGACAATCCAGTTTGCGCCAAATTTTCAAATAGTTACAAAAAAAGAGACTACAAACAAAAGATGTCGAAGTTTTTGATTTTATCTATCCTTGATTTCCAACAAAAATAACTTTCACTATTCCAGCACGTTACTAATCTTCCCCTTGGTACCAATCAAAATACCATTTTAAACCACCTGGGTCTTTGGTTGTTGTTTCAGAATTTCCTCTTTCGGGCTCAATCCAATAGAGAAAATTCCACCCCTTTTTCCACGATATACTATGAAAGACCCCCCAACGATCTTGACCTGTTATGGTCACATCTTTTTCTAGGTAAGCAATTTCTACATAAACTTCATCATTTCCGAATTCTACATCACCAACCAAATTGTCATCGCTGTCGTAACAAACAAGATAAAGCTCAACTAAATTTGCTTTTACATTTACATCACTTACTGTGACTGTGCTAAACTCCCATTCGTCCAACAAATAATTCAAATACTTATCGTCTAATGGTTGTGGAAATGTAATCGTAAAGCCATCATTAGTGAGGTTACCGAAAATTTCTAATTTTTCATAGGTCCCCTCATCCTCGTTTTTTTGTCCATACAATGTTACAACAACTTTACGGACCACCGAATTAAATTCACTAAAATTATCAACTTTTGCGATAATTGTTCCGTCAAAAGTACTTGTCGCAAGCTCATCATCGCCGTTTCCATTATTGCCATTGTTTTCATTGTCGTCGCAACTGCAAAACATAACACCAGAAACAAGGATAGTGAAAAAAAGTACTCGAAAAAAGTTTCCTCTACTCGTCTGGCTTTTCGAATTCCGCCCGTTTTTTGAAATGGTATCTGCTTCCTTTGCCCCGCCCATATTGGCGACCGCTTCGCTGTTAAAAAATTTTCCTTTAATCATAAATTTGTTTGCGATTAACCTTTACATCGACGAGGTTCTAATTTAATACTCAAATAATTAAAAACTTTGACAAAAATGAAAAAGCTGACTTACATTGTCCGCTAGATTATTTCGGGACTTTGACCGAATAACTCTTCTTTGTTTTATTCAACAAAGCAGTTTCGCGAAGCCAAGGATTCAAATCTTTTATTTCTCGATAAGTTGTTTTATGTTCTTGTGCAAAATCTGACAAATTTTCTATTGAAACAGAGTCTGGTATTTCTACGATTTTAAAAGGAATAGGTCGATATAAATCTTCTTTATTCACGTAAAAACCGTATTGTTCTGGGTCAGAAAGAATTTGTTTAATAGCCAAAATACGAAAAACGTAACGAGCAGTTTCGTCGTTAAATAGTATGTCGTAATAGTTTTTCTGTTTTTGAATGGACATTTGTCGGTCAATGCCTCCCATTCCAGCGTTATATGCGGCGGCAGCTAATGTCCAAGAACGGTATTTATTATATGCTTTTTTCAAATATTTACAAGCAGCTTCTGTAGATTTTTCTACATGATAACGTTCATCGACCTCATTGGATACTTCAAGTCCATACTCTTTTGCGGTATCTTTCATAAACTGCCATATTCCCGCAGCACCCGCAGGAGAAACAGCACGAGGTACAAAGCCACTTTCTATTAAAGCTAAATATTTGAAATCATCAGGAACTTTGTTCTCTTTCAATATTGGCTCTATTACGGGAAAATACCTATTGGCACGTTTTATCAGCAATATTGTTTGAGACTGCCAATAAGTATTTACTAAAAGTTCACGGTCAAAACTCTCGCGAACATAATACTTTTTTAAAGGAACATTTTCGCCCGCAAAATCTAATTGTTCTGGAATTGGTAACGAAAAAATTCCGTAAAATTGCTCAAAAGTTTTAATTTTTTCCTCTTGAGGGGTTTCTTCTTGAGGGGTTTCCTCTGGCTGTAGAAACACAGGCTCAGAAGAACGTACAAACAAATTGATAATCAAACCAACAGCCAATATCGAAGTAGATATTGACCAAATTCTTATTTCTCGGTTCATATATTTATTTTTTTATCTACTAATATAGTGATTAGTGGTTAGTGGTTAGCGGTTAGTGGTTAGTGGTTAGCGGTTAGT
>WRMI01000069.1 GCA_009777175.1 Marinilabiliaceae bacterium
AGTGCGTGCTTTGCCCATTGTGAGTACTAATTGAGTAAGCATCGCAACAATATCATCGCTATCAGTTTTTGTTTCACCCAAAAGATGATAAAAATCCTCAAAATCAACCGCCTGCAAATTTATTGATGTAGGATTTTTGACCGCAAAATCAATATCTTTGAGTATATCAGAGCAATCAAAATCTGGAAAATATTCTTTTGCGACTTTGTTTTTTAACGATTCTTCACGTATTTTTTTGTATTTCATTTTATTTGTTTTTTAGCCACGAATTTCACTAATTTACACTAAAAGCTGCAGGCTAAAGCCCGCTGGGGATACACGGATTTGACGGATTCGACGGATTTTCACGGATTGTTTCATCTTTATTTCATTTAAACTTTTTTTAACGCAAAGTCGCAAAGTTGAGAACGCAAAGATCGCAATAAATTCAAAAATTTCATTCTCTTCATCACTCATTTTCTCATTCACTCATTTTCTCATTCACTTATTCCCTCATTTACTATTTTCACATCAACACATTCCGGTTAATATGCTCTAAATAATCTATTTTAATAGGTTTATATTCTTTATGAAAAAGTTGCGATGAGACAATAAAATCGGCGGAAGATCGAGTATAAGCAGCCGGAATATTATAAAGTGTTGAAATTCTGAGCAATGCTTTAATATCAACGTCGTGAGGCTGTGCTTCCATTGGGTCCCAAAAGAATATCAGAATATCAACTTTTTCATCGCAAATTAATGCGCCAAGTTGTTGGTCGCCGCCGAGTGGACCTGACTTTAGGCAAATAATTTCGGGACAAACCATATCATTTTCTTCAGCTTTTTTGTACAATGCTTCGGAAATAAGCTTTCCCGTTGTTCCTGTACATACTAATTTGTGTGGCAAAAGTTCTTTCCAATTCCAAGAAACCCACTCAATCATATCTTTTTTACGGCTGTCGTGGGCTACTAACGCTATAACTTTTAGTTTTTTCATAAATAAAAACTTTTTATTAAATTTAATTTTTACTTCAAATAATCATTCCTGCACCAACAGTTTCAAAGGTATTAGGGTCGATAAAAATCAGACTTCCGGTTGTTCGATTTTTCTTATAAGGGTCAAAAACGAGAGGTGAAGCAGTTTTTAAAGTAATTTCAGCGATATCATTCATTTCGAGTTTTGTTATGTCGGTCTCTTTTTGCATTGTGCTGATATTTATACGAAAGTCAATGCTTTTCACAATTCCTTGTGTTTCGTTGGTAGTATGTCGGATAGTATACCGATTACCAACGGACATGGGTGTTTGGTTAAACCAACAAATATTAAGTAACACAGTTTGAGAAATTTGAGGCATTTCGTGTTCGGCACTAACGAGCATATTTCCGCGTCCAACGTCAATGTCGTGAGCGAGTTGTACGGCAATTGATTTACCTTCGTATGCTTTTTCGAGTTCTTTGTCAGCGAGTGTGATTGCAGTTATTGAAGTTCGATGTCCACCCGGCAAAGCAATAATATTTTCTCCTTTATGTAAAACTCCACCCGATACCATTCCTGCATATCCTCGAAAATCGTGGAAATTATCTGAAATAGGTCGTATAATATGTTGTACAGGAAACCTCATTCCTGCGTAATCATCCGAACGTGGCACGGGAATAGTTTCTAAAAGTTCCATTAATGTTGTTCCCTCGTACCAAAGCATATTTGTAGATTTTTCGACCACGTTGTCTCCTAATTTTGCAGATATTGGAATAAAATGAATGTTTTGCGGTCTGAATTCTGTTGAAATATTTAAGTAGTCATTTTTAATTTTTTCAAAGATATCTTGTTTATATTCAACCAAATCCATTTTGTTAATACAAACTGCAACGTGAGCAATACCGAGCAATGACGCAATAAAACTATGTCTGACAGTTTGTTCTTGCACGCCATTTCGTGCGTCAATGAGAATAAGCGCCAAATGTGCTGTTGACGCACCTGTTACCATATTTCGCGTATATTGAATATGACCGGGAGTATCAGCGATTATAAATTTTCTGCGCGGTGTAGCGAAATAGCGATATGCAACGTCTATTGTGATGCCTTGTTCACGCTCACTTCGCAAGCCGTCTGTAAGGAGTGCAAGGTTTATTTCTTCGTTTCCACGACTACGAGATGCTAATTCTACGGCTTCCATTTGGTCTTCAAAAATCGATTTACTGTCGTAAAGTAGTCGACCTATAAGCGTACTTTTTCCGTCGTCAACGTTTCCTGCGGTGGTAAAGCGCAGAAGTTCCATATCTAAATATCCGTTTTTTTCCATTTTTTAAAATATTTTTAATTTTATGGGTTACACATTAAACCTAATATGTAGAATATCACCATCTTTCACGATATAATTTTTGCCTTCAAGTCGGAATTTTCCAGCTTCTTTAACGGCATGTTCTGTTTTGTATTGTAATAAATCTTGATATGTCATAACTTCTGCGCGGATAAAGCCTCGTTCTAAGTCGCTGTGAATCACTCCTGCGGCTTGTTGTGCGGTCATTCCTTGTTTTATAGTCCATGCTCTTGTTTCTTTTGGACCTGCGGTAAAAAATGATTGAAGGTTTAAAAGTTTATATGCGCTTCGTATCAGTCGATTAACGCCAGGTTCGTTCAATCCGGCATCTTGTAAAAATAGTTTTCTATCCTCTTCACTGTCTAATTCGGCTATTTCTGATTCTAATTTGCCCGCTATAACAATAACTTCTGATTTTTCATTCGTAACGGCTTCAATTAACTTTTTGGAATAATCATTACCAACAATCGCTGAAGTGTCGTCAACATTACAAACATAAATAACGGGTTTTAGAGTAAGTAGGAATAAATCGTTAAGATAGGTTTCTTCTTCTTTTTCAGTTATTTGTATGTCTCTCAAATTGGTAAAGTTTTCTAACTTTTCTTTAAGATACAATAGGAATGTGATGGCGTTTTTAGCCTCTTTGTCACCAGATTTTGCAATTTTTTCGTATTTAAGAATTTTTCTTTCTATGAGGTCTAAATCGCGCACTTGTAATTCTAAATCAATTATCTCTTTGTCTCTGACAGGATTAATTGAACCTTCAATATGCGCTAATGTTGCGTCATCAAAGCATCGAATAACATGAATTAAAGCGCTTGTTTTTTGAATATCCGACAAAAAAACATTACCAACTCCTTCGCCGTGGCTTGCGCCTTTTGCCAAACCCGGTAAATCAGTTAAGTTTACAGTGGCAGGGACAACTTTTGCAGATTTTATTAGTTCATCTATTTCGTAAAGTCTCGGATCGGGAACGTCAGCCATTCCTAAATTAGATTTAATAGCACTAAAGGCAAAATTAGATGCTTCCGCTTTTGTATTTGACACACAATTAAATATAGTGGTTTTTCCGCTATTGGTCAAACCGACAATTCCACAATTTAAAGACATAAAAAAACATTTTTATCAGTTAAAAAATTGATATTCAATATTAAAATGAATACAAACCGGTTGCAAAGATAATTATTATTTATCAAATATAACAAAAATGTTTGAAAAAATAAAATTCATTCTGTTTGTGTGAAATATAAAAATTTTATCTATTTTTGCAAAAAAGTTTTTATATTTAAATTATTAATTATTAGATAGTTACAGTTATGATTAAAGAAATTATCAAAATTTTATGTGCATTTATTGTACTTATAATCAATACATCCGTTATATTTTCGCAAAGCAAAAAGAGTGATGCGCACGTTACGGGTCATGTTGTAGATGGTACAACGGGGGAACATTTACCGTTTGTAACAATAGTAGTCAAAGGAACGGTTTTGGGAACGACAACCGACGGAACGGGGCACTTTTTGTTGATCGATGCGCCAGTTGGCGAACAAACTCTTGTGGCATCATTTGTAGGTTACGAAAGGTCGGAACTAACCATAATGATTATTGCAGATAAAACCATTGAGATAAAATTTGACCTTCACCCGCAGGCATTAGAATTATCAGAAGTTGTTGTTACTGGTTCACGATATGAAACAAATCGTAAAGAAACGGCAACGGTTGTCAATATGATATCATCTCGGACATTCGAGCTGTCAGGGTCAGCCAATATGGCAGATGCACTTAATTTTTTGCCCGGATTACGCGTAGAAACCTACGACCGAACTTGTGGTGCTTCAGAACTGAAAATTAACGGGTTATCCGGTCAATATACACAAATATTAATCGATAGCCGCCCGATTTTCAGTACTCTTGCGGGAGTTTACGGTTTAGACCAACTCCCTGCAGGAATGATTGAACGTGTTGAGGTTATTCGTGGGGGAGGGTCAGCGCTTTTCGGATCTAGTGCCATCGGCGGAGTCGTAAATATTATTACAAAAGAACCTTTAAGAAATACCTTCACAGTTTCAAATACTTCGGGATTTTTTGGCGATAAATTTGGAGGTGAACTTTTTGATGTAAATACTTCCTTCAATGGTTCTTTTATTACAGATGACCGAAAAGGTGGTGTTTATCTGTATGGGATTGCTCGAAACCGCGACGCTTATGACAGAATTGGAGACGGTTTTTCTGACGCCCCTAAAACACAATCTGAAACTCTCGGTTTTAGAGGATATTTCAGAGTAACTGATTATTCCCGAATAACAGCCGAATATCATCATATACATGAATTTCGTCGAGGTGGTGATAAATTAGATAGACCGCCACACGAAACCTTCGCTACCGAACAATTACGTCATTATATTGACGGCGGAGGTTTAAACTACGACCTTTTTTCTAAGAATGACAAGCATAAATTAAGTTTATATACCTCTATGCAAGACATCAAACGGGAAACTTATTTTGGTACGTTCCAAGATTTAGATGCCTACGGGAGTTCTAAAGATATTTCTTTCGTTGCAGGTTCGCAATATGGTTATTCCATTGAAAAACTTTTGTTTTTGCCTTCGCTATTAGTTGTTGGTGTGGAATATACTGATAATTCTTTGGAAGATAATATGCCATCATATCAACGATTTATTGACCAATATACACAAACTATTGGCAGTTTTTTTCAAAACGAGTGGAAAAACCAACTTATTAGTTTGGTGGTTGGCGGTCGTTTAGACAAAAACAATAAGATAGATAACTTAATTTTCAGTCCTAGAATTAATTTAAGATATTCTCCTTTTTCTGAAGTTCGGTTTCGTGCTGGATGGTCCAGTGGATATCGTGCTCCGCAGGTTTTTCAGGAAGACCTTCATATTGGTGCAATTGGTGGGGAAGCCGCATTAATAGAAGTTGACCCAAATCTTAAACCTGAATATTCAAACAGTTTAAATTTTTCAATAGAAACGAATAAAAAATTTGATAAATTGGAAACAAATTTGCTTATTGATTTCTTTTATACAAACTTAAAAGATGTTTTTGTTTTAGAAGAGCGAGGAGTAGCCGCAAATGGTTATCTTTTGTTTGAGCGAACTAATGCGCCGGGAGCGGTGGTACAGGGAGTTAATATAGAATTTAAAACAGGTATTACTTCACGTTTTGCCGCTGACTTTGGTTTTACATTTCAACGTAGCCGATACAAAGAGCCACACGAATGGTCAGAAGATGTTCCTGCAGGAAAAATTATGCTGCGAAGCCCCGACGAGTACGGTTATGTGTCGTTGAATTTTTTTCCATTTAAAAGTTTTACGGTATCTGCCACCGGAAACTATACAGGCTCAATGTTATATCCTCATTATGAGGGTTATATCGAAAAAGATACCGAAAATTGGACTCCAACCTTCTTTGATGCAGGGTTGAGGCTTGCATACGATTTTCAAATTACTAATCAATTTAATATTCAACTCAGTAGCGGAATGAAAAATATTTTCGACCAATTCCAAAAAGATATCGATAGAGGACCATTGCGAGATGCAACATATATCTACGGTCCGACCATGCCACGAATGATTTATTTTGGTATTAAAGTTGCAATGTGATTTTGGTTAGCATTATTTAGAAACGTACAGACAACATGTATGTGCACAGATTTTTTTCTGCGGCAGACTTAAGATTTAGGATGCATTCGTAGCGGAATGCCGGTGTCGTGATTGATTAACTCCTTTTTTTTACAAAAAATTTTTTTATCAACTCACTACATTCATCGGCAAGTACCCCTGTAATTACTTCTGTTTTAGGATGTAATGGTGATGGATTGAATAGCGAATAACCTCTTTTATCATCTTTGGCACCAATCACTAACCTTTTAAGTTGCGACCACGCAATGGCACCCGCACACATTATGCAAGGTTCGAGGGTTACGTACATTGTACAATTAGTCAAATATTTGCTACCGAGACGTTCAGTTGCAGAACCAATTGCCAATATTTCGGCATGCGCTGTGGGGTCTTTAAGATTTTCAGTTCGGTTGAACGACCTCGCAATAATAATATTATTACTAACAACAACAACCCCAACAGGCACTTCATCATTTTCCTTTGCGGTATAAGCCTCCTGAATAGCCTGCCGCATAAAATAATCATCCGTAAATTCTATTCTTTCCATATCAAATTTGTTTTAAAAAATAGTTGCAATAATAATATTAATTTTCGAAAACATAAAAATTTCATTATCTTTGCACCCAATTTTTTATTATAAATAAACCGTAATTCAATGAATATCACACGAGAAGAGATAGATGAATTTATTTCAGTTCTAAAAATAACCATCGAAAAAAACGATTACGAACCGCAGGTGGATAAAATTCTTAAAGATTATCAGAAAAAAACACACATGGCAGGTTTCAGACCCGGAAAAATACCATTCGGACTGATACGTAAAAAGTATAGAGCAGCAGTTTTGATTGAAGAAATTAATAAAATTATTCCCGAAAATCTCAACAAATACATTTCAGAAAACAATTTGAAGTTGTTAGGAGAGCCAATTCCAAGCGAATCTCAAAAACCTCTTGAATTGGATTATCAAGATAATTTTGAATTCGTTTTTGATATTGCAACGCTGCCGACAGTCGAAGTTACACTTTCAAAAGAGGATATTTTTCAATACTATAAGATTATTGTTTCAGACGAAATGATTGATACTGAAATAGATAGAATAAAAAAACGTTTTGGTACTAAAACAAAATCGGAGGTGGTAAGCGCAAATTCACAAATATCAGGTACTTTTGAGCAGCTTGACGACCGTGATAATATTGTCTTTGAAGGAATTTTTTCTCAAAACATACCTTTTCTTGTTTCAATGATAAGAGACGAAGATGCAAAAAATAATTTGATAAACAAATCAATTAATGATAGGGTAATAATTAATGTTCGTAAAGCCTTTCCTAATGCTACGGAACTATTTCATATCCTGCAAATTACAAAAGAAGAAGCCGAAAAAATTGATTGCAATTTTATCTTTACTATTGAAGAGATAGAGGAATTTGTTGACCCAGAACTCAATCAGGAATTTTTCGACAAAATCTTTGGAGTTGGAGTTGTTTCAACAGAAGAGGAGTGTCGAGCAAAAATTAAAGAAAATGTTGAAGTTTCGTTTGAAATTGAATCAGATGTAAGGTTTAATGCAGATGTACGTAATCAATTGTTGTCGAAAATTGAAATAAAACTACCCGAAGATTTTATTTTCAGATGGCTTAAATTATCTGACAGAGATAAATTGAAGATGAGTGACGAAGAGTTAAAAAATAATATGTCGCATCTTTTAGAACATTTTAAATGGCAAATAATCGAAAAATATTTAGCAGAAACCAATAATATATCAGTTACCGAAAATGACATTTTAAATTTTGCTAAAAAAAATGTAAAATTGCAATTTATGAGTTATGGTATATTTTCGTTGCCCGACGAAGCCCTTGAAAAATTTGCACTTGATTCGCTTAAAGATGAGGATAACGAAAAGCAAAAAGAAAAACAAAATGAAATTGCCCAAGAGGCTCTTAGATATAAAATTTCTAACTTTATCAAAGAATCTGTAAAATTAGATATTAATGAAGTTAGTCGCGAAGAATTTAATTCATTTTTTGAAAAAAAATCACAAACAGAAAACTAAAAACCTATAAGATGACAGAAACAAAAGATTTTAGAAAATTTGCCACCAAACATATTGGCATCAACGCACTTGCATTTGACAAATATAGTGCAATTACAAGCAGTTACATTTCCCCGACAATTATCGAGGAAAGGCAGTTAAACATCGCTACAATGGATGTTTTTTCACGTCTGATGATGGACAGAATCATTTTTTTGGGAACGCCTATTGACGATTATGTTGCAAATATCATTCAAGCACAATTATTGTATTTAGAATCAGCAGATTCCTCAAAAGATATTTCAATATATTTAAACACACCCGGAGGCTCTGTTTATGCTGGATTAGGAATTTATGATACAATGCAATACATAACTTCCGACGTATCAACCATGTGTACAGGAATGGCAGCATCATTCGGCGCATTATTACTAACTGCAGGAACAAAAGGAAAACGGTTTGCACTTAAACACTCCCGAATTATGATGCACCAACCAAGTGGTGGAGTGCAAGGACAATCTGTTGACATCGAAATCACAGCACGTGAAATTGTCAAAACAAGAAAAGAACTCTATGAAATTATTGCGCAACATACGGGTCAAACTTACGAAAAAGTAGAAAAAGACTCCGACAGAGACTATTGGATGTCCTCCGAAGAAGCACTTGACTACGGATTAATTGACGAAATTCTGTTACGACCAAAAGAAAAAAAATAAATTTTATGAACAAATGCTCATTTTGCGGCAAAACTAATAAAGAAACAAGTTTGCTGATTGAAGGGGAAACAGGATTTATTTGCAAAACTTGTACCGAACTCGCATACGCAATGGTCGAACAAGAAAATAAAAAGATGCCTAAATTTGACCCAGGACCCATCACACGATTTAAGCCCGCTGAAATTAAAAAGTTTTTAGATCAATACGTCATCGGACAAGAAGATGCAAAAAAATATATTTCTGTTGCAGTTTACAACCATTACAAAAGATTAAATCAGGTTTCATTTGTCGAAGATGTCGAAATTGAAAAATCAAACATCATTTTAGTTGGTGAAACGGGTACGGGTAAAACATTACTCGCACGTACGATTGCCCGAATGTTAAATGTTCCTTTCACAATAGTTGATGCAACAATTTTGACAGAAGCAGGATATGTTGGCGAAGATATCGAAAGTCTTTTAACACGACTGCTACAAGTCGCTGATTATAACGTTGATGCAGCCGAAAAAGGAATCGTTTTTATTGACGAAATAGATAAAATCGCAAGAAAAAGTGATAACCCATCTTTAACACGAGACGTATCAGGCGAAGGAGTACAACAAGGTTTGCTTAAATTATTAGAAGGCGCTATTGTGAACGTTCCCCCCCAAGGAGGACGTAAACACCCCGACCAACCTACAATTCCCATTAATACAAAAGATATTCTTTTTATTTGTGGCGGCGCATTCGACGGTATTGAGAAAAAAATTGCCTCAAGACTAAATACCAGAGTAGTAGGATATTACGCCAGTAGGGAAAAAGAAAAAATTGACAAAGATAACCTGCTTCAATACATTGCACCACAAGATTTAAAAGCATTCGGACTAATACCTGAAATAATTGGGAGATTGCCCATTTTAACATACTTAAATCCGCTTGACAGACCAACTCTACGCAGAATTTTAACCGAACCCAAAAATTCTATAGTCAAACAGTACCAAAAATTATTCCAAATGGATAATATTAAACTGGCAATAGATAAGGATGTGTACGAATATATTGTAGATAAAGCAATTGAGTTTAAATTAGGCGCAAGAGGACTCCGTTCAATTTGCGAAACTATTATGATTGATGATATGTTTGATTTGCCCGGAAAAAATATTTCTGAACTAAATATTTCTCTTGATTACGCAAAACGTAAAATAGAAAAAACTAATATCGTTCTTTTGAAAGCAAGCTAGTTAGTGAATGAGTAAATGAGGGAATAAGTGAATGAGTGAATGAGTGAATGAGTAAATGAGGGAATGAGTAAATGAGTGTAGGGGCGCACCCTTGCGGTCGTCCACCTTGTAATAAAAAAATGAGTGAATGAGAGTGTAGATATTAGAGTGTAGAATGTAGATATTAGAGTGTAGATATTAGAGTGTAGATATTAAATTGTAGATATAAGAATTGTAGCGACAAGGCAGGGCTCGTGGCAAAATACTGATAGTTCGATAAAACTCACTAACCAGACTGAATACTGATAACTGATTACTGAATACTGAACACTGAAAACTGAAAACTGATAACTGATAACTGATAACTAATGAATAATAATAAAATTTCTCGTCGCGATTTTATCAAGACAACAACAATCGGCACAGTAGGCATTGTTAGTGCCGGCGGACTACTGAGTTCCATCGGATGTGGCAAAGAAGACCTTTCATTTGCAATTCCGATGAGTGTTATGATTCCACTCGGTACTACCTCATATAATGAAACTACCAGTGATTATAAAATTTCACAGCACAAAGAGTATAGGTCATGGGTAGAAAATTCAGGAAAACGATTACGCACCGCCACAATAGATCATGAAGGAAATAGTAAGGTAGATAAATTTGCATGGTCGTTCGAACTTTTCGAAGATAACACTATTAATGCGTGGTGTATGCCCGGTGCCAGAATTGCATTTTACGAAGGCATTATGCCTTTATGCAAAAGTGAAACTGGCGTTGGTATTGTTATGGGACACGAAATCGCGCACGCAGTTTCTAATCATAGCGGAAAACGTATGGCGCAACAGTTAGCGGTGCAATTAGGAATAACAACCCTTAGCGTCGCTACTGAAAGGCTTTTGAACCCTGACCCCGTAATTATGAACATTGCAGCTTCTGTTTTTGGAGTTGGAGGCACCTTAGGGATTTTAGCATATAGCCGTAAACACGAATATGAAGCCGATAAAATGGGCTTGATTTATGCGGCAAGAGCAGGCTACGACCCCCGTGAAGCACCTCTTTTTTGGAATAGAATGTCTGCCCTCGGAAGTAGCGGACCCGAATTCCTATCTACGCATCCATCAAACGAAAATCGTATTAAAGAACTTGAAGCAGCAATACCCGAAGCAATGACTTATTATAACCAATACAACAATAATCAATGATTTTTAAGTAAATTATATTATGCTCAAAAAAATAAGAATTTCACTCGCAATTCTGTTCTTTTCAATCCTAACGTTATTGTTTCTCGATTTTACAGGAACGATACATGTTTGGTTTGGATGGATAGCTAAAATTCAACTATTTCCTGCTGTTTTAGCAGTAAATATCGGTATAATAATTTTACTTGTTTTAATAACACTCTTTTTGGGACGTGCCTATTGTTCCGTTATTTGCCCTTTGGGAATATTGCAGGATATTATAGCAAGAATTGGCAAAATAAGAAAAAAGCTGCCTTACTCTTTTTCAAAACCAAAATCGTGGCTTAGATATGGTGTTTTGTCTCTTTTTATCCTTTCTATTATTCTGGGAATAAGCATATTATATGGCATGTTAGACCCTTATAGTGCCTACGGTCGAATTGCCAACACCCTATTTTTACCTATTTGGCAAAAAGGAAATAATATACTCGCTAATTTTGCCGAACGGTCTGATAGTTACGCATTTTATCACGCTGATATTTTGCCCAAAAGTATGCCGACTTTTATTGTTGCCATTGCAACATTTATCATTGTCGCATTATTGGCTTTTATGAACGGACGAACCTATTGTAACACAATTTGTCCCGTTGGAACAGTTTTAGGATTTTTGTCCCGCTTTTCTTTTTTTAAAATTAGATTTGACACCCATAAATGCAATAAATGCGGTTTATGTGAAAAAAATTGCAAAGCAGCATCTATTAATAGCAGCGAATTTAATATTGATTATAGCCGTTGTGTTGTGTGTATGAATTGTATTGATAAATGCCATAGAGGTGCCATCGGATACCGCATCCGGCGCAAGCACTCTAATAAAAGTGTCGAACAAGCCTCATCATTGACAAAAATAGAAGAAGCGACATTAATAAACAATGAAACAATAGATAAAGGTAGAAAAGGGTTTCTAATAGCCACTTTGCTTTTGGCAGGTTCGGTATTAAAGTCGCAAATAGTACCTAAAACCTTTGAAATGAAAGTAGATGGTGGTTTCGCTAATATCAAAGAAAAGAAAATGCCAAAACGCCAAATAGCAATAACTCCCGCGGGTTCTGAAAGCGACGGCAATATAAAAAAACACTGTACGGGTTGTCAACTGTGTATTTCAGTTTGTCCAAACAAAATTTTGCGTCCCTCAAATTCTTTAGATAGTTTTATGCAACCTTTTATCTCATACGAAAATGGGTGGTGCCGACCCGAATGCGTAAAATGTTCGGAAGTTTGTCCAACAGGCGCAATAAAAAGAATTTCCAAAGAAGAAAAATCATCAATACAAATAGGACATGCCGTTTTTGTTCGTGAGCGGTGCATACCCATTGTAGACCTGCAAGAATGTGGTAATTGCGAACGCAAATGTCCTACAAATGCAATTATGATGGTGCCTTCCGTTCCAAATGATGCCAATTCTTTGAAAATTCCAGCACTGAACGAAAATCTTTGCATTGGCTGCGGGGCGTGCGAATTTCTTTGTCCCGCAAGACCTTATAGCGCTATTTTCGTAGAAGGTCATAAAAAACATAAATTTATTTGAGAAAAACTATCTTAGATAAATGATAAACGCTTTTAACCTACATTATTCCCATGTACATAGACGACACTGATTAGACAGATATAGACAGATTTTTTTCAGGAATGTTTGTATCGCCGAACTATCCGCCACTTTTCATTGTGTTTTTTTATTGAAATAAATCATTATCAGAAAATACATTCAAAGCAATGACAGCGCAGGCTTCGGCATCTGCTAAGGCGTTGTGATGATTAATCAAGTCAAAACCACAATATGCTGCTACAGTAGGAAGCTGGTGATTAGGCAACAATTTACCAAATCTCTTTTTTGATGCCCGACAAGTACAATGGAACTTATAATCAGGATAATCCATTCTATAAACCCGAAAAGCCGCACGCAAACAACCCTCGTCAAACATACTATTATGCGCAACTAAAGGTAATCCCGCAATTTTGGGTTCAATATCATTCCAAACATACTGAAAAACTTTTTCGTTTTCAGTATCTTCCATTGTCAACCCGTGAACTTGTGAATTCCAATAAGAATACCATTCAGGTTCGGGACAAATAAGACGATAAATTTTGTCTACAATTTGATTGTCTCGCACAATAACAATTCCTACGCTACAAATGCTCGAAAGATGATGATTTGCTGTTTCAAAATCAATTGCGGCAAAATCGGTCATTATAATTTTATCAATTTCAAATTTCTCCACGAAACTTTAATTCCTCCTCCGCTATGTATCTGTAAAGCAATGCGTCCTTGACCTTCGCCAATAATTTTGTCTGAAATATCAATCATTTGAGTCCCGTTGAGCCACGTTGTAACGTTGTCTCCTTGCACAAGAATTCGCATAGTGTTCCATTCGCCCATTTTCAGTACATTTTCATTTTCGGGTTCTGGCTTAATTAACCAGCCTCTGCCGCCCGGTACAGATTCGTAGATACCTCCGGTATGAAAGTCTGGCGGTGCTACTTCACACTGCCAGCCTGTAATTGTAACGTCATTTATAATACGAGATCGAAAAAAAACACCGCTATTTCCGTCAGCACTCTGATTAAATTCTAATGTCAAATCAAAGTTATCGTAATATTCGCGAGTTAGCAAGTAACCATATTCTTCATCGGGTCCGCTTTCGCAAACTAATAATCCATCTTCGACGTACCAAAGTTCTGTTCCGGCAATTTCCCAGCCATGAAGGTCATTTCCATTGAATAAATCTACTTCGATGGCACTTTTGCGAGGTAATTCGCGTACTTTGAGGTTGCGAAACCATACGCGGTCGCCGTGATCCTGAAGAGCAATAACACCTTTGGATGCTAATCCATATTCGGGGTAATCGTCCCATTTGCCGCTGTTTTTTCGTTGGAACCAATCTTCGTTCCAAGCATCAAATTCAACAATTTTTTCGCCGTTAAGCCAATGTTCAACGTGACCATTGTCAAACAAAATTTTGGAATTGTTCCATTTTCCTGCGGGTTTAAGTTTTGTTTTATAAACGTCTGCGACATACATTGCATAATCTGCGCCCGCAAGTTGCCAATCTTCCAATGGAAACGGGAAACCTTCATTGTCTATTAATTGATATTCTGGTCCCGTTACATAAGGCATCAGAAAATGTGGATGTTCCACCACGTGATATAGAACTCCACTATTTCCGCCGGTGGAAATCTTCCAATCGAACAACAATTCGAAATTTTCGTACTGCTTGTCAGTTACTAAATAGCCGTATTCGTCGGCTCCTTTACCTAAAGCAGATAAAGTACCATTTTCAACAATCCACGGTCCGTTTAGTTCCGTTCCGTTATAATCGCGCCAACCCGCAAGGGTCTCGCCATCGAACAATAATTCCCATCCAGCAGATTTTTCAGCATCTGTAAGTACATTGTGCTGTTGGCAAGACGCTAAAATGGTGGCAAACACTAATAGATATAAATTTACTTTTTTCATATTTATTTTATTAATTGAAATAATTTACAAAAGTATGAAATTATTATTATTTTTGCAAAAAAATTTTTATCAAAAAAAAGTGAAAGTTTACAAAACATATTTAGTTTACGATGGCATTCTTTTTGAGGCTGATACTCCACTCTTAAAAACTTCAAATCGTGCGTTTAGATTCGGGGATGGATTCTTTGAGACCATGCATTTTCATAAGGGGAAAATTTTATTTTTTGGTGCTCATTATGAGCGCATTTTGAGGGCAATGCTCGCATTAAGGTTGTCTGTTATTGGATTTATTTCGAGCGAAGAATTATACGAACGAATAATGTCATTAGCAGTAAAAAACCGATTATTTGGTGACGCATTAATCAGACTAACCCTATTCAGAAAGGATTCAGGTATTTTTGATGCCGAAACCAAACAGGCATCGTGGCTTGTGGAAACCTTTCCCATTGAACAGAAAGGCTTTATTCTCAATGAAAAAGGGCTACGAATTGATGTTTTTTATGATTTTCAAAAACCAATTAATCAGTTGTCATCTTTTAGAACGTTAAACTCTGAACCATACACACTTGCACGAATGTTTGCTTATGATAATAATTTCGATGACTCTCTGATAATCAATACTTCAAAAAAAATCATTGAATCTACACAGTCTAACCTGTTTTGGATTGTTGGAACTACTGTTTATACGCCCATGAGCGCAACAGGCTGCATCGAAGGAATATTACGGCGACAACTTTTTAAAATTATACCCCAAGCAAAATTGCATATTGTTGAAACTGAAGGAACTACAATTAAAGAACTTTTTAATGCTGATGAAATTTTTTTGACAAATACTATTGAGGGAATTCGCTGGGTCGTTGCCCTAAAAGATAAACGATTTTTTAACAATAAAACAAAAAAAATTTTTAACCTCTTATGCTCTGATCTTCAGAATTCATAGAATTTTTTAATATGAATAAGGCAGTAGAATATGCCTGATTACATAACATTTAGTGTAGATACATTCTTATTAATAACAAATGGTCGAATGCCTGTTTTTTGTTTTCCGATGAAGGGCTACTCCTTATATTTTTATTATTTCTTTTTATTCTTGTATTCTATTTTGAATTCTATTACTTTCTCTGTTTTGTGTGCCGCGTGATTTATTATTTCCAAATCTGATATTATAAGTTAAAATATACGTTCTACCAAAATTGTTAAATTCTTGCATAAATGAATAATTTTCACTATTTAAATATATTCTCATAGGAGTGTAAATAATATTTCTAACCCCAAAAGATAAATTACCATTTTTTAATTTTTTTGAAAAATTAGCAGATAAAAGATAAAGAGCTTTTAAATTTGAAGCAACCCCTTCAGATTTTGGAATGAAATGGAATTGAGTTTCAAACCTCCAATCTTGTTTCTTATTTAGAGCAGTATTTATATTTAGGATGGTTTTATAAGAATGTCCAGTTTCGTTAAAAGCTATTATTTCGTTTGGAATATCTTTTATTGCAAAATAATTGAAATATTGGCTAAACGATAAAATTAAAAAATTTTTAAACATGTTTTTATTTACATAAAAATTGACACTGAAATCATAGTCTCTCCCATAATTAATAGGTTTAATTTTTGTTATTCCATTCCCCATAGGAATTTTAAAATCTGACCATGTATTTTTTGTATAACAATATTCAAAAACTAACATATAATCTGAAAAAAAGGTATAATCCAATGCAAACTCATATTCTTGGTATGGTTGTAAGTCAGGATTACTCTCTTTGTAAAGTGTGGGTGAATAATAAGTTTTAAAAGGGTTTATGTAATAATAACCTGGTGGCTCATAACTTGTTGTAAAGTCAAAACCCAATTCGTGGTCGTCGTGCAATTCATAATATAGTGAAATAGAGGGCGATAAATTGAAGTGTTGATTAGAAACAATATCTCCCGTAGTCGTTTGATTACCCTCGTAGGCATAATATTCTCCTCGCAAACCTGCCGACAAAGATAATTCATCTGTTATTTCCCAATCAAAATCTATATACGCTGCACTTGTTATATCCTTAAAAATAAAGCGATTGGTTTGTAATGTGTCGCTTATATAAATAGAATTTATTTTATTTCCGAAAAAATAATCATTATCTCTTTGTGCTCCGTAACATTCCATTCCTGCCTTAAGTTGCATTTCAGAATTAAATTGATGTTGAAATCGTGTTGCAAAATTATAACCATTTGTTATTGCAG
>WRMI01000070.1 GCA_009777175.1 Marinilabiliaceae bacterium
GTAAGCCTTTTAGTTTTATTCTTGAAGTGTGTGCTATTTATAGCATATACTACACGATTTCCGTTGAATCTTATTTATTATTGGAAACTTTATGCGATGTATATTGGTGTTAGTGGCATAATAGTTTCATTTGTTTTTCTGACCAAATGGAAATGGTGGATTGTTATTGTATTAGTTGTTTTGGATATTTGGCTTGTGGGAAATTTGATGTATTGGCGAAGTTATGATGATTTGTTGTCTGTTTGGTGCCTAAATGCAGTCGGAAATATGAAAGGTATATGGTCTTCTATTTTTGTTTTTTTGGAATGGAAAGATTGCATATTTCTAATTTTGACATTATTTGTTACTGCGGCACTGATTTTCATTTCAGATAGAAAGCAAACACAAAAATTGTTTTTTATTGTAGGTTTTCCACTTTTTCTTCTACTTACACTCCCGCAGGTGATTACTAAAACAAAATCAGATAATACATCTTTATTTTCTGATAAATTCATAGAATCTTATTGGTTTGTACCTTATAACTATTGCAGAGAATACACTCCCATAACATATCTTGTGTATCAAATAAAAATTTTGGTATCAAAACCATTTTACGAAAGCTATATACCCGAAGTGGATGAGGAAGTTTTTAGCCTTTTTTTTCAAAAAGGAAACCGTTCGGATGATAGAGAAAATCTTAATTTATTGTTAGTAGTATTCGAAAGTTTAGAAAGTTGGGTGCTTAATTCTGAAATTAATAATCAACAAATTACACCAAACCTAAACAAATTTCTTTCAAATACTAATTTACTTTATGCTGATAAAGTTGTAAATCAAACAAGAGGTGGTTTTTCAAGTGATGGTTTATTAATTATTAATACAGGATTGTTACCTACCTACAATGGAATCCAATCGCTTAGGTTTCAGAATATTGTCTTTTTTTCTTTGTGCAAATCATTAAACGAGGAATACAACACACACTCGTATGCAATAGACGATGATTTTGTTTGGAATCAAGGTTTTGTGTTAAAGAATTACGGTTATGACTCTACCTTTTTTAATAACGGAACAGATTATAAAATGTTTAACCGTGTAATAAAAGATATTAAAAAACCTTTTTTCTTTCAAGTAATAACTTATGCCTCTCATGCTCCTTTTACGCATCTCGCAGATAGTTCTTCTCTTATTTTACCAAAAGATATGCCCCTACATATATCAAATTACATAAAATCAGTCAATTATACTGATAATGCACTTGGGTTATTGTTTGACAGTATTGAAAAAGATAGTACAATTATTGTTGTTGTTGGCGACCACACAATTTTTTATAAAGAAAAAAGAGAACAATTCCAAAAATACTGCTTAAAGAACAATTTTGAAATTCCTGTTGAAAAAGAATTTGTTCCACTGATTATATATTCCCCCGAAATAAAAGAGAGAATAGCAGTTCAAGATACTGTATATCAAATGGATATATATCCAACGTTGCTTCATCTTCTAAATCGCGAAGATTATATTTGGCAAGGCTTTGGAATCAACCTTTTAGATAGCACGGCAAAAAGAAAAATATCTCCCGATGATGCGTTAAAATTATCGGATGCAATTATTAGGAATGATTATCTTAGAAAACTGAGTAATGAGAATTGAGTGATGAGTGTTAAGAATTGTGATAAAAACTAAAAACTGATAACTGATATCAATATATAAAATGGCAGAAAAAACAAATAGTGCGGAAAAACCGCCAAAGAAGTACAGAAAGCAAGATTTGAGCATATATATCAATTTGCTAACTGATTTTGGTTTCAAGCGGGTGTTTGGGATTAAAGAGGTGATGCTCAACTTTTTAAACACCGTGCTAAATATCGAAGGTGGCATAACCGACCTCACTTATGGTAACGTAGAAATATTAGGGCTAACTAAAAACGACCGAAAAGCAATTTTTGATTTGATTTGTATTACCGGCAACGGCGAGCGAATTATTGTTGAAATACAAAATATTGAACAAGAACATTACAGAGATAGGATGTTGGTCTATGCTTCGCAACTAATTCAGGAACAAAATGTTAAAGGAAAAGTAAATGACAAATACTGGAACTTTAAGTTGGACCCTATTTATTCGATAAATATTATGAATTTCCTTTTGGGAAAGAAAAAACGACCAAAGAAATATTTGACACAATGGCAGTTAAAGGAATTAGACACTAATGAGGTACTCTACGATAAACTGACTTTTGTTTGTGTAGAGTTGCCACTTTTCAGCAAGAAGCTACGAGGCGTAAAAACTGCCCTTGAGCAGTGGATTTTCTTAATAAAGAGCTTGCACGAACTGAAAAACATACCCAAAAAATACAAAACTGAAATATTCCAGAAAATTTTTGAAATGGCAAAAATAGCTAAAATGAGTAAAGAAGAAGTAAAAAAATATATAAAAGTTTAAATGATATGAGCACAGTACAATACGAAATCAACAGAAGAGACATTGCAATTGAAGCAATTAGAATAGAAAGAGACACAGCTTGGGCTGAAAGAGACACCGCATGGAATACCATTACAAGTCTCCAAAGCAACAATGCTGCTCTCCAAAGCGACAAAGCTGCTCTTCAAAATCAAATTGAAGAATACAAGCGCAGGTATGGACAATTAAACGGCACAACGACATGAGATTAGTACAATACGAAATCAACAGAAGAGACATTGCAATTGAAACAATTAGAACTGAAAGAGACACTGCTTGGGCTGAAATAGGCACTGCTTGGACAGAAAGAGACACAGCTTGGACAGAAAGAGACACTGCACGAAATGAAAGGGACACCGCTTGGGCAGAACTGAAAAATATCGGAGTAAGTACGGTGAATTAAACGGCAAGATGATATGAGTTTAGTAGAATACGAAATCAACTGAAAGAATTGAGTATTGAAAATAAGAAATTTTATGAAAATAGTTAAATTTTTTAAAGAGAATCCTGTTTGGGTTATATTTTTTGTAAGCCTTTTAGTTTTATTCTTGAAGTGTGTGCTATTTATAGCATATACTACACGATTCCCGTTGAACCTTATTTATTTTTGGAAACAATATGCGATGTATATTGGTGTTAGCGGCATAATAGTTTCATTTGTTTTTCTTACCAAATGGAAATGGTGGATTGTTATTGTATTCGTTGTTTTGGATATTTGGCTTGTGGGAAATTTGATGTATTGGCGAAGTTATGATGATTTGTTGTCTGTTTGGTGCCTAAATGCAGTCGGAAATATGAAAGGTATATGGTCATCTATTTTTGTTTTTTTGGAATGGAAAGATTGCATATTTCTAATTTTGACATTATTTGTAACTGCGGCACTGATTTTCATATCAGATAGAAAGCAAACACAAAAATTGTTTTTTATTGTAGGTTTTCCGTTTTTTCTGCTACTTACACTCCCGCAGGTGATTACTAAAACAAAATCAGATAATATATCTTTGTTCTCTGATAAATTTTTAGAATCATGGAACTACGTACCTTATGAGTATTGCAGAGCCTACACTCCGATTACCTATCTTGTTTATCAAATAAAAATTTTGGTGTCAAAACCATTTTATGAAAGTTATATACCCGAAGTGGATGAGGAAGTTTTACGCCATTTTTTTCAAAAAAGAAACCGTCCGGATGATAGAGAAAATCTTAATTTATTGTTAGTAGTTTTTGAAAGTTTGGAAAGCTGGATTATTAACTCGGAAATTAATAATCAACAAATTACACCAAACTTAAACAAATTACTAACAAATACTAATTTGTTTTATGCTGATAAAGTTACAAGTCAAGTACGAAGTGGTCTGTCAAGCGATGGATTATTAATTATTAACACAGGATTATTACCAATTTACAACGGTATAATTGTTCATAGATTTCAGAATAATTTTTATTTTTCTTTGTGTAAATCATTACAAGAATACAACAAACATGCTTACGTTGTTGATGACGATTTTGTTTGGAATCAAGGATTAATGCTTAAAAGTTATGGTTATGACCTTATATCTTTTAATAATGGCACTGATTATCAGATGTGTAAACATGCAACAGAACAAATTCCTAAAAAACCTTTTTTATTGAAAATTATTTCTTTTGCATCTCATGCTCCTTTTAAAGAACTTGCTGATAGTTCCACGCTTTTATTACCAAAAGATATGCCTACTGATATATCAAATTACATAAAATCAGTAAATTATACTGACAATGCACTTGGATTATTGTTTGACGGCATTGAAAAAGATAGTACAATTATTGTAGTTGTTGGCGACCACACAATTTTTCATAAAGAAAAAAGAGAACAATTCAAACAATACTGCATTAAGAACAATATTGACATTCCTGTAGAAAAAGAATTTGTTCCACTAATCATATATTCTCCCGAAATAAAAGAGAGAATAGCAGTTCAAGATACTATTTATCAAATGGATATATATCCAACTTTGCTTCATCTTCTAAATCGTGAAGATTATATTTGGCAAGGTTTTGGAATCAACCTTTTAGATAGCACGGCAAATAGAAAAATATCTCCCGATGATGCGTTAAAATTATCGGATGCAATTATTAGGAATGATTATCTTAGAAAACTAAGTAATGAGAATTGAGTATTGAGTATTGAGTATTGAGTAATGAGTAATGAGAATTGAGTAATGAGTATTGAGTATTGAGTATTGAGTATTAAGTAATGGGTATTGAGTAATGAGTATTGAGTAATGAGTAATGAGAATTGAGTATTGAGTATTAAGTATTGAGTATTAAGAATTGTAATAAAAACTAAACTGAAAACTGATAACTGAAAACTGATAACTAAAAACTGATAACTGATAACTGATAACTGAAAACTGATAACTGATGACTATGAAAATAATTTCACTTATAAAAAACAATTTTTTGAAAAAAGATTTTATATCTTACTGCATAGTTGGTGGGATAGGGTTGTTAGTAGATATTTCTGTTTATTATGTATGTTACTCTTTTTTTTCTCTTAGTTATGCAATATCAAATATTATCAGTTCGCATGCGGGAGTTGTCAATAATTTCGTACTAAACAGCATTTTTACATTCAAAACAAAAGATAAAATATTATTAAGATTTTTACAATTTTATGGTATTGCATTTTTGGGAATGATATTAAGTACATATCTAATTATTTTGTTTACAGACATTATTTTAATGCATCCGCTTATAGCAAAATTATTTGCACTCGGAATTGTTACGATACTTCAATTTTTATCAAATAAATATATCACTTTTAGAAAAAAATAATTAATTATGAATAAAGTTACTTGTTTAAGTGTATTAGTTCCCGTTTACAACGAGGAAGAATGTATAGACCTGCTTCACGAGCGTTTAACAACAGTTTTGGACAATCTAAAATGTTCATCTGAAATATTATATGTAAATGATGGCAGTCGCGACAATACATTGTTAAAACTTCAGGAATTACAGTCAAAAGATGCTCGTGTAGCGTATTTAGATTTATCAAGAAATTTCGGAAAAGAAGTTGCAATGTCGGCCGGTATTGACTATATATCTGGCGATGCGTTAGTAATTATTGATGCAGATTTGCAAGACCCTCCTGAATTAATTCCTCAGATGGTTGAAGGAATTGAAGAAGGTTACGATGATGTTTATGCAAAACGCACCACAAGAGATGGTGAAACATTTCTTAAAAAATTTACATCAAAACAATACTATCGATGGCTGAAAAAAATGTCTAATATACCCGTACTCGAAGATACCGGAGATTTTAGGATGTTTAGTCAAAAAGCAATCGAAGGATTAAGGCTTCTTAAAGAGAACGAGCGAAATATGAAAGGACTATTTTCTTATGTAGGATTTAAGAAAAAACCATTATTTTATCAGCGTGATGCACGTATTGCAGGTTCCACAAAATGGAATTATCCTAAACTTATAGGATTAGCAATAAAAGGTTTAACATCTTTTTCTACAACTCCTTTAAGATTTGTTTCAATAATGGGAATATCAGTATCAATTTTAGCCTTCTTATATTTGATATTTATACTTGTAAAAGCAATAATTTACGGAGATCCCGTTGCAGGTTATCCTTCTTTGATGTCTGTATTGTTACTTTTGGGAGGTATGCAACTCTTCGCAATAGGAATAATAGGCGAATACATTGGAATAATCTACTCTGAAACCAAAAAACGACCACTATATTATATTAATGATTATAAAAAATCTGATAATAAATAGTTGTTTTGTTTTATAATATCATCGTTTATAGTATTAATATAAATGACAAATCTACCGCTACTTTCAGTAATTGTACCTTGTTATAATGTTGAAAAATATATTAACAACTCTATTTCATCAATTGTAGGTCAGACTTATCAAAATTTAGAAATCATACTAATTAATGATGGCAGTACCGACTCAACGGGGTATATTTGCAATAAATGGCGAGATAAAGAGTGTCGCATTAAAGTTATCCACAAACAAAACCAAGGAGCATCATCCGCTCGAAAAGATGGACTTAAACTTGCTTCAGGTAAATTTGTTACATTTGTTGACGCAGACGACTGGATAAACATTAATATGTATTCTAATATGATGACTGCTTTATTAAATACAAATTCTGACATTGCAGAGTGCGATATGTGTTTTGTTTATGACGATGAACATAAAGAGACTCTCAATAATAATTATAATTCAGAACTGAAAATATTGAACCGTATTGAAGGAGTTGTTGCTATTGTGCAAGACCTGAAACGTATTACTTTAAATACAAAAATATTTAAAAAAATATTGTTTGAAAATATTATCTTTCCTTTGGAAATTGGATATGGAGATGATATGTTCGTTTATAAACTATACCATAAAGCATCACAATCGGTATATTTAAACCAAGATTATTATTTTTATCTTCAAAGAAGCGATGACAGTATTTGTAATAATAAGAATATTTCTGCAGAACTTAAAAAACTGAGTGATTGGAGCGAAGTTATTTATGAATGTTACTCTTTTATTGCGCAGCACTCTGAATATCACGCTGCTAAAACAAAACTTGGGGATTATGTTAAATGTGTCGGTATGAGGCTTTTGAGATGTATGGTTGTTTTTCCGAAACATTTTAAATATCAAAATTTTAGAAGTACCGCACAACAAGTGCGTTCGATACCTTTCAGAAAAGGAGAACTATTGCCAAAAAGTATTAGAATTGAAATATATATTTTAAAAATCAGCCCATTAATTTATAAATTTTACAGAACTTTTTATAACAAAATAATTCAATTTACTAACAAGTTAAAGATAACAAACAGAGATACTTACAGGCTAATTAATGACTATGGTTTTTATTGGTATTATTTGTGAGAAATGAGAGTGTAGAGTGTAGAGTTTAAATATTGGATTCGAGATATTAGATTTCAGATTTCAATACGCATTATTCATTATTCATAAAGCAAATATATCTTATGGCTACGGTTTCTGTATGGGCGACCATTGCGGTCGTCCAGAATAAAAAGGGCGAGGGCAAGCCTAGCCCTAACAATTTCACAGGAACGTTTTCGCTGAGATGGCAAACATGTCGGATATCAACTATAAATTTTTTGTTATGTTTGAAATAAAGGTATTATTGAAAGAGGAGACATTATTAATAGGTAGGTGCTTTTTTCTATTCGGTTAGAAACCAAAAAATACAAAAAAACGAAAAAAATTACAATATTGTTTACATATTTTTTAAAATAAAAATAAACTTTTAACGTTAAATTTTATGTTTTTGATATAAAATATTCAAATGAAAAATAAAAGAACATACAAATTTTCTTCACTCGTAAAAGAGGTAAGAGTCAATCTTTTAATAGGTTTTCTATTTTTTTCCGTTATAAGTTCGGGACAAATCCGAAATAAAAAAATTGACGAAATGCGAGACCGTTTTAAGCAGCGTGAATTTTCCACCGTGAATCAACGCAACTTAAAAATTGGTGAATGGCGGCATCATTACACCTTTCGAGACTGTAACACCATTATCGAAACCCCTGATAACATTATTGGTGCATCCGAAATGGGAATTATGATGTATAACAAACAAAATAATTCTCTTTCGACAATGACAAAGTTTGAAGGACTTTCAGATTACGGTATTTCGACAATTGCTTATTCCGAAAGCAACAATGTAGTTGTGATTGGATACACAAACGGTAATATTGACATTTTAAAAGATGGTCGCATTTTTAATTTGAACGATTTAAAGTTGGCACCCATCAGCGGCAGCAAAAGGATAAATCATATAATTTTCGATGCCAAAAAGCCGCAGACAGCCTATTGTTCAACGGGTTTTGGTGTTTTGGAAATCAGCATCAATACTACAAAACCTGAAACTATAACTACTTGGTATATTGGCGAAAACGCTACAGAAGTAGAAGTTTTTCAGTTGTTATTAAAAGACGATTACTTGTATGCGGCTACAAGCAGGGGAATAAGAAAAATTGCAACGGATAAAGATTTTTCTCGATATGATAATTGGGAATTAGATTCAAGCGCAAATCCTTATTGCGCAATAACTTGGTTTGGTGGAAATTTAATTCGTGCAAGAGGCGCTCAAGATAGCAACTGTACAATCGAAGGATTATCTATTGATATTCCCAGATTCAAAGGATTTTTTTCAAACACCGAAACGTTAATTATTACAGCACGAAACTCCGTTACTTTATACGATATTTTTCTCAATAGAATTGAGACAATAAACCAACCTGTTATTTTAGGGGAGGAAAATCCTTTCAGTCCGATATTTAATGCCGCATTGATGAGTGAAGATGAAGGTCTTTGGATTGCTGACAATAATCAAGGATTATTAAAAAGACAAGGCGTGACAGAATTTTCCCAATATACTCCCGACGGACCTGTTAGCAACAATACTTATAAAATATTATTTTCGGGTGACAATTTATGGGTAGTTCAAGGCGGAAAAACAGAACAGGGGCACTCTTTAGGCTATCCATCATCATTTTCAATACTCAAACCTTCGGGCTGGCAATTAATTACTGCCGCAAATACCCCTTTGATCACGGGTATGAACATAGCCTTAGGACTTTCAGCAAATCCTATCAATCCTAATAATGTTTTTATTAATACGTGGGGATATGGAGTGTTAGAATTAGACATGAATAATAGAGGTAATTTTTTCATAAAAAGACACCACGACAAGTCTGATACGGGTCTGCAAGATATCCTGAATAATCCCGGACAGCATTATGTAAAAATAGGGAGTACCGCTTTTGATGCCAAAAACAACGTACTTTTTATGACTAACTGCGAAGTTGACAATACTTTAGTTGCTTTTTTCAACGAAGATGAAACCTATTTGAGATATACTTATGAATCATTGAAATATGTCCATACTTTAGGTCATATTTTACAACATTCGTCGGGAGATAAATGGATGATTATTGAACGAAAACTTGTTAGCGGTGGCGGTCGAAATTTCGGAATTTTTGTGTGGAATGACAATGGAACTCCTCGTGATGATAGTGACGACATATATAAAGGAGGAGTTCATCCAAGCGCCGAACCTAACGAAAAAAGAAATGTTGGACAATTGTTGCTCTGGGATAGTGAAGGTGAAATAATTAGCGATTTTGTATATTCAATTGCCGAAGACCATAATGGATATGTTTGGCTCGGTACTAACAAAGGAGTTGTGGTACAATACAATCCCGATGTTTTGAGGACAGAACGTCCTTATTTTACAAGGATAAAAGTACCTCACGGCGATGGAACTGACGATGCAGGCTATCTACTTGAAAATGAAAAAGTAACAACAATTGCAGTTGACGGCGGAAACCGTAAATGGTTCGGAACAGAGACCAATGGCATTTATCTTGTTTCGCCCGATGGCACTAACTCTATCGCTGCTTTTAATTCAAAAAACAGCATTTTGCCGTCTGATAATGTTTACTCCATTGATATAAATCACAAAACGGGCGAAGTATTTGTCGCAACCGACAAAGGGTTAGTTTCTTTTAGAGGGGTTGCAACTGAAGGAAAATCAGAATTTAAGGATGCTTATGCTTTTCCCAATCCTGTACGCCCCGAACATAAAGATATGCCCATTACTATTACGGGTCTGATGGAAAAAACAATCGTAAAAATTACAGATATTTCAGGAAAATTAGTTTATGAAACCAAATCCATTGGAGGTCAGGCGATTTGGGATGGACGCAATTTGTGGGGCGAAAGAGTGAAATCGGGTGTCTATTTAGCCTTCCTTTCTACTGAAAGCGGCTCTAATTCCAGTGTGATTAAAATTGCAATTGTCAGATAAATTATGAAAAAAGGTATTTTTATTGGTATTTTTGGTCTAATTCTTTTAATAGGAGTTGTTTTTTGGTTTATTTATGATAATATAAGTTATCAAGAAACCTCTTTGATTTCAACTATTCCCGTCAGTTCTGAAATAGTGATACAACTGCATCATCCCGAACAATTCGGAAATATTATTAATTCAGTCGATTTTTTGGATGAATTAAATAATTTTGAATCGTTTAAGCCCTTTAAAGAGTTGGCTTTTTTCCTTGATTCTTCTTTTATTTCGAATACAAATAGTTTCAATAAAATCAAAAAACGACCAATTATCATTTCACTTATTAGGAACGAAAATGAGCCTGTATCGTGGCTAATTAGCGGCTCCCTGAAATCTAAACAAGAACAAAAAGAGATAACTAAAATAATAAAAGATAAATGGAAAAATGCACCAAAAGAGAAAGTTGCAGAAGAATTTTGTTATTTATTGAAACAAAACACTTTTATTTCTTCCGATATTTATATTTCATATTGTAAAGGTAGTTTAACAATAAGCAATTCAGCGACTTATCTTAAAGAGTCATTACAACAAAGAAAAATACAACACTCTTTATTAGAACGACAGTCATTTTATCAGATTTTCAAAAATGCACCCGGAACCGATTTTGCAACTATTTATATCAATTTTGCCAAAATAGGAAAGATATTGTCGCCACTTTTTTCTGAAAACGGTGCGTTTGTTTCTGATTTTTTTACTCGTTTCGGTGAATGGTGCGGCTTAGATTTGGCAGTCAAAGATGTTATCACCCTGAACGGATTTAATATCGGTAGAAATGAAAAATTTTTTACAACAATATTTGCAGGGTTAACCCCTCAAAAATCAAATATTCCAACGATTATTCCTCTTGAAACTAAATTTTTTATTACATACAATTTTAATGAAAAAGTGATATTTAAAGATAATTATGAAACATACATTTCACAAAATGAAACTGATTTGGATAACTTATTAGGTACTTTTGAGAAAACAAATGGTATCTCTTTTTCAGATTTGTTATTCTCTTTTGTTAAAAATGAGATGGCATTGGTTTATACAAAACAACCAAAAGAGAATGAATATGATAAATATTTAGTTATCAGTACCGAAGGACAAACTAAAACAGTTGAAACATTGCAACAATATATCTATAAATCTGAAAAAAATATTGACCCCGATGATTTTATAACCCTTGACGATCAGACAAAAATTCCCGTATACAAAGGATTTTCGACTTCGGAAATGAAAGCCTTTTTAAATTTTCTTTTTCCGACCGTTCCATGCGAGTTTTTCTCTTTTTATCGAAATTATATTATCTTTTCGGAAGATATTGAGTCACTAAAATCGTTCTTTTATTCGGCTATTTTGAACAAAAATTTATCTTCCTATCCTTATTTTCCTCTATTTGAAGAGAATTTTTCATTCCACGACAACTTTTTTCTCTTTGCGGAAGTTCCTGAAATATACAACCTTATAAAAGAATTTTTGAATCCAGAAATATTTTATCCTACACAAACACAAAACGAGGCATTAAATAATTTTTATGGGTTGGGTGTTCAGATGAGCACATCTGGAAACTTTGTCTATTCAACAATAGCGGTAAATCATGCTCCTTTTCGTGAAGATGGTCCAAAAACAATTTGGCAAAGTCGCCTCGATTCAACAATAATTGGAAAACCCGCATTCGTAGAAAATCATAACACCGGCGAAAAAGATATTTTAGTTCAGGATGCGGCATTCAACCTCTATCTCATTAATAATTTAGGTCGTATTTTGTGGAAAAAACCTTTGGAAGCACCTATTATGAGTGAATTTTTCCAAATTGACCACTTCGGAAACGGCAAAATGCAATATCTTTTCAATACTAATAACCGAATATATTTAATCGACCAAAATGGAAACAACGTTGGTACTTTCCCCGTGGTGCTGCCCGAAAATGCTACTAACGGGATTTCTGTGTTCGATTATGATAAAAATAAAGATTATCGGATTTTTATTGCACTCGAAAATAATCAAGTCTCTCTTTACGATAAAAAAGGAAATATTATTCCCGGTTGGGCAATTTTACAAACCGAAGGAAAGGTTACTTTGCCTGTTCAGTTTTTTACCACCGGAAATAAAGATTATATTGTCGTTAGCGACGAGTTTGGCAATTATATATTGGACAGACGAGGCGCAGAAAGAGTTAAAGTGAAGACTGTTTTTATAAGGAATAGTCGGTCTCTTTTTTATTTGGAAGAAGTTGGGGACAACTCATTGTTGGTAACAACAACTGACAAAGGAGAATTGGCAAAAATTAATTTGAAAACAGGAGCTTGCACAATATCTGCCCTGCTGCAACAACCTGATAATCATTTTTTTGCTCAATATAAAAACGAATCGGGAAATTTAAGATATATTACCGTTACTGAAAATAATTTTTGTATCTATAACAATAAATGCGCCGAAGAGATTAATATTCAGTTTGATACGCCGTTAGAACTACATTCAGACATTTACCGTTTTTCTGCAAGTGATATTAAGTTCGGCGTAGTCGAAAAAAACGGAGGTATGATACATCTTTTAAACCACGACGGACAACATTACAAAGGTTTCCCACTTAAAGGAAAGAGCCGATTTACAATAGGTTTCCTGAAAGCAACATCCTATAAATTTAATCTAATTGTAGGAGGTGATAATAATTTTTTAAATAATTTTGCGGTGGAATAAATTTTAAAAAAATCATATAGGTGTTTATACCTATTAATCAATATATTACATTATAGCAATACAAATAGGTATATCCTTTCAAATATTTATTAATCAGTGTGTTACGACTAAATTGGCGTTGTGTGCAAGCGGGCGAGAGTGGTGGAAAATTGACAAGAATTAGAAAAAAGAAGTTAAAATAGTATAAATAAAATTTTTTAAATCAATGAATATGAAGAAGTTATATTTAATCGGAGTACTTTTTCTCTTATTGGTAGGGTTTGTCGGCTGTGACAAAAAAGAAGGTCAAGTAACAGACAGTGAGAAACTTTGTTTGTATCTCAATTCAGGGAATATTAATAAGACGATACCTATCATCAACGAGTTTTTGGCAGGTTTGCCAAATAGTAATAGTTTTTCAGAAGATGAACAAAATTTACAGGCTTTGGCAAAATGGTTAAAGTCAAATTCTTGCGTTATTGACGTAACTGTTTTATGCGTATCGTGTATTAAAACATTGCCAGAGCAAAGCGAAGTCAGTTTTTCATTTCAAGAGGGGGAAATAACACAATTAGTAACTCTTGATATTTCAATGTCCAAGCCATTAAAAGCGGGAATATGCAGCGTTATAGAAGAAAGTAATGTAACTTTGAAAAATACTGAAAGTTACAGTCGCACTTTTGTGGTAGGAGATGAGGAAGGTGCTCTCATTATATATCAAGCACAACATTATGAAAAAAGTGAACTTGTTAGAGACGAGAGTACCAATATGAATGTGGAATATCGTTACAAACCGACTACTGATTTTGTTGGAAACGACAATGTTGGTCTTGAAGTTTACTACAATAAAACAGGAGAAGACGTTTCCGTTTACATAGAAACAGTTAGAATTAACTTTACAATAACAAAGTAAAATATTCCAAAGAGATAACAATAAAACGCCAGCAGAAAAAATAAGGTAAAAAGAGTGTCTTTACGTTACATTAATTAGGTAGGTGCTATTTTTTATTGGTCAGTAGTGATTAAAAATATGAAACCCTGGACTTTGCTCAACCCACCATGACAACAAAAGAAGGTTACACAGAGTTTGAGAGTTAGTTTTAGACTTGTTTATTAACTCTTTATACATCCAATCGGAACAACAAGAATACCGTCTCTACGGCGGAATGCATATTTTCCGCCTGTAATAATCATTAAAAATGAGGGTTCACGCATTTTATCGACATCAATTTTTTCTTTTAGTTTTAGCAAATTTTTTGCAGCTTGTTCGATTTGTTTATTTCCTAATTTAACTTCTATCGCTCCCCAACGACCATCGCGTAAAACAACAATCATATCAGATTCTAAACCACTTTTGTCTCGATAATGAAACACGTCGCCATCGTTGTGCTGTGCATAAATCCTAATATCGCGGGTACACAATGCTTCGAATAAAAATCCAAAATATTCAAAATCTTTCAAAATAGCCTCAGGATTAAGTCGCATAACTGCCGTTGCAATAGAAGGGTCGACAAAATGATGCTTGAATGCGGTACGTATTGCCGTTTTTGAGCGTATCGAAGGCAACCAAGCGGGCATTGCTTCAACCACGAAAATTCTCCTTAAAGCGTTGTAATATACTGCAAAAGTTTTGTCAGAAATACTTGTTTCAGTACTTTCAATATCTTTTAAAATTGTATGCACAGCTGCCGTTGTAGCAATATTTCGAGCAAGTGAACGCAAAAGCAAACGCACGCGAGTCGGATTCTTTTCTACACCATCAACCCGAGATATATCGTGATTGATAATTGCTTCAATGTAATCAATGGACATTCGGAGGGCATTTTTGTCTGACTTACCTATTGTGGCAGGAAAACCACCGCGACAAATGGCAAAAGCAATTTGTTCGATGCTTAAATTTGACAAACTTTCAATATCGCAATTTCCGTCAAACAAATCGGCAAGAGACACTGTTCCGTTTGATTCTTGCGATTCGTACAAACTCATCGGGCGCATCAAAATTCGTGCAAAACGTCCCGTTCCGGTATGTGCCGTAACATTGTCGGCAGGCACAGCCGAACCGGTTAATATAAATTGACCTGTTGTACGACGTTTATCTACTTCAAAACGCACGGCGTCCCAAAGCACAGGCGACATTTGCCACTCGTCTATCAAACGAGGAGTGTCGCCTTTCAATAACAATGAAGGCTTTGTGTCAGCCATCTGCTGATATGAAAGCGCATTGTCGGTGTCTTGCATAAATAGTGTACTTCGCGCAACATTGGCGGCTGTACTTGTCTTTCCACACCATTTTGCTCCTTCTATCAAAACTGCGCCCATCGTTGAAAGTGCGTTTTGTAGTTCCGAATCACATGTTCTGGATAAATAAAGGTTGTTACTCATATTTAATTAATTTTTGCGGTGCAAAAGTATATATAATTTCCGAATTTGCAAATTTTACTTCCGAATTTGGCAGCATTTTACTTCCGAATTCGGCAGCATTTTACTTCCTAATTCGGCAGCATTTTACTTCCGAATTCGGCAGCATTTTACTTCCTAATTCGGCAGCATTTTACTTCCTAATTCGGCATTGTTTTACTTCCTAATTTGGCAGCATTTTACTTCCTAATTCGGCATTGTTTTACTTCCTAATTTGGCAGTTATTTTTCAAAATTTATCACTTCTGAAGTGGCTTATTTTTCGATGCATTATCCTCATCAATGCATTATCCTCATCATTTTGAGCAAATCTGAAATTTATGTTCTGTCTCGTCCTAAAAAAAGTTTACAGATTTATACTTAAATACTGATATTAATTTACAATTAATTTTTAATCCTATTTTATGTTTACAAATGTAAAAAGATTTTATTACA
>WRMI01000071.1 GCA_009777175.1 Marinilabiliaceae bacterium
GACCTGTCATTGCGGGCTTGACCCGCAATCCCCTAAAAACAAAGGGGATGCTGAAACAAGTTCAGCATGACATGTAGGAGATTTCATCATCTATTAAGGTTGTCTTGTAGGAAAAATAAGGTATAAATAAGGTAAAAAAGGGTATTTATTCAAACTATACGTTTCATTAATAGGATGATGCAATTTTTTTTTGTCGGTCAGTAGTGATAAATAAACTGACCATTTTCCAGATAAAAGTTGGCAAAAACGCCCAACGAAAAAATGCTAACCTCTGTTTTTTAGTAGGTTAGCATTATATTTTGCGGAGAGTAAGGGATTCGAACCCTTGATACCCTTTTGAGGTATACGCACTTTCCAGGCGCGCGCCTTCGACCGCTCGGCCAACTCTCCAATTATCTCCACCAAAAAAAAGATGCAATCTTGAATTCACTCCGAAAAGCCCTATTATTTTACCACAAGGGTCACAAAGCAATTCCACAAAGGACACAAAGCATTAAATATCAACAAAAATCAACTTGTGCTCTTTGTGCATTCTTTGTGTACTTGGTGGTAGAAAACCCTTTCGGAGTGGACTCAATCTTAATTAATATCACTCATATACAACATTTATTGTTTATTCTACTTCCTCTAAATGTTCCTCAACAAAATTAGATTTTTCATCAGCATCTGTTTCGGATTTCTCTACGGCACCTTCTTCCGCTTTTTCATTCTCAGTTTCTTTTCCTTCTTCTTTTGCTTTCTCTTCCTCTTCTTTTGCCTTTTCTTCTTCTTGCAATTTTTTGTAATTCAAGATGGTTTCTTCAGTAATAATTTCCTTTTCTATAAGAATATTATACCAAGCAAAAATCTTTTTTATGTGCGAAATATAAACCCTTTCAGGATCAAAGTTCGGCAAAATTTGTTTAAAAGTTTCTTTCAATGCTAAATCATCAGCTTTGGGATTAACTTCAATTTTATTTTCAAAAATTAAGATTAACACTTCTGTAAGAGTAGTATCACCGCCATTTTCTAAATAAATTGAAATATCTTCTAAACTGTTAATACGCGTGTTAGAATAAGCAGGAATTCTTTTGCCATCAACGATGGACTCCACTATAGTTGTGTTTTTTCCGTGCGATACGAGTTTATATAATCCTGTAAAACCCGATAGAGTTAAAATATCTTTTAGCATAAATATTTTTATTAAATTAGAATGCAAAAGTAATAGATTTTTTTGAGATTCTATTTTTTTTACTAAAAATTTTTAATTTTTTTTTAAATAATTAATTTATATAGATTTTTTTAGTTATTTTTGCACTATGTAAAATCAATTAATAATAGATATGAATATAATTTCAAATAACAGCAACTCTCAATGCACCCATTCTTGCGGTGTGGAATTGAGACGTATACTCGTGATCAATCCTGGCTCCACTTCAACAAAAATTGCCGTTTTTGAGGAAGATAAACAAGTTTTTCAGAAGACTTTGCGTCATTCAAGTCAAGAAATTGGGAAATTTCCTACCATAGCGAGTCAGTATGAATTTAGGAAGGAGGCTATTTTGTGTGAATTAAAAGAGGCAGGAATCAATTGTGACGATTTTTGCGTAGTAATTGGTCGCGGTGGTTTGGTAAAACCCATAGAATCTGGCGTTTACGAAGTGAACGATATCATGAAAAATGATTTGATTAACGGAAAAATGGGGCAACATGCGAGCAATCTCGGTGGACTTATTGCCGACGACATTGCTCAAAACATTAAAGGTGCAAAAGCCTTAATTGCCGACCCCGTTGTTGTTGACGAATTAGAAGATATAGCGCGCATTTCGGGGCATCCACTTTTGCCAAATATCTCTATTTTTCATGCTTTAAACCAAAAAGCAATAGGTCGTAAATTTGCCAAAGATATTGGAAAAAGTTATGATGACCTAAATCTGATAGTTGCGCATCTTGGCGGAGGAATATCAGTCGGAGTCCATAAGAAAGGAAAAGTGGTCGATGTAAATAATGCTTTGAACGGCTCAGGACCCTTTTCGCCAGAACGTTCGGGAACGCTGCCTGCACTCAAGTTAGCACAACTATGTTTCAGCGGTGATTATAAAATAGAAGATATCAGCGCAATGATTACGGGCAAAGGCGGAATTGTAGCACACATCGGAACTAACGAAATGCCGTTAGCCGAGCAAAAAGCAAATGATGGCGATAATCAAGCAGAATTAGTTTTACACGCAATGGGTTATAATATTGCAAAAGCGATTGGTTCTGCTTTTGTAGTTTTAAAAGGTGATGTCGACGCTATTTTGCTTACGGGAGGCATTGCATACAGCGATATGATTGTTGGATATATTAAGCAATATGCCGATTGTCTGGGGAAAATATTTGTTTATCCTGGTGAAGATGAAATGGGCGCATTAGCAATGAATGCGTTCGGAGTGTTGACAGGCGAGATGAAATGTAAGGTTTACGAATAGGATAAATTGGTTTATTTCAAATCATTCTCCAAAACTTTATTTATAGCAAATTCTAAAACAGTGTCGACATCGTTCAGATAATCGTCAACAGTCTGAAATATAGTATAATGAGGTATTATGCCAACGCCTTCCATTGGAAATCCTTTTGGTGATACTTGCGGCGGTTTTCTTGTTGGAATTTTAAAAGATGTACTTGTTTCGTTTTGAAATCCCTTGGTATGTTCCCTGTATCTCCTCTTGTTTCAGAGCCAATAAAAATGGCGTTGCCGCTTTCCATCGAATCTAATGCAAAACTTTCGGCTGCCGAAAAAGTACTTGTTCCAATCAAAACAATCAATGTACCTTTGTAATTATTTGGAGTTGGTTTTAGAGTTTTGCTTGAAACAGATGCTTTTTGTTTTTCTCGTATTAGATTTTTGGTTATTTTTTCACTATTTCCCGAATTTCCTCCGCTATTATACCTTAAATCTATTATCATAAAAGGTTTGTCTTTTAGTTTTTCAAATTCCGTTTCGAACTGAGTGTGCGACCCTTGTGGTCGCACGATTATCACCCATTATACAGTATTGTAGGGGCGAGGCTTGCCCTCGCCCTTTATTATTTTACGCTACCCTCGTTGTTTTATTTTTGGCTACCCTCGTCATTTTATTTTTGGCAACCCTCGTTGTTTTGTTTTAGACAACCGCAAGGGTTGCCCATACAATTTCTATATCCATATCATTCAGGGCAACCGCAAGGGTTGCCCATACATACACCGTTAAAAAAAATGACATATTTTTCTAATGAATAATACAACCAAAAGAATTTAAAAACAAACAATAAAATTTCAAACAAACCGTTATTACCTATTATTTTTTTAATTTCATTATTATGTCTATTGATTTGAATTTTTGGATGACTTGGATAATCGTTCCTGTCTTGATTTTTGTTGCACGAATTGCTGATGTATCTCTTGGTACACTACGAATTGTGTTTGTTTCAAAAGGAATAAAGCTACTTGCACCAATTTTGGGATTTTTTGAAGTTATTATATGGCTACTTGCTGTTAGCAGAATCTTTGAAAACCTTGACAATTGGCTCTATTTTATTTCTTACGCAGCAGGATTTGCAATGGGAAATTATGTAGGTCTATTAATAGAAGAACGTCTTGCCTTAGGCTACGTTAATTTAAGGATAATTACCCACCTGTCAGGAGAAGAACTTATTAAAAATCTTATTGATGAAGGGTATGGTATTACATTGGTAGATGCCAAAGGGTCAATGGGAGATGTGAGTATCATCTTTTGTGTTATCAAAAGGAATGATTATAAACAAGTTGCTGAAATGATTAAAAAATTTAATCCAAATTCTTTTTATACGATAGAAGATATTCGTTTTGCAAATCAAGGAGTTTTTCCGTCAAAAACAGTGTTTAAGCCACTTACGGGCTTTCATGTTAGAAAGGGAAAATAATTTTTGTTATTTTTTTTAATAAAATTAACAAAAAATTTGCACACAAAAAATAAACACTCTATCTTTGCATCGTTTTACAAAATTTATTTATAAATATTAATATGCTGCGTCAACCATTTATGATTATAAGCTCAACATTATCAAAATACCGAGAAAGCTGTCTGTTTTAAGGTCAAGCCTCACAATATATTATATTGCTCTCTTTCATTACAAAGAGGATTTCCGAGGAGCAGGCGCACTCAAAATCTTATTTAACAGGAGTTTATTTAATCTGGGTTGGTGCAGTTTTTTTTTACCCTTTTTTTACTAATAGGGCTTTTGAAAATCAGAGAAATATTTTTGTGCGATACTTTTCACTTATATTTTATAAAATTTTCATCCATCTATTAATAATTTAAAAATTTCATCTACCTTTGCAAAAAATTATTTCATAAAAAAGTATTAAAATTTTTACGATGAAAGCAGTATTTATAGCCTATAATCAGGCATTGACGGAAGCGGTGAATAGTATTTTAGACCGCAATCATATTAGGGGATATACTAAGTGGGCAGATGCGCACGGTCGCGGTACGCACGGAGGTGAACCCCATTTTGGTTCTCATACGTGGCCAGCTGTAAACTCCGCTATCCTTGCCATGATGGAAGACCATTTAGTTGAGCCTTTGTTAGAAAGCCTCTCTAAATTGGACTCTAAAACCGAACAACAAGGATTAAGAGCTTTTGTTTGGAATATTGAAAAAATGATGTAACTTAATGAAATTTATTACATTAAGAGGTTATCCCCCAAAATAATTTTTTAGTATGAAAAATTTTATCATCAGCACATTTATCATAATGTTTACAACGTGCGCACTATTGTCGCAGGAAGTAAAATTAGGAATCAAAGGCGGATTAAATTTGTCCAACTTTATAGATGGAGACGTTACTACCCCAATGAGCGAAGGTTATAGTATGCGAGTAGCATCAGGCGCGAGTATTTTTACAGAACTACAAATTAATAAAACTTTTGCATTCCGTTTTGGAGTCGAATATAACGGAATGGGTGGTACAAAAAATGGAATGCAAGCATTGCCTACACAGAGACTTATTACTGAAATGGCTTATGCCTTTGGAATGTCAATCACAGAAGAACAAATAATGGCATTAGGATTGCTATCAATGAATATGTCTCCTTATTATTATGCCAATATTGAAAATATAGCAAAATTTGATTACGTTACGATACCTATTTTAGCGCAAGTAGGCACAAATTTAGGTCAATCGAGTTGGAGAGTATATTTAAATGCAGGACCCTTTGTATCACTACTATTATCGGGCAAACAAGACACCCGAGGGACAAGCAAATTATTTGCAGACCCATCAGGAACAACAACTTTATGGAGTTTGATACCAGACGAAGCAAAAAAAATGATTGCTTTGATGCAACCCGAATTATATTCAGTTATTGAAAACACAATAAGCAGCGAAACCTCCTTTGGTGAAACGAACATTACTGGCGAACTTAGAAGTGCAAATTTTGGCATTATTGGTAATGTCGGACTACGTTTTCAACATAAAAGTCACTGCTTTTTTGTTGAAGGAGGCGGAAATTATGGTTTCCAAACGGTACAAGAAGAGAGTACAAACGGAAACAATAAAATTTACGCTACCTCGATAATGTTTGGATATGCATTCTCGCTGCGGTAATCATAGTGAATGAGCGAATGAGTGAATGAGGGAATGAGCGAATATGTATCCTATCTAAATCATTTTGCATTATTTTTTATATTTACTCAAAAACAACCTTAGGAGTTGTCAATAAATAAATATGTCAAAACCCTTATTTTCTGAAGTGCCCTTGGTAGAGCGTGATATGTATCTGATATCTGTCCTCCCTTATTCCCTTATTCAACTGAAAATAAGGAAATAAGGGAGGAGGTAGCTGGTGTCCGATTTTCTATTAAGGGTGCTTTTGTGAAATAAGGGTTTCTTCATTAAAAGAATATGTATGTAATAATTATTTCTTGATTGCTACTTTAGTACATGAAATTTGTAACTAAAATAAACAGAAAATAAACAGAAAAAAATAGAATATAAAATAAAAATATTAATTTTGCGTTTTGCTTTTTAAAATTATTTAAAATTTTTTGAAACATTTTTCGTTGTGGTTAAAGAAAAAAAAATTAACTTAGATTATATGTCTGTAGCCAAAGAAAGTATAAAATTTTTGATAGCAATTTTTTTTATATTGAGTGCTGTTTGTTTGCATGCACAATCGAAGTGGTTTGCCGCCCCTTTGGTAGGAATTTCAACCATTGAGGGTGATAATAAAAAAGTCCTTGTAGGTTGTAATACAAGTCTAACATTGGGTCGTTACGTTAGCGATTTTGGTGTCGAAGGAAAGGAAGGGCGTCTTAGAGCAGATATAGCGGGGTCATATTACTTTTTTCCTGATAACAGAATATTTTCGACCGCTGCACTTATTACCGCGCATGATAGAAAAACCTCAGTATCAATGGGTTTTGGAGTGCAAAAAAGTGAAAACCGTGAAAAATACGATCCTATTATTCCGCTAAATGCATCTTTTACTATATTTCGTATGAGCGACATTTTGCATTTAGGGATTGATGCGAATATAAACGCAAATCTATCAGATTTTTGGGGACGAACCCCTATTTCTTTGGGATTATTTTTAGGAATAGGAATGTAAACTTTAAATTATTAAATTTTAAATTAACTTATAATATATGGCAAAAGTCAAAACACTTGCAGACCTTCGCAAGATGAGCGAAGATTTGAAAACCAAAATTCAACTTCGGGAGAAAGGAGACAACCCCGAAAGTATGATACAATTAAAAGTATCAATGGCTACATGCGGAATTGCATCTGGCGCAAAAGAAGTAATGGATTTTTTTATTGAAGAGTTAGACAAACAGAACATTGATGCCGTCGTCACACAGACAGGCTGTATGGGATACTGTTTTGCCGAACCGACAATCGAAATTACATTACCCGGACAAGATCCAATTGTTTATGGTTTCGTAAACGAACTTAAAGCAAAAGAGATTATTGAAAAATACGTAAAAAATGGCGAAATGGTCGAAGGAATAATCCCTACAAACTACCAGACGCCAGATAATCAATAGACAAATAAAATGGGAAAATTTAAAAATCACATTCTTGTATGTTTAGGAACGGGATGTCGAGCATCACAAAGCGAAGAAATTATCCGAAATTTTAAAACAGCATTAGAAGAGAACGACCTCGAAAATGATGTTCAAATTGTCGGAACGGGTTGTTTCGGTTTTTGTGAAAAAGGACCCGTCATTAAGATGGTCCCCGACAATACTTTTTATGTATTGGTTAATCCCGAAGACGCTAATGAAATAGTTTTGGAACATATTGTCAAAGGACGCAAAGTTGAGCGCCTACTTTATGTTGACCCCGAAACTAAAAAACATGTTTCAGATTCGAAACATATGGGTTTTTATAAAAAACAGATTCGTATTGCGTTACGAAACTGCGGTTTTATTAATCCCGAAAATATTGACGAGTATATTGCTCGTGACGGTTATGCGGCACTCGGTAGTGTTATCAGTGAAATGACGCCACAGGAAGCAATTAACGTTGTAAAAGATTCAGAACTTCGCGGACGCGGAGGCGGTGGATTTCCTACAGGACTAAAATGGGAACTTACCAAGAAATCTAATTCTGACCAAAAGTATGTTGTTTGTAATGCTGACGAGGGAGACCCCGGCGCATTTATGGACAGGTCAATACTAGAAGGAGACCCGCACTCTGTCCTTGAAGCCATGGCTATTTGCGGATATTGTATCGGAGCAAATGTTGGCGTGATATATATTCGTGCCGAGTATCCTCTTGCTATTCAGAGACTTAAAATTGCAATTCAACAAGCGAGAGATTATGGACTTCTTGGAAACGAAATTTTGGGCTCGAAATTTAATTTCGATATCGAAATACGGTACGGCGCAGGTGCTTTCGTATGCGGTGAAGAAACTGCGCTTATTCATTCCATGGAAGGATTGCGCGGCGAACCTACCGTTAAACCACCATTCCCTGCTGTTAGCGGATACAAAGGAAAACCAACGAATGTTAACAACGTTGAAACATTTGCAAATATTCCTCCAATATTCCTAAAAGGAAGCAGTTGGTTTAAAACCATCGGAAACGAAAAGAGCAAAGGTACAAAAGTATTTGCCCTTGCGGGTAAAGTCAACAACGTAGGGCTTATTGAAGTTCCAATGGGAACTACACTTCGTGAAGTAATTTTCGACATCGGAGGCGGAATAAAAGATGGAAAAAAATTCAAAGCTGTTCAAACGGGAGGTCCCTCGGGAGGCTGTTTAACTGAAAAACATTTAGATACGCCAATCGATTACGATAACCTTATTGCATCTGGTTCAATGATGGGCTCTGGAGGTATGGTCGTTTTAGACGAAGACGATTGTATGGTAGACGTGGCTCGTTTCTATTTAGATTTTACAGTAGAAGAAAGTTGCGGAAAGTGTGCTCCGTGCCGAATTGGTAACAAAAGGATGAACGAAATGCTCGAAAAAATTACAATGGGTAAAGGTGAAGAAGATGACATTATTAGGCTTAAAAATCTTGCTAATGTTATCAAAGATACGTCATTGTGCGGATTAGGGCAAACATCACCGAATCCTGTTCTTTCGACAATGGACAATTTTATGCACGAATATGTTGCTCATGTTCACGATAAAAAATGTCCTGCAAAACAATGTAAAGCATTGATGCAATACTCAATAGACCCCAATAAATGCGTTGGATGTACATTGTGTAGTAGAGTTTGTCCGGTTGACGCAATTTCCGGCGAACGTAAAGAGCCTCATAAAATTAATGCGGCATTATGTATTAAATGTGGCGCCTGTATGGAAAAATGTAAATTTGGCGCTATATCTCTATCATAATCATCTTAATATATAGGTAAAAAAATGGAAAAAATAAATATTATAATAGATGATAAACAGGTGGCAGTAGAACCGGGAACGACCGTCCTTCACGCCGCCCGACTTATTGGAATAAAAATTCCTACGTTGTGCTACATGAAATTAGATGACTTAAATTTTGAGAACAAGCCCGGCGGTTGCCGTATTTGTGTTGTTGAAATTGAAGGTCGCCGAAATCTTGCACCCGCATGTAAAACGGAATGTACCGCAGGAATGAAAGTTAAAACTAACACTATCAGAGTTATAAATTCACGCCGCACTGTGTTAGAACTTATTTTGTCGAATCACCCTGCCGAGTGCCTTATTTGTGCAAAATCTGGAGACTGCGAATTACAATCATTGGCACACAAACTTGGTATCAGAGAGATACATTATCAAGGCGAAAAATCTAAATTCAAAGGAGACAAGTCGCCTTCGATTATACGCGAAATGGAAAAATGCGTCATGTGCCGCCGCTGCGAAACCGCATGCAATGAAGTACAAACAGTTGGAGTACTTTCGGCTATCAACAGAGGATTTAATTCTGTTGTTGCGCCCGCATTTGAAATGGATTTTGACAAAACAACCTGTACATATTGTGGACAGTGCGTAGCAGTTTGTCCAACCGGTGCTTTAACGGAACGAGATTTAACATGGCGAGTTATCGAGGCATTAGTAAATCCAGAAAAAACGGTTGTCGTGCAAACGGCACCCGCTGTTAGAGCAGCACTCGGCGAAGCATTCGGAATGGAACCCGGTACATTAGTTACAGGAAAAATGACTGCAGCACTGAGAAAATTAGGTTTCAACTATGTCTTTGATACCGATTTTGCCGCCGACCTTACTATAATGGAAGAAGGAACGGAAATTTTAGACAGACTTAGCAAATTCCTGAAAGGAGACAAAGATGTGAAACTTCCTATTTTAACAAGTTGTTGCCCCGGATGGGTTAATTTCTTAGAACATAATTTCCCCGAACTTAAAGATGTTCCATCTACTGCCAAATCGCCGCAGCAAATGTTTGGTGCCATTGCTAAATCTTATTTTGCGGATAAGTTAGGAATAAAACGAGAAGATATGATTGTTGTATCTGTAATGCCTTGTTTAGCAAAGAAATATGAAAGTATGCGTCCTGAGTTTTCAGTGAATGGCGACCCAGACGTAAATATTTCCATTTCTACTCGCGAACTTGCGCAATTGATACGGAATGCTAACATCGATTTTAACTCATTACCCGACGAAGATTTTGATTCACCATTAGGCGCATCAACGGGTGCTGCCGTTATTTTTGGAACTACGGGAGGCGTTATCGAAGCAGCAGTTCGCTCGGCTTATGAACTATTTACCAAAAAACAACTCCCCAAACTTGATTTTGAGGAACTACGCGGTTTAGAAGGAATTCGCCAAGCAACAATAGATTTTGATGGCACTCCTATTAACATTGGTATTGCCCACGGATTAGGAAATGCAAGGAAACTTCTTGACGACCTAAAAGCAGGAAAATGTTCGTTTCATGCAATAGAAATAATGGCGTGTCCCGGCGGTTGCATCGGCGGCGGCGGACAACCATATCATCACGGAAACGTCGAAATATTAAGGAAAAGACAAAGTGCGTTATATATCGAAGATAAGAACAAACCTCTTCGGAAGTCGCACGAAAATCCGTTCATTGTGCAATTGTACGACGAATTTCTTGGAAAACCGTTGGAGCATAAAGCACACGAACTGTTACATACACACTATTTCGATAAAAAGAAAAAAATTATTATCGAATAAAAAGGTTATTGTCAGATATTTAAATTAAAACCATTATGACAGAAATAAAATTATCAGAATGCAATGTCGAAAAAATTAAAGAACTTTGCAAAAAATTTAATAACGACAGTGGCGAACTAATTAACGTCTTGCACGGAGCGCAGGAAGTATTCGGTTATCTACCCGCCGAAGTGCAGGAACTTATTGCCGAAGAACTGAAAGTCTCGGTTGCGCACGTTTACGGAGTTGTATCTTTTTATTCGTTCTTTTCGATGTTGCCAAAGGGAAAGTTCCCTATATCTATTTGTATGGGAACGGCATGCTACGTCAGAGGTGCTGAAAAAGTTGTTGACGAATTTAAACAAATGCTGAATATTAAAGTTGGAGACACTACACCTGACGGAAAATTTTCCCTCAGTTGTCTCCGATGCGTTGGAGCCTGCGGACTCGCACCCGTTGTTACAATAGGTGATAAAGTGTACGGCAGAGTTTCAGCAAGTGAAGTGAAAAAGATTATTGCAGAATATTGAATTTTTTAAATATTTTTTTTCATTTAGTTTTTAAATTGTTGAGAGGTAAGCTTTTTATAAGGCTTACCTTTTTTTAGATATTAGAGTGTAATTAGTGGTTAGCGGTTAGTGGTTAGCGGTTAGCGCTTAGTGGTTAGCGCTTAGTGGTTAGTGGTTAGTGGTAGTGATTAGTGGTAGTGATTAGTGGTAGTGATTAGTGGTTAGCGCTTAGTGGTTAGCGGTTAGTGGTTAGCGGTTAGTGGTAGGGACGTGGCGTGCCACGTCTCAACAAAGAGAAAATTCGTGTACATTAGTGTAATTAGTGGCTAAAACTTACTTTTTTAAATCATTGCTTATTTCGGACATACCCGTTCATCATTTCGGACATACCCGTTCACTTTTTTAGTCTTTCTTTTATCAAAAAACTCTGACAAAATGACACATTTTTTATATTTCACCCAAACGCAAAACGCAACTACAAATGAAAATGGTTTGCTGACTCCAACGATTTGAAACGAAAGTTTCCAAGAAATAAACTGATAACAGCCCAAACTCTTGAGTTTTTTTAAAAATTTCACTTTTTTTGATTTTATTTTTTTAGTTGCAAAAAAACTTTTATCTTTGCATTTGATTTCTAAAAATATTTATAGACAAAAATTTGTTAAACGTTAAAAATTATACAAATATGAGAAAAATTTTGATTACACTCATTTTATTTGGAGCAATAATAAACTCCAAATCAGAGTTACAGCACTTTTTCCCTGATTCAAACGCCTGTTTTTCAGTCTCATGGATGAAATTTTGGTTTGAAGGGGATACGATTATTGAAAACTTGAAATACAAAAAAGTGTATTGGCAATGGAACGACTCTATTCCAGATTTCAGCAAAGCACAATATTTTGCGGCTATAAGAGAAGATACTATTGCTGAAAAAGTATACTGTGTACCTACTAATTTGTATAACCCACAACATGGAACAGATGAATATTTGTTATATGATTTCGCTGTTGAAGTTGGCGAAACTGTTAATTTTTATACTTTTTGGCCTGATATGTGGTATTTGAGAGAGGAATCTAACATTGTAGTAAGTATTGATTCTATCCTTGTTGATGGTGATTACAGAAAAAGAATTAATTTTAGAAATTATAATAATAAAGATTATTGGATAGAAGGTATAGGAAGTATTAATGGCATTTTTTTCCCCGGATTATTTCTTATACAAGATGTAATGGATTGGACTTTTTTGCTTTGTGTGCATATTGACAATAGATTAATTTATCAGTCAACCGATATAATCTTTAATAATTGTTATATCCCATATATTGGAACAGGAATTGATGATAAAAAAAATTATCCTTTAAAAATATATCCAACAATTGCAGATGATTTTCTTTATTTTGAAACAGATAACATAAATGATTTTGATTATAAAATATTTAATATACAAGGACAGATTATTAAAGATGGAATACTTGATTCTGATAACATAAATGTATCTGACTTAAATAAAGGATTTTATCTTGTTTTGATTTTAGATAATAAAAAAAATATTTATAGACAAAAATTTGTTAAACGTTAAAATTTATACGAATATGAGAAAAATTTTGATTACAATCATTTTATTTGGAGCAATAATAAACTCCAAATCAGAGTTACAGCACTTTTTCCCCGATTCAAACGCCTGTTTTTCAGTCTCATGGATGAAATTTTGGTTTGAAGGGGATACAATTATTGAAAACTTGAAATACAAAAAAGTGTATGTTCAAGGGAACGATTCTATCTTTGATTTTAGCAAAGCACAGTATTTTGCGGCTATAAGAGAAGATACAATTGCTGAAAAAGTTTACTGCCACTTTGAAAATTATTATTATAGTGCAGGAGAATTCTTATTATATGATTTTTCCGTTGAAGTTGGAGATGTTGTTGAATTTTATACTTTATGGCCTTGGGTTGATATTCCCGAAATGAAAAGTCAAGTTGTTATAAGTATTGATGATGTTTTTATTGATGGAAATTTAAGAAAAAGAATTAATTTCAAAGATGGATATAGTGGAAAGGATGATTCTTGGATTGAAGGTATTGGAAGCATTCGAGGCATTTTTTTTCCAGGACCTTGGGATATATGGGATATAATGGATCCTACAATTTTGCTTTGTGTACATATTGACAATAGATTAATATATGAAGTATATAGTTACTACGCAAAAAACTGTTTTTTGCCGTCTTCGGGTAGTGGAATTGACAAAAGGGAAATTAATCCTTTAAGAATATATCCTACAATTGCAGATGATTTTCTTTATTTTGAAACAGATTTTATTTTAGATGATTTTGATTATAAAATAATCAATATGCAAGGACAAACTATGGAAGATGGAAAAATAACTTCAGAAATCATTAATGTTTCAACCCTTTCTAAAGGATTTTATCTTGTTTTGATTTTAGATAATAATAAAAATATTTATAGACAAAAATTTGTTAAACGTTAAATTTATACGAATATGAAAAATTTAATAATTTTTGGTTTATTGCTGCTAACAAGCGGAATAAACCTGAATGCACAAAATGTGCTTGTTAATGAAGAACCTTTTTGGTGTGAGGTTGAAGGCGATTTTGAACCTTACCAAAAAAGAGGAGATGTAGGTGATATTTATAAAAATTTAAGAACATGGATTCCCTATTGTGATTCGGAACCTTTAAAAAATCCGCCAATTACTTATATTGAAATATCGTTTCATGTTTTCCTTGACGATAATGGGGGAAATAGTTATTATACCAATACACCTGAAGGTAAGGATAGGCTTATCTATATTTTTAACATGGCTAATCAGATTTATTCGGGTGGATGGGGTCCGTCAAACCCTGTGCCAGGAGTAGTAGAATTGCCAAATTATGATACAAGAATAAGATTTACCCTTGGAGATAATAATGAAAGAATCTATTTTTATAATAATACTACTTTGAATCATTCACGAGTAGGGTTTTATGAGTATTTGAATGATACCCTTCCAGACAGAATAAAAAAATTAAATGTTTTTTTTACTGCAGGACATAGCAATGGTCATGTTATTGAAGAAAATATTCTAATAACAAATGGTGGCTTCGGTTATACATCACCTCCAACAATTACATTTGATCCTGCTGGTGGTGGTAACAATCCAACTGCTGCCACGGCAATTATTCAAAATGGGGTTTTAGTAGGCATTAATTTAACCTCGGGTGGTTCTTATAATGGATTTTCTCCTCCTATAATTACAATTTCTGGCGGAGGAGGAAGTGGTGCAACAGCAATAGTAACTCAACTAGATGGCGGGGCCGGTGCTTCGGCACTTGGTCCAAGCAATGACAATTATTCTTTCACCAGTTACGTTACTTTTTATAAATGTTATCAGTTTAATCAGTACACTCTAAATATCCATGGTGCGGTTTTAGCTCATGAATTTGGACATAATCTTGATTTAGATCATACTTATTGTTTAAATCCAGTAATTTGTACAGATTATTGCCATCTTGTATGCGAACATGGTGTATGTAATGATGATGAATATTTATCAGATATATTTGGCACTTGTCCGGGTACATATCCTCATTTACAAATATGGGCTAATCCTTATGATAATACACTTCCAAATGCTGAAAAGATTACTAATAACATAGTTGGCGGTTCAAGTTCGCAAGTATATGTTTCTCCGATGCAGGCAGGTCAAATGCATAGATCATTAGCTTTAAAATCAGTAAGAAAATATGTTCGAGATGACTGTTTTTCAAATATTCCTTTGGTTATCAATAGTGATGAGGAGTGGGATTTTAATATTAAATTATACAGAGATATTGTTATTCCTTCAGGTAGCGTTTTAACTATAAGCGGTACGGTTTTGATGCCCCCGCAGGGAAAAATTACAGTTCAAACTGGCGGCAAATTGGTAATAAATGGTGGAAAAATAACAGGTTTTGAAGATAAACAATTTTGGCAAGGCATAATCGTCAACGGCTCCATGTCCACTCCTCAAAGCCCACAAAATCAGGGCAGCGTAATTTTAACCAATGCCACTATTGAAAATGCAGTTATTGCAATAAATACTTCTGCATCTAAGCCATATATTAGGAAAGGTG
>WRMI01000072.1 GCA_009777175.1 Marinilabiliaceae bacterium
GGGGAAAAATGTAACTTTTTTTTGTCGATAAGCAAAAATATTCGAGGGTGAAAAAACGGTGTATAGGACTGTTTTATAGGATAATAAACCCTTTACTTCCAAACACTAGGTATCATTGTGAGTGCGACCCTTGCGGTCGCACAATTATCATCCCGAATGCAGTATTGTAGGGGCGAGGCTTGCCCTCGCCCGTTTTATTCTACACAATCCTCTTCGTTATATTTTTTTTCGACAACTCTCGCCCTTTTTATTTTATTTTTGGGCAACCGCAAGGGTTGCCCCTACAATGTCTATCTCCATATCATTCAAGGCGACCGCAAGGGTCGCCTATACAGATGCCAAAAACGATTTGAAATATTTTCTTTATGAATAATACAGGTTAGAGAGGAGAGAATTTCAAAAAATAAAATAAATCAAAAATTTCAAAACAAAATTCATTTTTTTTCGTTTAAAAGAGTATTTTGAATGAAAATGACAATACAGAAGAAAAATTAAAATTTTAAATTTAATACACACAAGCAAATATTTCAATATATACGATAACAAAATCAAATAATTCGTGGCTAAAAATTGAACAAGATGAAAATAAATAAAGAAAATCGGAATTGGATTGAATATATGAATATGATTATATTCGAGTTTGCAGCTAGTTACAAATTGCCTGTACAAAAAGCATATACTTACTTAAAAAAATACGGAGGCATTGATTTTTTGAATGAATTTTACGATGTGGAGCATACTGAAAATCCTTATTACACTGTACGGACGCTATTGACGGTTTGTCGTAATCAAGGGGGGACGTTCTGATGAAAGTATATCACGGCAGTTATACCCGAATTGAAACAATTAACTTGTCTCAAGCGGAAGAAAATAAGGATTTTGGCAAAGGATTTTATGTTACTAATATCCAAAAACATGCGGAGCGTTGGGCAGAACGTATTGCACGTGAACACAATGCAGCCCCAGTGGTAACAGAATTTATGTTTTACGAAACAGCCTTTTCAGACACTATTTATAAGGTTCTACGTTTCCCGAAACCGAGCCGCCAATGGGTAGAGTTTGTTATGATGAATAGAGACCCAAACATTCCTAAACCCGCACATCATTACGATATAGTTGAAGGTCCAATAGCAAATGATTGGGTAACCTCCAAAATTAAATTGTACGAAAAAGGTAAAATTTCCATGGAATACCTTATTGAAAAACTTACTTATAGAGAAAATACCCATCAAATTTGCCTTTGCACCACTGAATCGCTTAGCGCAATAAAACTGCTTGAAAATATAGGTTTTCCCGAGATGGAAGAAATTGCCAAATTAGTTATTACTGCCCTAACTGAATCGGGCAGTGACATGCTTAAAGCTATAAATCTTTTTTATAGTTCCCATACTTTTACTCAACTTGCTGATAGAAATAGTGGTCTATACCTTAAGCCATGGCAGGATATTTTTGAACTGATGAAAATAGAACTACTGAAACAAAACGATTTATAATAGATGTTTCTAATAAAATAAAATAAGAATAACCGATTAAATTTTTATCCAATATTTATATTATTGGATTTCAGTGTTTTATTTTACCTTTTTCAAAAAGTAACCTTATTTTTACCTTATTAACCTCTATTATTCATAAAAACTATTCATAGTCTCACTATAGGTATCATTGTGAGTGCGACCCTTGCGGTCGCACAATTATCATCCCGAATGCAGTATTGTAGGGGCGAGGCTTGCCCTCGCCCGTTTTATTCTACACAATCCTCTTCGTTATATTTTATTTTCGACAACTCTCGCCCTTTTTATTTTTTTTTGGGCAACCGCAAGGGTTGCCCCTACAATGTCTATCTCCATATCATTCAAGGCGACCGCAAGGGTCGCCCATACAGATGCCAAAAACGATTTGAAATATTTTCTTTATGACTTCGACAATGCGACAATGGTGTTCGTGCCAAGTCAGGAGTTCTGAATTTAAGTTAATAGAAAATGCCAAGTCAGGAGTTCTGAATTTGGTCGCATTCCTAACAGAATGCGTTTTTATGATTTTGGAATTATTTTCTACCAAGCGAAACATTCATTTTCGACAAGCTCAATGCATCGCCTAACCGAATGCAAAAAACCAAATTGTAAGACATTTTGGTTTCCTCTACATAATAGACTACTGATTACTCACAACTGACTACTCACTACTGATTACTCACTACTGAATACTGACTACTCACTACTGACTACTCACAACTAACTACTAACCACTAACCACTAACCACTAACCGCTAACCACTAACCGCTAACCACTAACCACTAACCACTACCTCCTCCTCTTCTTTTTCTCTTTTGTAAATAAATCTTTTGTATATTGTTCGTAGAGTCCAAACAGAAACTCCATTCGGTTAGCGTCACTTGGAAATGGTTGCGAACGATATGATAAATCAACAACTTTATCTAACTCTTTGTGTGCTTTTACTAATACAGGAGGCATTGTTAGAGGATCATAAAGGACGGCAAGAGAACTGTTTGGAAATTGATTACGTACATCTAACACTTTTTGTGCTGCGGTTTCTATTGTTTGAACCTGTTTTTCGGTGGGATTTTCTGCCCATGGATAATTGTTATAAACAATATCTTTTGAATAACGATAGCCGTTACCTAAACGCCCGCAGACAGTTTGTACCCATACCATGTGCATTTTTGACATTAATACACCGAAATGATATAAAGTTCCGTTAGGAATTATTAAATTTAGATTACTTGTAATTACATTTGATTTTTCAAATCCCATTGGAATATATTTTCTTCTATCAGAGGAAACACTAGGAACAACAATATAATCTATATCCATAGGTTGTGTAATTTGAGCAAACAAATGGGGTATTTGCGCAAGATGTGGTCGAGATGATTTTTCTCTTATATATTGAACTTTACGAACTCTATCTAAAACAAAACTTAAAGATTTCAATTCTGTAGGATTTATGTCTAACAGCCATAAACACCATCGTTCAATGTTGTTGATGAATTCATGAGAACCAATAAATTTTCTAAAATATTTTTCTGCTTGAGGTTCATTTATTAAAAATAAATTTTTTTCGTCGGTTGTAAACAGAAATTCACCACCGTCAGCGGGCATATTCCCAAAACACATTTCGGGTACTTTACAAATAGCATTTTGTCTTCTCTCGATGAAAACATCTTTTGTGTCAATAAGATATGGATTAATGTTATTAACTTTAATTTCGTGTGCGTCGCCATTTATGTCTTCATATTCAAAAATTCTTTTGTTTGGGGTGTCGAAGTTTGCAAAACCTATTATAACACAATAAACCGATGCATTTCCCTTTGCTTCGTTGCTCCACTTAAAAGTCCGGTGCGCAAAATGAATTTTTATGTTGTATTGATTGAACATTTGACCCCACAAAATAGAAGTTTGCAACCCTTGAACAATAGAATTTGTACTAACAAAAGCAACTTTGGTTTTAGTATCTTGAATATATTGTGCTGCTTTAATGTACCAACCCGTTACATAATCTAATTCGCCCGTGTTTTTTGCAAAATTAAAAACGCTATTTAAACTTGCTTTTTGCCCTTTGCTCATCATTCGCGAGCCAATAAAAGGCGGATTTCCAAAAATGTAGTCAAATTTTATTTCGTCTGGCTCCTCAGGTTTTTCAGAATGAATTGAATAAGATTTTGTTTCAACATTAATCTTACCGTAGTTTCCGTAGGGAGCTTCCGGCTCTCTAAGTACATAAATATCAGCATGGTCAGCACTAATTGTATAGGTGTTTATCGGGTTCAAAAGCCACTGCCACGAAATATTCAATGCGTCCCTTTGCATAATTTTAGCCGATTTATTCAGCGGCAGTCTCACGAAATATTGACCAAATTCGTGGCTAATTTTCATATTCATTTGATGGTCAATAAGCCACATGGCAACTTCTGCAATACGTGCGGGAAATTCTTCATATTCAATGCCATAGAAATTATCTACATCTAATAAAATGAGTGCGCTAACGTCAAAAAACTTTTGTCCTTGTTTGTATAACACTTTTAAAATTTCCAATTCTAATAGTCGCAGTTCTCGGTATGTAATCACTAGAAAATTTCCGCAACCGCAAGCGGGGTCTAAAAATTTTAGTTTGCTAATTTTTTTGTGAAAATCAACAAGTTTATTTCTGTTATCTTTAACATTTTCAAATTCATTCCACAGGTCGTCTAAAAAAAGTGGTTTAATAAGTTTAAGTATATTCTTTTCGCTTGTGTAGTGAGCGCCTAAGTTTCTGCGTTCTTTTGGGTTCATCACACTTTGAAACATTGAGCCAAAAATAGCGGGTGAAATTTCACTCCAATCTAAATAACAACAATTTAATAATGCGTGCCGCATTGCTCTGTCAAAACTTGCTGTGGGCAAAATTTCTTCAAATAATTTACCATTTACATAAGGAAATGCATCTAAATCTTCGTCTAAGGTTTTAAAACGCTTTTCTTTTGGGGTATTTAATACTTGAAACAATTCTTGTAATTTTGCTGCGAGGTCGCTACCATCTTTGTTTGTACGCCTTTCAATAAAATCTTGAAACAAATCTTTTTCAAATATTGTTGTATCTTCGGCAAAAAGCAAAAAAAGTATTCTAACAAGATATAATTCAAGCGGATGTCCCGAGTAACCAATTTCTTCTAATCTATCATAAAGTTTACCCATTAGTTCTGCTGCCTTAATATTAGCGGGGTTTTGCTCTTTATATTCTTTTTTTTGATAACCAAGCATAAAACCGAAATGATGCACGTTGTTAACGAGGTCTTGCAATTTAAATTCGTGGGTATTTTTATCTTCGAGGTCTGTAAGTTTAAAAATATCAAAATCGCAAACAAGAATATATTTAGGTAGTTCGTGCTGTTCGAGTCCATAAGTATATTCTAACGCTTGTTGGAATGCTTTTTCGAGGTTTTTGCCTCTACTTTTCATTTCAGCGAGTAAGGTTCCTTTCCAAAACATATCTATATAACCGTCAGTATCAGATAGTTTTTTTACGCGATATTCAAAAGTTCCAACTTTTTTTCGCGATATACCAAACACATAAAAAAATGCGTCTAAAAAAGATTTAGCATCTGCCTCTTCGTTTGCGGCATCTGCCCACTCTTTCGAGAAATTTAATGCGCGTTCTTTGATTTCGTTCCAACTTAATGCCATGTTATTTATTATTTATATTTTTTTTCACACAGATGACGCTGATTACACGGAATTTTCACTGATTTTCTTCTATTATAAATTGTTTTTTTCTATCGTTAGTGAAAATTTTTCTTCTTATTTCAGGCTTTTTTCCAAAATTCAACAATAATCCTATTTCTATATTAGTTGCTTTCAGATAATTGATTAATTGCAATTCGTATTCTTCTACCAAGCATTCAACAGCCTTCAATTCCAAAATAACAACATCGTTTACGCACAAATCTGCTTTATAATTTCCAACAACAATATTTTGATAATAGACTTTTATTGCTTTTTGTGCTTCTACTTTTAGGTCATTATTTTTTAATTCAAAGAATAATGCATTTTGATAAACATTTTCCAAAAATCCAAATCCTAATTCTGTATAAACTTTATAAAATGCTTTTAGAATTTTATCAGTCAAATCATTATGAAAATATTTTTCAATCTTTTTATCTGTGTAAATCAGTGTCATCAGTGTCATCAGTGTGCTAATTAATATTTTTTTTCAAAGGAATAATTTTTTATAATCAGCCATATATCAATATTTTAGGTATAAAAATCAAATAAAATTTTTGTAAAAATAGATTTTTTTTTCTAAATAAAAAAATTTGAAACATAATTTTATTAATTTAGCCTACATTATTCATATAATTTATTTTTAACGCAAAGTCGCAAAGTTGAGGACGCAAAGGGTTTGTTCCCCCCGAGTTGCGCTTACGCTAACTCGGGGTTTTCTACGTTGCGCTCGTACCGAGTGCTGTTGTGTGGGGTGCATGGAGGACTACTGAGGTTGTTTTGTTTGGAGAATTAAGAAAAAATTAGGTTTTTTAGATACAAATTTGCGACAATCGATTTTGGGCAAAATCAGGAGTTCTGAATATCTAAACTCTAATATCTACACTCTAAGCTCTAACATCTAAACTCTAACATCTAATTCATTCTAACTCTTTTGGCAAAATATCGTCTTAAAATATTTGCGGTCATATTTATAAATAAGACAATGATAATCAACACTAAAGCGGTTCCGTATGCGATTGGTCGTTGTGCTTCTAAGTCGCCACCGCTTGTCGAGATCACGTATAAATGATATGGTAATGCCATACATTGGTCGAAAATGCTTTTCGGAAGTTTCGGTAAGAAAAAAGCGGCGCAGGTAAACAAAATTGGTGCAGTTTCACCCGATACACGCCCGATAGAAAGTATCAGTCCTGTAACAATATTTGGCGTTCCCATTGGAAGAATTACCCTGAAAAGCGTTTGAAGTTTTGTCGCTCCCAATGCGCGACTACCCTCACGAAAAGTGTCGGGAATTGCCTTTAATGCTTCTTCTGTTGTTCTGATAACCAATGGTAAACATAGTAATCCTAACGTCATCGAACCTGCTAAAATAGAGTTTCCAAAACTTAACTTATTGACAAAAAACGCCATTCCAAACAATCCAAAAACAATTGAGGGTATTCCGCTTAAATTATTGGTCATCATTCGTATAAATCGGACAAAAACACCTTTCGGAGCATACTCGTTCATATAAATACCACTCATAATTCCTATTGGAAAAGCAAAAATTGCACTTCCTATTAATAGGCAAAATGTTCCTACAATGGCGGGCAAAATACCACCTTTGGTCATTCCGTCAGTTGGGAAAGTAGTAAGAAATTCCCAATTGATTACGCCGATACCTTTTATAATAATAAAGGAAAGAATAACAACCAAAATTCCTACTATTGATAAACTAAACAATGAAACAAGCCCGAATGCAAACTTTTCTATAAACTTCTTTTTTACTTCATATTGCGGAGAAGTTTTTTTTGCTGGTGTTGTGTTTACGATATTATTTCTGGGTTTCATATTTTTTATCATGGTTCAGGATACACGGTGAACGGTACCCGGTAATTTATAATTCTTAATTCTCATTTTCTAAAAACATTTGGTGCTTAAGAAGTTACTAATATTTGTTTCTGTTTTAACTCAAGGTCGAAAATATAGTGGTTAGTGGTTAGTGATTAATGGTTAGTGATTAATGACTCTTTTTCTCATTCACTCATTTTTCTACCAAGCGTTGCATTCATTTTCGACAAGCTCAATGCATCGCCTAACGGAATGCTTTCTTGCTCATTCACTCATTTACACATTCACTTATTCACTCATTCACTGATAACTGATAACTGATAACTAACAACTAAAATCTATTTTTCGCTGAAACATATTCTACACAAGTGTTGATAATCAATGTTATAAAAAATAGGATAATTCCTAATAAAAAGAGGACTTGATAATGGGAACTTCCTGCTGATACTTCTCCGAGTTCTGCTGCGATAGTTGCGGGAATAGTACGCAAAGGTTGCAAAATTGTTCTTGCAATCACTCCTGAATTTCCTGTTACCATTAAAACCGCCATTGTTTCGCCGATTGCTCTTCCAATTCCAAGTACAACTCCCGACGTAATCCCCGAAATAGAATAAGGAATGACTATTTTATATGTTGTTTGCCAACGATTTGCGCCTAATGACAAGCTCGCTTCCCGCATGGAACGCGGACAATTACGCATTGCATCTTCTGAAACAGTTATGATGGTCGGTAACGCCATTATTGCTAAAATTATACTTCCTGTAAGTCCTGTTTCTCCGACATCTATGTTAAAAATTTGTTGTACTAACGGCACAACCACCACCAAACCAAAAAATCCATAAACCACAGACGGAATACCTGATAATAATTCTATTACAGGTTTTAAAAAGCCTCGCAAATTTTCATTTGCTACTTCCGACATAAAAACAGAAACCGACAGCCCAAATGGCAACGCAATCAATATGGCAACAAAACTGACCCACAATGTACCTGTAATTAAAGGCAAAAGTCCAAATAATGGAGCAGGCGTTGCGGTTGGTAGCCACTCTTTACCCGCAAAAACATCTGAAAATGAGATATTTCCTCCATCAATTTCTTTTCCGCTGAAATTGTCTGAAACATATTCTTTGGGAATAAAAGCAATCATTCCTCTGTTCTCGCTAATTAATTGTGAAATTCGAGCAGGAACAAATTCAAAATCATCGCCGAGTTCTTCGTCTGAAAAATAATTAGTTATGTCGTTGATACGAAAAACGATAATTTCCTCGTTTATACTTCCAAATTCTTCCCAATTTGTTTTTTCTTGGTCAAAAATATCTTTTAAATCTGCAGGTGAAAGGGCATCTATCGGATTAAAATGGTTTAATGCGACCACATATCCTTCTTCAATGGCTTGTGACCGAAAAAGATTAAGCCCCCCTGAAAAGAGAAAAATCACAACCAACACAATAACGATACTCGTTACTAATCCGCTGATTGTGAATATACTTTCAACTATTTTCTCAAAAAATTTTTTCAAAATAATCTCTATTTATTTCGACCGCAAAATACTTTTTTAAATGTTACAAAATTGTTACAAAATTGTTATTCTTTTGTTACGTTTATTTAGTAATCGGTTATCAGTTATCAGACACAAAATGCTCAATTGTAGTGATTTATAATTTATTTCTCTTATTTTTCTTCGTAATGACTTTTATATGTGGACTTAACTTTTTTGCACTATTTTTTACTTAATAGGCTTGGGCTTAAAAAATTTTTTCTATTTTTGCAAAAAATTTGATTTAATTGACACTTTTGTTGCTAAGCCAATTATATAATTTGTTACTAATAATTTTAATATAAAAATGCCAATACAATTTATTGATATTCACACACATAAAAACAATAAGAATACAAGAAACTTCTCAATTTTTAACCACAGACTCAAACGTTTTAAACAAATTTTATTTCCGAAAACTCCATTCAGTTGTGGAATTCACCCTTGGGATATTAAAGATGCCTCCGATATTGAACTTTTATCTACCATTCAAAAAGATAAAGAACTATTTGCCATTGGAGAGTGCGGTTTCGATAAAAATATCAATATTCCATTTTCCGTACAAACTGAAATTTTTATTAAGCATGTTGAACTATCAGAAAAAAACAAAATACCACTAATCATCCACAGTGTAGGCTATTTTAACGAAATAATTGCTCTATTCAAAGATATCCAACCAAGTGAAAAATGGATTATTCACGGATTTTCGGGACATCCACAATTAGCAAAGCAACTTGTTGAAACAGGTCTTATGCTATCTTTTGGAAAATCAATTTTTTTCAAAGATAGTAAAGCAATTGATGCCTTATTTGAAGTTCCTCTAAACTCTTTTTTCTTAGAAACCGATGAAAACGCCAAATCAATTGAAGATTTATATTTACGCGCCGCCGACCTTAAAAAAATGACCGTGGACGAATTGAAACTTCTAATTTTTGAAAATTTTGAGAAAGTTTTTAATAGGAGGATTTAGTTTTCAGTATTTAGTTTTCAGTAATCAGTATTTAGTATTTAGTAGTCAGTAGTCAGTATTTAGTAGTCAGTAGTCAGTATTTAGTAGTCAGTAGTGAGTATTTAGTAGTCAGTTTTCAGTGAATGAGTAAATGAGGGAATGAGTGAATGAGATAAACCTAAATTTCAATCTAATATTGTTTCATAAAACAAACTCAGTAATGGTTAGTAGAGAGGACGCTTATTCGGGGTTATCTACATTGCACGCATACCGAGTGCAATGTGAAATGCTGAGAAGAAGTGCAGTTTGTAATTGAATAGCCAGACTCGCGATTAGTACGTGGAGACACAATGAGTTTTGGGAACAAATCCAAAAGCGGGTATCTTAACGACACCAATACCACAAGAAACGGTAGTGTATTCAATACCCAGCAGCACTCCGCAAAGCGATATATTGAATTTATTGAAATGAGTGCAACGTAGATAACCAAGAGTTAGCGCAAGCACAACTCGGGATATATCCGAAGTTTGGTATTTTTTTGCTTCCTTTGCGTCTTTGCGCTCAAAGAAATCATAAAACCTCATTCCTCCTCTCCAACCCTCAAAATTACATCAAAAATACGTTTTCCTTTCCAATTTACCCATTGAGTTTCATGTAATAAAGGGTCTCTTTTTTTGCGGAAATCGTATGTTATCAGGTATCCGCACTCCATATTTTTTGATTTCAGATAGTTTGCAAGTTGGTCGTATGCATCCTCGTGCTTGCTGCTGCCGTACCATAATTTTAACTCAATGATAAATTGTTGTTTAAGAAAATCTACTACCAAGTCCATTCTACCAAAGTCTCGTGTTTCAGATTCAAAATGATAGAAACCGAAACCGTTGATTAGTGGCTTTAAGTAAGTTAGGAAAATTAATTTTCCATCTCTTTCGAGGAATTTTAGGTCTTTTGCGGTATATATTTCGGAATAAAAACTATTAAATCTTGTCAAACAAAGTTCCATGTTGAAAATTCCATCTTTGACTATTTCACTAACAGGAGTTAGAATAAGATTAGTTTCTCTCCATTTTCTCAAATTCGTTACAATAAAATAGTTGGTAATACGAATTTCAAAGATTTTGTTGTGCACCGCTAATTTATAACCCTGTTTTCCTAAATAACTATACATTAACCCTGTTTTGCTTACAGGATCGTGTGGGTTGTAAGATAAATATATATTGGCAAACGTCAAATCGAACAACAAATTTCTGAAATCTTCATTTTCTTCTATTATGTTAAACATCTCAGCGAAAAAAGCACTATTTTCTTTCAATATCATTTTTATAGCATCTTGAACACCATCAATAGTCCAGTTTCTATCTAAATCAGTATCAATAAATTGGCAAATTCTCGAAACCAAATATGGATAACCGTTTGTGTAAAAACGAATTTCGTTTGCTATCTCGCTGATATCCATACCCGTATGATGGTCGTTTTCATATTCAATCAGTATGGTTTCAATTTCCGGAGCTGAAAATGACATATCTATATCAAAATTTGAGGCAATATTCCATGGGGAGCTCCTGACGGTGTCACCCGAAACATAATCTAAGTTCTTGACATCGCGGACGCTGACGAGAATGACGCTGTGAAAAGTATAGTCTCTACTAGCAGTTCTCATTTGAAACTTTTCTCGCAAAAGCTGGAGAAACCTAACAAATAGATTATAGTTTGCTGCTTCGTCTACTTCGTTGATAATCAATACTATTTTTTTTTCTTTGCATCTTTTTGAAATAAATTTGCTTAACTTCCAAAAGTCGGTAACGCTATCATCAAGCCATAGTAGTGCTTCTTCTTTATTTTCCATCATTAGTGAACGGTTAATTCGGCTAAGTAGCCCCTGACAAAAACTCCCTTCATTTTCAAACATTTTATCGTTTGAATATTGAAAACTAATACTCGCACAAATATAACTGCCCTCATCAATTAATCGTTTTTTTAATCTACCGATAGTGGTAGTTTTGCCATACTGACGACCACGATTGATTGTGAAATATTTTGCGCCTTCTACCATTTGGAATATTTGCTCTACTTTCTCGCTTATATCAACCATGTAGTGCATATTAGGAACACAATTCCCTGTTACATTAAACTTTCTCATAATTTTTTGATTAAAAATTTTTTGCAAAAATAAGAAAAAATTATAACATTTTTATAATTTTTAGGTTTGAAGTGAAAATTTTTCAAACAAAAAACAAAAAAAATTTTGTTTGTTATTAATAAAACTATTCGTATCTTTGCCGCTCGAAAATTTTCAAAATAAATGTAGATAAATATATGAGTAGCATAACATTAGAATATGATTATTGCGATGTACGAGCGCAAAAGACATTGGAGTACATCCTTTCGTTAGGTTTTTTCAAAAAAGCCGTTGTCGAAAAAGAAGAAACCATTTCAGAAAAAAGGAAAAAACTCGACAGCGAATTAAATAATTATTTGGTCGATTTGTCGGGATTTAAGTTTAACAGAGATGAAGCAAATATATATGAATAGAGTTGCATTAGACACAAATATTCTGATATATAGCCACGACAATAATGATAGCGATAAGCAAAGCATCGCAAGAGATTTGATTATTCTCTCGCCGGTAGTCTGTTCACAAGTTGTGTCAGAATACATAAGTGTGTTGAAACGAGTGTTTAAAATTCCCAAAGCGGCGATTATGAATGCTTGTTTACCTAATTTAAGGCATTGTGATTTTTATGCTGTTGATATCAAAACTCTGCAGACAGCAGATATGCTAATATATCGTTACGATTTTCAGATATTTGACGCAATTATTGTTGCCGCAGCTTTGGAAAGCGGGCGCAATATATTATACTCGGAAGACATGCAGCATAAAATGAAAGTTGACAATAAATTATCTATTATCAATCCGTTTCTGTAAATTTGCAACAAATATTAACTTACTTTCCTGATAACTTCATAAACCTTAACTTGCATTATTCATAAGAAACGAAAATTTCTTTTAACCACAAAGGAACACAAAAAATAACTGAAAACTGAAAACTTTTAACGTCCTTTACGTTTTCAACTTTGCGACTTTGCGTTAAAATAAATAATAAATATAAAAAAAACAATGATTCTCCCAAAAGCAATATTGTTTTACCACAAAGTATTTATATCAACTTGTGATCTTTGTGCATTCTTTGTCTATTTTTAGGATGGGACTCATTACATTTAGATAGTAAAAAATTTTTAAAATAAATTTTGTCAAATAAATAAAACATATTATTTTTGCCAAATAAATAAAATAGAAAAATATGGAAAGAACAATAATTTCTTTTGATTATGCCATCAAAAATGTTTTGCGTGACAAGGCAAATTTTGATATTTTGAGTGGATTTTTAACCGAATTGCTTGAAAAGAACGTCACGGTGCAAGAAGTTTTAGAAAGCGAAATCAATCCTACTATCCCTGCAACAATAGATAAAAAAACAGGAAAAACGGGGAAAGTAAGAAATGTAAGAAATACCGGTAAAGTTAGTCGGATAGATTTGAAGGCAAAAATAGACGATGGCGAGTTAGCCGTTTTTGAGATACAATATCTTGACAAGGTGGACTTTATGGGAAAAATCTTGTTCAACGCATGTAAGGCAGTTGTTGAGCAGATCAAGATAGGCAAGAAGTATGACATAAAGAAGGTATATTCCATCAATATTTCCTATTATGGCTTGAACGCCGAAGACGAATACGTATTCACGGCAAATTTGAAAGAGTTTAAAGGTATTCATTATGACGAAGTAATACCATTTTCTCAAAATTTAGATCCTCGAGGGGCACCAAAACATATTCATCCTGAATATTTTCTGATACTTCCTTACAATTTTGAGAATGAAGAGGAGCGCCAAATGAAGAATAAAAACAGGAAAAGAGATTTTGTACCCAAAAAGCCATCAAAGAGTAAATTTGACGAGTGGGTTTATGTATTGAAAAACTCTGTTGTAAAAAGCGAGTTTACGGCAGCAGGCATACAGGCTGCGGGCGAAAAATTGGACATGCTTAATATGACACCTCAACAGAAAGCGGAATACGAAGCAGAACTGATAGCGTTAGCAGATAGAAAAAGCGAAATGCAAACCGCCGAACTGAAAGGTGAAAAGAGAGGTGAAAAGAGAGGCGAAAAGAAAGGTGAAGCAAAAGGCTTGAAAAAAGGCTTAAAAAAAGGCGAAACTATAGGCATGCAAAAAGGTGAAGCCATAGGCATGCAAAAAGGCGAAGCCATAGGTTTGGAAAAAGGCGAAGCCATAGGCTTAGAAAAAGGCGAAGCCATAGGCTTAGAAAAAGAAAAGAAAGAGACTATTATCAGAGGTCATAATAATGGACTTTCAATAGATACCATTGCCAAAATAACCGACCTTTCCAATGAACAAATTCTTAAAATCTTAAAAGAAAATGGTTTGATATGAAAATAAATTTTGGGTAATAAAAAAACAAAAATCTTTTCAAAAAAATGAAACATTTCCTAAACCATAATCTGAAATTATAATGGCTATACCTATTAGATTTGCGCCTGTACTTGAGGGACAAGAGGCAGTAGAGTTTTATGGACGATGGCATCAATCGTTGGAAGAACCACTAAAATGTCCTCAGTCACAAGAAGTGCGCGAAGAATTAGAGCAATTTATCAGAAAACAGGCAATTCATGAACTTAATAAAGGATTGTAGTTTTTTAGAATTGTCATCAGAAAGAGTTATTTCAGATTTTGACTGCGGCGACAACGACCTTAACGATTTTTTCAATCGTGATGCTTTGCTTTTTCAGCATGAGAGATTAGGACAAACCTAAAAAAATAGGTTTTACTGACCTCGGTAAAACCAAAACAAAGTCAAAGCAAGTGAACGGCTCACGCCGTTCACTTGCTTTTTCCGCCCACGCTCCAGACAACGTGTGGGTAGTTGTACGGACTGATTTTATTTTCGCTGTAATTCAAAATAAATTTATTAACTTTGCGTTTATAATTTTTTAACAGATAATTAAATGGCAAAAAAAGAAAAAATAATCGTCAAAGGCACAGAAATAACAATATTTTTCAAGCCCGATAATCAGGACTATATCTGCATAACAGACATAGCGAGGTACAAAAACCCTGTTGAGCCGAAAGATGTCGTTAAAAATTGGTTACGAAACCGTAGCACTATTGAATTTTTGGGACTTTGGGAAAAACTGAATAATCCCAATTTCAAAGGGGTCGAATTCGACCCCCTTTGGATTGAAGCGGGTAGCAATGCCTTTACAATGAGCCCCACACGTTGGGTAGAACTCACAAACGCTATCGGAATTTTCACAAAAAAAGGTTCAGGCGGTGGAACTTACGCACACGAAGATATTGCATTTGAATTTGCCTCGTGGATTTCTTCGGAATTTAAACTCTATCTCGTTACCGAGTTTAAGCGATTGAAAATAGAAGAACAAAAAGCCATAGGTTGGAGTGCTGAACGCGAATTAGCAAAAATCAACTACCACATTCACACTTCCGCAATCAGCCGTAACCTCGTACCCAAAGAACTGACAAAAGAGCAGATAAATTTCATTTACGCCAGCGAAGCCGACGTTTTGAATGTTGCCCTTTTTGGAATGACCGCTAAGGAATGGCGCGACAGCAACCCCGACATCAAAGGCAATATGCGCGACTACGCCAC
>WRMI01000073.1 GCA_009777175.1 Marinilabiliaceae bacterium
CCGACCCCCTAACCACAAACCCCAACCCCCTAACCCCTAACCACTACCCACTAACCACTACCCACTAACCACTAACCACTAACCACTAACCACTAACCACTAATTTATCCTAATCCAATAAACACAGTATCGCCTTTTTTAAATTTCGTTCCTGCTTTCAATGATTGTGAAACTACTCTTCCAACTCCTTGTATTCTAACGTTTAAACCAAGATTTTCTAAAATAGAAACAGCATCTTTTGCGCCCATTCCTATAACGGATGGAACTAAACCGTCTGTTATTGCTTTAGGTTTGATAATTATTGCAGAATCAGTTGCTTGTGTTGTTACCCAATCGATAATGTTGTTATGAGATATTGAATTAATTTTAAGTTCTTTACAAATTATTGACAGTTCTTCTAATTTTCCGCCCTTTGAAAAAGGAAAAACTCCTTGACATTCAATTTCAGACAAAAGTGGTTGCCTGTTAAGTCGATAGTCGGAAGCATAAACTCTATCGGCGATTTCGCGAAAAACCGTACCTGCCACCACATTTCCGTAATAAACATTGTTCGAGGGACCATTTACGACTACAATACACGAATATTTAGGGTTACCAGCAGGAAAATATCCAACAAAAGAAGCCTGATATTCCACTCCACCACTTTTGTAACCTTCTGTTCCTTTTGCAATTTGTGCCGTTCCTGTTTTGCCCGCTATTGAATAAAATTCGTTTTTGATATTTTTTGCAGTTCCGTTTTCTACAACACCAACTAATAATTCTTGCATTGTTTGAATAGTTGCTTTTGAACAAATTGCTGAATTTAAGACAATTGGGTCAAATTTTTCTACAATTTTTCCATTTCTAGTAACTTCTTTAACGAACATTGGGCGCATCATTTTTCCGTTGTTCGCTACTGCATTATATAAAGCAAGTATTTGAATTGGTGCCATCTTAACTTCATAACCTATTGACATCCACGGAAGTGAGATTCCTGACCATGAGACATCTCCCGGATATTTGATAACAGGATCACCTTCTCCTTTAAGTTCTATTCCTAAGGGTTTATTTAGTCCCATTTTATATAGCTTGTCAATAAAACGGCGCTGATTATCTTTATAATTACTTACAACAAGTTTTGAAATACCAATATTAGAGGATTTTTCGAATGCTTCTTTAATAGAAATCGTTCCATATCCGTGGCTATCGCTCATTGTTCTGTCGTAATAAGTATAAGTACCGTTTCCTGTTTCAATGCTATCGTTGATATTGATACCTGCATCGTCTAAAAGTACGAGCATTGAGGCAAGTTTAAAGGTTGAGCCCGGTTCAGTGCTTTCAGCAATGGCATAATTAAGGTGGTCTTCGATATAAATTCCTTGTGTTTTGCGGTGTAAATTAACGATTGCTTTAATGGCACCTGTCTGTACTTCCATCAGAATTGCGACACCATATCGGGCATCATGTTTAACAAGTTGTTTTCGCAAGGCATGTTCTGCAACGTCTTGAATAGAAATATCAAGATGAGTAATTACATCACAGCCTTCAATGGGCTTAACCACAACTTCGTGTATCCAATTTCCAGAAATTCTTCTCAAAACGGCAAGACCTTCGACACCTTTTAAGATGTCATCGTATGCGTTTTCTATTCCAACCATACCACCTTTTGTGCCTTCGCCGTAAAGTTTTCCAATGGTACGTGCGGCAAGCGAACCGAAGGGCAACTCGCGGTGGTCATTTTGTTCGGTGATAAATCCGCCGTTGTTCCTACCTAACTTAAATATCGGAAAATTTTTGACAACTTGTAGGTCAGTGTATGAAATTCGTCGAGGATGTACTAAATAATATCGTGTTTTTTTGGTACGTGCTGCCTGTAACTCTTTTTTGTATGCCTCTGCTGTTCTATCTCTGAAAAAACGAGAGAGACTCTGTGCAAGTGAATCCAAACTTCTATTGAAAATTTCATCTGTCAGACCACTTGCATTCATATCCATATAAATACGGTAGTTGGGTACGTAACATGCTATTTTTTTCCCTGTTATATCTAAAATATCACCGCGGTTGGTATTGACAATAAGATTACTAACCTCACCTTTTAATGGAGATTGATATTTATCAGCGTCAAAGGTTTTTAGCCAAAATAGTTCTTTGATAATCAATAATGCAGGAAGTATCAAAATTATATAAATGAAACTGAAACGATACTTTATTTTTTGTTTGATATCCACGACAATTAACTTTTTATTGTTTTACTTTAATGGGTCTGGGTGGAGTTGTCAATACTTCAAGACCAATATTATGTTCTTGTACTTTATTTACTACTTCTGATTGTCGGCTTTTTTTCATCAATTCAGATGAAGTTGTGATTGCCTCGTATTTCAATTCTTTTATTTCATTTGACAAAGCAATTTGCTCTTTGAGTAGTAATTCTACTCTGAAACGGTTATCAATGTAAATCAAAGCAACAAAAACCATATAAATCATAAATGGAATATTTTTTTTCAGAAATGGTGATTCTAAAATTTTTCCATGCAAAAAATCTTTGATAGTAAACCTTTTGCGTTTTCCTGTTGCACTTTTTGTTGGCTTTTCTTCGGTCGAGTTCATTTTAAAATATTTTTAGTTGTTAAATAAAATCTAATCTTATCTCATTCACTTATTCACTGAAAACTGAAAACTGAAAACTGAAAACTGAAAACTTTTTTAAAGTGCAAAAGTACAAAAATGTTTTATATTATTAAAAATTTTCAATAAAAAAAGAAAAAATAATTGTTTTACGAATTAATAAAAATACTCATTCACTGATAACTGATAACTAAAAACTCCGGACTTCGACAATGCGACACCCAAAAGGCAGAGTTCTTTTATTCTTGGAATTTAACTGACATCATTTTTAGAATTTACAAAAAAAATATTCGTTCATTTTTTTTGTAAACCCTTATTTTTTTGAGGTCCCCTTAATAGCATTATTTTTCGGATATCTATTCTCCCTTATTCCCTTATTTTCAGTTGAATAAGGGAATAAGGGATGACTGGCAGGTGTCCGATTTTCTATTAAGGGTGCTTTTTGAAAATAAGGGTTTTGCGCAATATTATTTGGGGAATGCCTTTGTTGTTGAAAGCTCTTAATACAAACAATAAAACAGAGATTTCAATTTTCCAAAAGTTAAATGCGTTATATACATAATATCAAATAATTACCGAAATGAATAAAAGAAATCTGAAAAGGTGTAAAATCGGCATTTTAAACCACTTTTACGAATTTTTGGGACAACCAAAATCTTATAATATTGATATTCAGTGTATTAAAAATTATTTTTTAAAAGTGTCGATGTCAGGAAAATACTCATTCACTAACAACTGATAACTAATTACTGAAAACTGATAACTGATAACTGAAAACTGATAACTCACATCATTTTTTCTTAAAAATATCTTTCACAAAATCAAATATCCCCCCTTTTTGTTTGTCGTCTTTATCTTTTTTACGTTCTTTGCCACCAAAAATTTGTTCCCAAAAAGAGTCAATTGTTGGGTCTTCTAATTCATAATAATTGCAGTTTAAAGCCCATTTAGTCTCTTCATTCAGTGGCGGAAATGTCGCATTTTTGATATAACTATGTGCTTTAGATTTTTCGGTTTGTTGCATAAAACGTGCAAAGACAGGCAGTGCAGTATGCGCTCCTTGTCCTAATGCTAATGTTCGAAAATGAATAGCGGGATTTTCGGCACCAACCCAAACACCTGCAACAATATTCGGTGCAAAACCAACAAACCAGCCGTCAGCGTTGTTTTGAGTAGTACCTGTTTTACCTGCATAGTCGCCTTGAAGTCCGTAAACAGAGCGAAGTGATTTTGCTGTCCCATTTTCTACTATTTCACGCATAATTTGAACCATTATTCTTGATGTTTCGTCATTAAAAGCTTTTTCAAATTGTTGTTCTTCTTTTGGAGCAGAAAACAGAATATTTCCGTCAAAATCTTCAATTTTCAGTATAATAACAGGTTTAACGGCACGACCGTAGTTTGCGAATGCAGAATATGCAACAACCATTTCATAAAGCGAAATATTTGCTGTTCCGAGTGCAATTGAGGGCACGTTTGGGATTTCGGATGTAATTCCCATACGTCTTGCTGTTTTAATAACTTCGTCGCTGCCTGTACGGTCAATCATTTCAGCGGCAATGGTATTGACTGAATGCACTAACCCGCCTTTGATTGAATAATATCCCTCATATTTATTATCAGCATTTGCAGGCGACCAATTTTTATATTTTTCGTAAACTCTTCTTTCATTAGAAACAAATTCGCACGGCTCGTATCCTTTGTTTATTGCAGTCGCATAGACTATAGGTTTGAATGTAGAACCGACCTGACGTTTTGCATAAACATGGTCATATTGAAAATATCTAAAATTAATGCCTCCTTCCCACGCTAAAACATGTCCATTTTGAGGATTTAACGCCATAAAACCTGTATGTAGTGTACGCAGCGAGCGTTTTAAAGAATCTATTGGAGACATGGAAACTCTGGTTTCACCATCGTAAGCAAAAATTGTCATTTCGACGGGTTTTTCGAGTTCTTTAATAATATCTTCTTCACTTAACCCTTTTGTTTTCAAACTTTTATAACGTTCTGTTTTTTGGAGTGCATTTTTAAAAATAGCTTGATTATCGTGCCATGGATCTTGTTTTCCCCAGTGGTCGTCAAAAGTTTTTTGTAGATATTTCATGTGTGTCCGTAGGGCATTGACGGCAAAAGATTGTAGGGTTGCATCCAAAGTAGTATGAATTTTTAAACCATCCGTTAAAATATCATATTGCGTTCCATATTTTTCTTTGAGAATTTTTTCGGCTTCACTACGAACTTGTTCCATAAAATATGGTGCAGGTCCAAAATAGAGGTCAACGCGCGAATAATTTAATTTAAGAGGTGTTTCTTTGAAATTCTCAGCCTCTTCAAGTGAAATAGAACCATTTTTGCACATTCGGTCAATTACTAAGTTTCTTCTTTGTAGCGACCTTTCGGGATTAATTCTTGGATTATATGCCGTATTAGCAGCCAACATTCCTATCAAAGTTGCGGCTTCAGGGACTGTCAGCGCCGATGATGATTTTCCAAAAAAACGATTGGCAGCAACTTCAATACCATAAATATTTTCACCAAAAGGAACTGTATTAAGATATAATCCGAGGATTTCTTCCTTACTAAAGATGCTTTCTAATTTTCCTGCAATAATAATTTCGCGTGTTTTGTTTACAGGTGACGTTAAAAATCCGTGCGACTTACGTCTAAAAAGATTTTTTGCTAATTGCTGGCTTATAGTACTTCCGCCACCCTGTTTTTTATCGCCGAACAACAAGGTGCGCACAAAAACGCGCCCCGTACTAATGATATCAACACCTTTATGTTCAAAAAAACGGCTATCTTCGGTTGCTACCAAAGCATTTGAAACATTTTGAGAAATATCTTTGTTGTTTATTGTCAAACGATTTTCGATATAAAATTTACCTATCATTGTACCATTTGACGAATAGACGGCAGTAGCAGAATGAGTTTTTATCTTTTTAAGCTCGGTTTCAGATGGAATTTTTCCAAACATCCCAACATAGACTAATCCAATAAAAACAATTACAAAAGCAATAAAAAACAGTATAACTTTAAATGCCCAAATAGTTATTTTTTTACCAATTTTGGTTTTTTGTTTGGCACTTTTTTTTGTGCTTTTCTTTTTTTTTGCCATATAAATGATTTTATACTCATTTACTTATTCCCTCATTTTTCTACTAAGGTTGTTTTGTTGAAATAATAAGGTAAAAATAAGGTTTTTCTAATTTACTCATTCACTTATTTTTCTACTAAGGTTGTTTTGTTGAAATAATAAGGTAAAAATAAGGTTTTTCTAATTTACTCATTCACTTATTTACTTACTCATTTATTAAGGGCGGGCGACCGCAAGGGTGCGCCCCTACACTCATTTACTTATTCACTTCTAAAAAACTAATTTCAAATCCCCCACGATGGAATCAATTTTTTTATCTGCAATTTCAATTGTTTGAGCAAAATTTTCAATATTATTAAACTCTTCGGTTACTTCGAAATAGAATTTGATTTTGGGCTCTGTTCCAGAGGGGCGTACAGAAATTTTTGAGCCGTCTTCGGTATAAAACTGTAACGCATTCGATGAAACGGGCTGATTTATTGTTTCTGATTTTCCTGTTTGCGGGTTCAAAGATTTTAATGACAAGTAATCTTTCATTGCAATAACATTTGAGCCACCTAATTTTATTGGAGGATTATTTCTGAAATTAGTCATCATTTCGTTGATTTCTTCGGCTCCCGCTTTTCCTTTTCTAACAATTGAAATCAATCTTTCACGGGAGTACCCATTTTCCATATAAATTTCTTTCAGGAGTTGATATAGAGTTTTTCCGTGTTCTTTTGCCCATGCAGCAACTTCTGCAAGCATTGCAATGGAGCCAACTGAATCTTTGTCTCGAACGTAGTCCCCCGGTAAAAAACCATAACTTTCTTCACCTCCGCAAATATACTTCATTTTTCCCTCTAATTCTCTGATAACCATTGCAATCCATTTGAAACCCGTGTAACAATCAAAGCATTCAACTCCGTTATTTTGCGCTATCGTTTTAATCAATTCAGATGAAACAATTGTTTTCACAGTAAACTCATTTCCAGTAAGTAAACCTTTTTCTTTCCATTGCTTAATCATATACCATGTAAGAATTGTATTTGTTTGATTTCCGTTAAGCAAAATAAAATTTTGGTTGTCGTCTCGAATGGAAATACCTAATCTGTCGCCGTCTGGGTCTGATGCGGCAACAATTTCAGCGTTTGTTTCAATGGCTTTTTCGATTGCCATTTTAAGTGCGGCAGGTTCTTCTGGGTTTGGTGAAATAACGGTGGGAAAGTCGCCGCTTGTGACATCTTGTTGTGGTACGTTAATAATATTTTCAAAGCCAATACGCCTCAATGCCGCAGGAACCATACGAACAGTAGTGCCATGAATTGGCGTAAAAACAATTTTTAAATCTTTTTGTTTTTTTATTACATCGGGATTTAAACAATTATTTTTAATCACATCCAAAAATAGATCATCAATTTCGGAACTTAAAATTTTCACTTTTTCGGGATTTCCTTTAAATTTAATCTCATCCACGGATTTAATCTTATTTACCTCATTTATAATATTTTCGTCGTGAGGTTGAATCACTTGTGCGCCGTCTTCCCAATATGCTTTGTAGCCGTTATACTCTTTTGGGTTGTGGGAAGCGGTAATGATGATTCCGCTTTGACAGCCTAATTTTCTGATAGTAAAGGAAATTTCCGGCGTAGGTCTTAGGTCATCGAAAAGGTATGCAGTAATTCCGTTTGCTGAAAAAATATCAGCCATTTTTTCGGCAAAAAAGCGGCTGTTGTTTCTGCAATCATGTCCAATAACTACCTTAATTTCAGGCAGATGCGCAAACTGCGAAATTAAATAGTTAGACAGACCTTGGGTTGCGGCTCCGGCAGTGTAAATATTCATACGATTTGAGCCTGCACCCATTATTCCACGTAAACCGCCCGTTCCGAACTCTAAATCCTTATAAAAGGCATCTATCAGTTCTGTTGGGTCAGGATTTTCAATTAATGCTTTAACTTCTGCTTGCGTTTCAGCATTATACGCACCGTCAAGCCATCTTTGGGCTTTGTCGAGTACACTTTTTAATATCATTTCGTTTTCTTCCATTATTTTTTTCTTTTTATAATTTGAATGCAAAAATAGATGAAATTTTTTAAATACAAATCAACAAAAGGATTTTTTGTTAAAAAATTTTTAATCTGCATTAATCATACGTACACAGTAAAGGGCACACGCACAACAATCCGCAGATATATGGTATGCAGCGAAACTATGAATATTTTTTACAAGTAGTACAGGTTAAGCCTATTCCTTTATAGCTTCTTTTTTGTTAACAGCGGGCTTTCGCCGGCAGTTATTTGCTTGTTTTGATATGCATTTTCAATTTTTTTATTGCCCAGTCATAATGACTTGAAGTAGTTGAAACACAATAAGCTCCCAATGTTGATGTTCCTGTCCATGTAAATGCTTTTTTAGCAAATAATTCATCGTTTGAAAATGTTTCAATAATTGCTATAACATCTTTATGGCTTCCATTTAACATCTTTATTGCATCAATCAAAGATGTTTGTTGATGTTTATTCCAAAATTGCACATTCATTTCGGGATATGTTTTCCAATTAAATGGTTCGGGCAAAAAAGGTTTGTTTTCCCCTTTGCGGTTAGCATTGATCCAATTTAACAATAATTGGTGCCATTCGTACAAATGCACTACGACATCTCGCATATTCTTATCTCTTTTCCAATGCGCCTCTTTGCCTGTCGAAGTCATTTCGTTGCAAAAAGTAGCGTTTTGTTGCTCATCACTCATCGAATCGATAAGCGTCCACAACTTGTCAAATTGCCCATTTGCGGCAATTATCAAATCTGTTTTGGTTGTTGCTCTTGACATTGTCTATTATTAATTATTTATGTTAAAAATTTAGTAGTTAGTGGTTAGTGGTTAGCGGTTAGCGGTTAGCGGTTAGCGGTTAGCGGTTAGCGGTTAGTGATTAGTGGTTAGCGGTTAGTGGTTAATAACTTATTTACTCATTCACTCATTCACTCATTCACTTATTTACTCATTCACTCATTCACTTATTTATTAAGGGCGGGCGACCGCAAGGGTGCGCCCCTACACTCATTTACTCATTCACTCATTCACTTATTTACTTATTTACACATTCACTCATTCACATATTCACTTATTTACTGATAACCGGTATTCTCAAAATAGTTTTTAATTTTGCTACGTCCGTTTTACGCGGGTCTGAAAGATATATTTCGTGATGCCTTCTCTTTTCGCTAAGGTCGCTTTTTAAACCTTGTTGATTGATAAAATCATTCATAATTTTCAGTGTTTTGGGTTCGTCGTTATATGAGCCAATATGCATACATTGAACGCACAATCCTTCGGTAATTTTCAGAAATTGTGCTTTTTGTGTTTCGATCATTTTCTTTTTCGATGCTTCTTGACAAGCCCATTCAAACACTTTATAGTCAACAAATTCGGGTAACCGTATCATCGAAAGCCAGCAATATTTAGATTTATTTTCCAAAGAAAAATCTTGGTTATTCTCTAACCACCAAAAGCCTTCCAAAGGAGGAACTACATAATCAAAATAGCCATTTGGTGCATTATTACCCATTTTGCTCATTTTGATAGTGTATTGAACGGCATACAAAATGGGTATTGATTGTTGATATTCACCATTTTCATCGTTTGGGTTGCCTTTTCCTTCAACGGCAATAAATTGCATTTCTCCAACATTTACAATTGTTGGCGTTGTTTTTGGCTGATACAATTCCTTGTATTCTTTCTTATAATCTTTTACACTTGCCATAGATTTATTTTATTGGTATAAAAATTTTTGTTAAAAAATCAACTTCTTTTTTTGTGTTTCGGGGATTGTTGCAGTATTCCTCGAATGCCATTCCGTATCGTAACTTGTACGGAAAATTAAGGCTAATGTTGTTGTACAACTCTTGAAGCCCTAAATAACTGCCTTTCAGCGTATATACGGCATATTTGCCCTTTGGTAATCGTATTATTCCGAAGTCTCCTTTGGGTAAAATTCTTTTTTGTATTGATGCACAGGCATAGAAACGGCATTGTTCTGATTTTGTAACATAAGGGTTACTGAAACTTATTCCAATAAGTCGGTTTTCAGGAGATAATGCCTGATTATTTTCCAAAAAAACAATTAGTTTGTTCCATGCCACATCGTAAGACTCTTCTTCACCGTATTTTCCAACAATCCGAATGTAAACCAATTCCAAATCGACTTCTTCAATAATTTCGGGTATAGGATGACGTTGCTGGTTGCTACAACTTTTATTAAAATTTTCTAACTTTTTCTGTAATTCGTTCAGGAAGGCTTTTGGAGGTGTTCCGAATTGTTTTTTAAATGCTTTTGAAAATGATTGCGGATTTTCGTAACCTACTCTTTCAGCAAGTTTTGTCAGACTCGTTTTCTCAGTTTGCATGTACAATACTGCTTGTTCTAAACGTTGTCGCGCAATGTATGAAAACAACCTCTCGTTTAAGGAATACCTCATTATTCGAATGAGTTGTCGATGCGAAACAGAAATTAAGTCAGCCAACCTATCTATTGTCAAAGGCTGGTGTAAGTTCGCACTTATGTAGTCAATTACCTGATTGACTTTTTGTCGATAAATCTCGTCTGTATCGGTTCGCATAGTGTATTGAATTAATTCGGCTGCAAAAATAACATTTTTGAACATACAAAAAGTTGTCCAATTACGCCAATTTGCGATTTATTTTTATTTTTCACACTTTTTCGCCAAAGAACAACTTAGTTGAAGCTGATATCGCCCACACAAAGAACCTTTTACCCATTTTTAAGAGTTCAATTTTGTTACTTTATTTGTTTCCATACTTCTTTAAAAATTTACCACAAGTGTTGCAAAGTGATTTCACAAAGTACACAATGTTTTAAATTTTATTGTCCAATCAAATAAATAATTGATTTTTCAGTTTTCAGCCATTTACCACTAACCGCTATTTTTGTGTTCCTTTGTGAATCCTTTGTGTTCCTTCGTGGTAGATTTTTAAACGCAAAGTCGCAAAGTTGAGGACGCAAAGAGCGTTAAAAGTTTTCAGTTTTCAGTTTTCAGTTTTCAGTCATTAACCACTAATCACTAAACACTAACCACTAATCACTAACCACTATTTTTGTGTTCTTTGTGCGACTTCGTGGTAAAAAAATCTCAATGCAAATTAATACAAAAACCCGAACATCCATAATGGAATTTTATTTCCAAAACCATATTCAACATTATCAAGTGCTAAATAAGCATTTTCTAACCCTGCAATCTGTTTGGCGCCCTTGTTTTTACCACCAACTTCAAACTGATAAAAATCATTTACCGTAAAATCTGTTTTTTTCGAGGACGTTACTTCATGTACGGCATTTAACTGGTTGAAAAACAAAAAAAATCATAATTGTTTTATGAAAACAACAAAATAAACTCATAATTGTTTTATGAAAACAACAAAATAAACTCAAAAAAAATTTTTTTAAAAAATGCCACGAATTACACAAATTTTCAATTATTTTCGTAGGTTTGCTCCTACTAATCACTAACCGCTATTTTTGTGTTCCTTTGTGAATCCTTTGTGCGACTTCGTGGTAAAAAAATCTCAACGCAAAGAGTGCGAAGTTTTCAGTTTTCAGTTTTCAGTTATCAACCACTAACTAATCATTAACCACTAACCACTAACCACTATTTTTGTGTTCCTTTGTGAATCCTTTGTGCGACTTCGTGGTAAAAAAATCTCAACGCAAAGTCGCAAAGTTGAGAACGCAAAGAGCGCAAACTTTTTTTTCACAATCGTAAAATTATATAGAAAATTTCGGTTATAATCGTAAAATTATATAAAATATTTCGGTTATAATCGTAAAATTACATAAAATATTTCGGTTATAATCGTAAAATTACATAAAATATTTCGGTTATAATCGTAAAATTACATAAAATATTTTTGTTATAATCGTAAAATTATTTATCTTTGCAAAATATTTTTAAGAACATTATATTCTAACATTATGATAAAGAGAGAGATACAAACAGTTATAGAGCAAAAACTCTTTAAAGGAAAGGCTATTGTTTTGATTGGCTCGCGACAAACGGGCAAAACTACTTTGTTCGAACAAATAGCATCCGATATAAAAACTTCTACTTTGTCGCTCAACTGCGATGAAACAGAAGTACGTTTACTACTGACCGATACTAATACTCAAAAATTACAATCTGTTATCGGAAAACACAAATTAGTAATTATTGACGAGGCGCAACGTGTTAAAAACATCGGTTTAACGCTGAAACTAATTATTGACAAATTTCAAGATGTTCAATTGTTGGTAACAGGTTCTTCTTCGTTAGATTTAGCAAGTGAAATTAAAGAATCTTTTACGGGACGGAAATTTGAATACTACATGTACCCTTTTTCTTTAAGTGAATTGGCGCAGGCAAATGGTGTACTCGCAGAACAACAGGCACTAGAAAAAAGATTGATATACGGTTCATATCCGGATGTTATCAATTATGCAGGCGAAGAAAAAGAGTGTTTACTTAATCTTGCTGACGGTTATCTTTACAAAGATATCCTATCATTAGGAGGTATGCGTAAACCTGCGCTATTGGAAAATCTTTTAATGGCATTGGCGCTGCAAGTTGGTAGCGAGGTATCCTATCATGAAGTGGCTCAAACCATTCGTGCAAATGCCGAAACAGTAGAGAGATACATAGATTTATTAGAAGAATGCTTTATTATTTACCGATTAAGTGCTTATAGTCGCAATCATCGCAATGAAATCAAAAAAGGAAAGAAAGTTTATTTTTATGATAATGGAGTACGGAATGCCATTTTGCAAAATTTTTCTCCACTTAGTTTACGCCAAGATGTTGGTGCTTTGTGGGAAAATTATTTTATTAGCGAACGTATAAAAGCAAATCATAACAAAAGAAATTTTGTAAAATGTTATTTTTGGAGGAATTTTCAACAACAAGAGATAGATTATCTTGAAGAAACAGACGGTATTTTAACGGCTTTCGAAATAAAATGGAACGAAAAACGTAAGCCAAAAATACCAAAAATATTTGCAGAAACATATCCTAATCATATTTTTCATGTCGTAAACAGAAGTAATTATATGGATTTTTTATTATAAAAAAACGCCGATAACACCGATATTATCAATGTTATCAACGTTTCTAAAATTAATTCTAATGATATTCTACTGATTGGCGCGCAATGCCTCTACGGGTTGCACTTTTGCTGCTTGCCGTGCAGGATACCACGCACTAAATGCTGAAAAACACAACATTAATACAACAGCCGTACCTACTGCAACAGGAAATTCCCAGCCTTCCTGAGCAAAAGCAAATAGATTGGCAGCAACTATCAAACCCGGTAGCATGGCAAAACCTGTAAGTATAAGGTTTTCGGCTATAATAGTACGCTGCATACGGGCAGGTGGACAGCCCAACGCGATACGTAAACCCAATTCGCCGATACGCTTTTTCGACTGCATCCAAACTACCCCGAATGTTCCCATAAATGCAAATATTAGCAAAAAGGCAGCAGGGATACCCATCAAATACAGTTGCAGTCCCATAGTAAGAAATAATGTTTGGTCGTTTAGTTTGGAAATTTCCATTAGTTCCGGCTTGAATTGGTCACGCGGAAAGTTTTTATAAAACTCGGCAACAAATGCTCTTGAAAAGTCGCCCAGCATACCTTGCTTATATTTTATTACATACTCAGGATACGATTTGTAGTCTATTATTATATGACCAACATCTATAAAGGTAGGAATAAATAAAGCATATAACGGATCAGAATTTTTACGGTCTTTGAAAGCTTCAACCACGCCAATTACACGATAGGTTCTTCCGTTATACTCAACGGTTTGGCCGATGGCACTGCCTGTTAATTTCCAATAATCTAACAGATTTTTTGTAATCAGAGCGGGCAAAACATCCGATATTGCATCTACATCTTTAAACCATTCTCCCTCAACTAATTTTGGTGAAAATATCTTATAGAAATTTTCGTCACAATATTTAATTGTTAAATTGTAATTTTTACCCATATATTTTACAGAATCCCGCCAAGCGTTTTGCGTTACGGGTATTGCACCATTTCGGTTAATGCTAACTAATTCAACACTATGCCAATTTTTCATACTTTCTACCATATAACGAAATTCTCTGTTTGTTTCCTCAGTATTGGAATTATCATTGTCTAAATTGGTAAATAGTATCTTTACAACATTATTTACCTCAATATTCCCTTTTTGATAATATCGTGAAAGTTCCTCTGCAAATAGTGTGAAAACCAACAGCATAACTCCAAATACAAGTATTTGTTCTATAAAAATCCATGCAAGGCTACGCTTGCGGTTCCATATTAATGTTATTAGGTGACGTATCATTTTATTTCTCCTTTTAAAACGTTTACAATATCTCTTTTGGCTGTGATCAATGCAGGCACGCTTCCCGTAAGGAAACTGAATACCAACACACAGGGAACCGCCGCCAAAAACACGGTGACCCAATCAAATTGCAATGAAAGTGTTATCGGAATAACTCCGGACTTAAGTATTGCCCGGTCAATACCGTT
>WRMI01000074.1 GCA_009777175.1 Marinilabiliaceae bacterium
TGATTAGTGGTTAGTGGTTAGTGATTAGTGGTTAGTGGTTAGTGGTTAGTGGTTAGTGGTTAGTGGTTAGTGGTTAGTGATTAGTGGTTAGTGGTTAGTGGTTAGTGGTTAATAACTCATTTACTTATTTATTTACTCATTCCCTCATTTATAATAATGTGGACGACCGCAAGGGTGCGCCCCTACACTTATTCACTTATTTATAATAATGTGGACGACCGCAAGGGTGCGCCCCTACACTTATTCACTCATTCACTCATTTACTTATTCCCTCATTTATAATAATGTGGACGACCGCAAGGGTGCGCCCCTACACTTATTCACTCATTCACTTTTTTCAATCTAACATTACAAAACCAGCCCAATAATAAGGATTAATATATTTTTCACGTACTTGTTTTTGTGCTTTTGTAAAGGCTTCTTTAATAGTTGCTTTATCTGTAAGCCAATTTTGATAAAAAAAAGTCATCAAATCAGCGGTAGCGTTGTCGGGTACTTTCCAAAGGCTCATAATAATAGTTTCAACTCCTGCAAGTTTAAAGGCTCTTTGTAACCCGAACACACCTTCGGCAGTTTTTGCTTCGCCGAGTCCTGTTTCACATGCCGACAGAACTACTAATTTTGTATTTACAAGGTTCATTTGAGCAATTTCGTCAGCGGTAAGGATGCCGTCTTCTGCTCCTTCGGGGAGTTCTGCGCCAGTCCAGGCACGATTTGAATCTGTAAACATCAACCCTGACCGTAAAAGCCTATTTTTGAATGCTTTACTGCTACGACCATCGCCGCCGAGCAAATTTGATAAATCATTACTGTTTTGTTCTTCAATATCGTCCAAAAAGAAACCATGCGTAGAAATATGAATGATGCCTGTTTCTGTTCCGCTTAATTGTTTAAACGTTTCTTCGCTGCCCGCAGAATATAAATACAGATGGCTATCAATTTGATTTTCATTTAAATATGTCGCTATTAATTCGGCTTCTTTTTCTGTTCCGGGTAGAAATTTCTGTCTAATTCCAAAGCCGCGCTCGGAGGTATTTGAAAATTGAGAATTGAGAATTGAGAATTGAGAAAAAGGAGAGGAAGTTTTGTTGTCATAGTTTTCGGGTTCGTAAAAGAGTCCACCGTAAATGGCAGCATTACCTTTGGGCAAACTACCTGCAACTTCCTTTTTAAGACGTAATATTTCACGAGTGCTGGTTAATAATTGTAAATCATATTGGTCAGATAATAATAATTCAGAAGTTTCTTTGTGTGCCTTTATGCCATCACTTTGTGTGCCTTTGTAGTTAAAGAAAACAGGCACCGCCGCAAAAGAAATCTGATGCAACATTCCCGATGGAGAATAATATACAGTTCGAATGCCTTCTAACTCTTTTTCTAACGGTTTCCAAATAAGGTTATAGAGGCTTGCACCTTTGTCAGAATAGAGTTGCTGTGTAAATTCAATATCTGATAATCCTTTTTCGCGTTTTGCTAACTCTAACAAATCACTTTCTTTGAAAAGTGGTATCCATAAAGGTTTGTCGGTATCTTTTTTTAGTAACAGTGCGCAATATAAAATTGTATCTGTAAAAGTATCATTGTCGTCAAGCAGCCTGAAATGAACAAATTCAATTGCAACTTCATCCTTTTGTAAAATGTCGCGAATATTATTCCACTTAACTTCTTGGTTAAAATCCTTATATTCAGCAGATTTTTGTGTTAAAGATTTGTCTAAATTGTCAACTGTTGTTTCTAAAATTGAAATCATCTCTAGATCTGGATTTTCCTGCTGTTTCAGTGCGTTTAATGACAATCGGTTACTTTTCAAAAAATCATATTGTTCGATTAAATTTTCGTCGCCCGAAGAGTAAATAACGTCTCTAATTTTGTTTGTTGTTCGAAGCAGTAAACCTTTAGTAAAAAGAGTGTTATTGTATGCGTGGGCGGTTATAATATTTGACGGATTTGCAAAAGTGATAGAAAAAGTTATTTCAAAATTATCTTTGTATTTGTTCCAAAATAGTTCTCTTTGCCGTTCTGAAAGGAAAACGAAGTTATTTTCAACTAAATTAGCAGTAATTTGGTCGGTTTCAATTTTTAATGTTTCTGTTTCAGTGAAATTTTTTGTAAAAAAGTTCAAAGCAGCGAGATTGTTTAAAGAAGTGAGATAGTCGGGGTGTTCTTTTCCTGATCTTTTTTCTCTGATATTTATTGCTTCTAAATAGTTTTCTTTTGCTTTATCAAACTCGTTCATTTTGAAATAGAGAATTCCCAGATTGTGCAAAGAATTAGCATAATTAAGGTGTTCTTTACCCCAAACGGCTTCATCTATATTTTTTGCTTCTAAAAAAAATGTTTCGGCTTTATCAAAATCTCCTTTGCGCATGTACAAAATACCCAAACCATATAACGAATTTGCATTGTAGTGGTGGTCTTTTCCATGAATTTTTTCAAAAATTTCTTTTGTTTCTAATAAATAATTTTCAGCTTCAGAAAAATCACCAATTTCTATATACAAAGCGGCCAAATTGTTTAAATGAACGGCATAGTCATTGTGTTCTTTACCTAAAACTTTTTCTCTGATTTGTTTTGCTTCCAAAATAAACGATATAGCTTTCGGCAAATCACCTAAATCTAGGTATAAATTCCCCAAATTATGTAAAGAACTAGCATAAAGAACATGTTCTTTTCCTAAGACTTTTTCTCTAACAACTTTTGCTTCTGTGAAGTATTTTTCGGCTTTAGAATAATCTCCCATTTCTCTGTATAAAATTCCCAAATTGTTTAAAGAAATAGCAAAATCGGGGTGTTCATTTCCAAAAAAATTTTCTTTGATTTCTTTTGTTTCTAAAAGGTATTGTTCTGCTTTATCAAAGTCGCCAATAATTCTGTGCAAAGTACCCAAATTCTCTAATAATGCAGCATAGATGGGATGCTCTTTACCAAAAATCTTTTCTTGAATAGTTTTTGCTTCAGTCCAATATTTTTCGGAATTTGAATAATCTCCTTTACTATAGTAGACAATTCCCAGATTGTTTAAAGATCTTGCATACTCGAAATGTTCTTTTCCTAAGACCTTTTCGTTGATATTTTTTGCTTCTAACCAATATATTTCTGCTTTTGAATAATCTCCCAAAATATTATATAAAACACCCAAATTGTTTAAAGAGCGGGTATAGTCGGGGTGTTCTTTACCAAAAACTTTTTCTCTGATTTCTTTTGCTCCTAACAAATACATTTCAACTTTTGAATAATCTCCTTTATGAACGTAAAGAATTCCTAAGCTGTTTAAAGAGCGTGCGTAGTCGGGATGTTCTTTTCCGAGAACTTTTTCTCTGATTTCTTTTGCTTCTAACAAAAAGTTTTCAGCATTTTCGTAATTTGCTAAGTCATCGTATAACTCTCCCAAACTGTTCAAAATAGAGGCATACTCTTCTGTCTCTTTATTTTCTGAAAATGAAAGTGCTTTTAACAGGTACTCTTCCGCTTCAGAATGTTTTCTTAATTGTAATTTTGTTTGTCCAAACAATGTAAAAAAAGATGCCTTAGTTTCAGTATCGGCATTTTCAAACTTTTTTTCATTTTTTGTCAAAAGTTCAAGCAACTGCGAAAATTGGCTTTCAACGTACAATTTTTTCCCTTGTGTGATGATTGAGTTGAGCTCATTTCCTTGTAAAAAGACGATGTTGCAAAAACAAAATATTAGTATAAATAATGCTTTTTTTATCATAAAATTTCAATAATTTAAAATAGTTACCAGTAAATTTTTAATTAAAAACGGGTGCAAAAATAGTAAAAATATTTTAATAATCAAAGAAGAAATTTTCATTAATAAAAATATTGAACATACAAGCAAAAAAAAAGTTTTTGTTATTAAATTCAGAACTCCAGACTTGTCGCAAAATCGATTGTCGCATTTTTGGGACTTAAGAACCTAATTCACCAAACAATCTATTTCAGAGTTCTTTTACTTTTGGAATTTAACTGACATCATTTTTAAAATGTGGACATCTTTATTTCGCTCATTTACTCATTTACTATAATAAAAATTGTCGGTTTTTTATTAAGGTCGGGAGGGCACAATTTCCACTCTTTGATGGTTTTTGTTTGAATAAATTCATCGGGTAGAGTGATATTTCGGGCTATTGTCAAAGTGGTTGTTGGGTTACATAATTTCAATAAATCATCCAACAGAGTCATATTTCTGTATGGTGTTTCAATAAAAATTTGTGCCTGTTTTTCAACACGGGAACGGTTTTCGTAATGTTTTATCGATTTTATTCTCTCATCACGCTTAATTGGCAAATAACCGTTAAACGCAAAATTTTGTAGATTGATACCCGATGACATAAAGGCAAGAATAATTGAAGATGGTCCCGTCAAAGGCACAACTCTGATACCTTTTGCGTGTGCCATTCCAACAATTTGGGCACCAGGATCGGCAATTGCAGGACAACCTGCTTCTGACAAAATCCCTACATCATATCCAGATAACAAAGGTTTTAACATATCAGAAACCTCATCAGCGGTTGTATGTTTATTTAAAATATAAAAATGTAAAACATCAATATTTATGTTTTTATCCAACAATTTCAAATATCTGCGAGCAGTCCTAATATCTTCTACAATAAAATAACGTAAAGTAACTGCTTTGGAAGCAACATTTTGAGGAATTGTCCATTGGGTTTCAGAGGAACCGAGGGTGTTAGGTATTAAGTAAAGTGTTCCGTGCATAAATTTAAAATTTCAGTTATATTTTTATCCAAAAAATTATCTACAAAATTTTGTTGTAGGTTATCATTTTCATTAATAGAGAATTGCATAAAGTTGAAGGTCGCAATTTTTGATTGTTTAACAAAAAAATGATTTTTTACAACAGTTTTTTCAGCAATATATTCCTGTTCGGTTTGACCTGGCGTGGGTACTAAAATTGCGTTCTTTTTCAAAAACCATAAATCCATTATTGTTGTATATCCTGCCCGTGAAACAACAATTGGCGTGTTTTTTATGTAGTGTGCCAAAGAAAAAGTATCTAAATGCGGCAAAATTTCAATATTTTCTAAATTTTCAGATTCCGATTTTTTTTTCAATGTTCCGCTTACTATCAAACATTTAATGGGTATTTCAGAAAAATTAGCAATCAGCTTTTGCTGGAAAAGAGTCCGCTGCGGCTCAGGACCAGATATTATTACCAAAAGATCATATTTTTTTAATTTAATATCACTTTCTGCCTTATAAAAATTGTCCATAAATCGCGATATTGGTCCTATCAGTTTAGCATTTCGAGGAAGTGGAAATTTATGCACAAGGTCTCCGGATAGTGTGAATGGCAAAGGATTATCGGGAATCCAACACAAATCAAATTTTGAAACAAGATACTTTATCAATCTGTTTGATGATTTTTCTAAAAATTTGAGATTGGATGGCATTTTTAACATCAATTGATGTGTAATTATGATACTTTTGATATTCGGATGCCTTACTCCGTAGCGATTATCCGAAACTATCAAAACAGGGTTAAACTTTTTTACAAGTTTTGCAGTAAATTTTTTTTCACGATATAACGAAAAAAGAGCTCTTGGTAATTGGCTTAACAACTTTAATGTCTGACTATTACCCTTCGAATAAAAGACTTTAAAATCAGGGAAAAAATCAGTCTCAATTGTAGGAAATTCGTAACGAATAAAATCAATAACAGGCAGGGCACCCGCAACTACAACTCGAAAATTCTTTTCTTTAAACCTTCGAATTATTGGAACATCCCTTGAAATGTGTCCCAACCCCCAATTTAAAGGACATACTAATATAGTATTGGAAATACTCAATTTTCAATTTAATAAGTTACTTGTACTTCAATATCATTTTTTTTCAATTTTTCTGCAATTTGGTCCATTTGTTGGGGCGCTATTTTTTCGAGAGTTTCTACGGGTGTATCTCGTGCAAGCGTATAAAGCATAACAAAACGTGGCGAAACTTTTTTGTATAAATTTATCAATGCATCTACCTCAGTTTCAGTGGTGTTATCAATATGAAAACGATTAATATTTCCTTTTAATAAAAGGGTTTGAAGAATAACTTTGCCCGAAAAATTTTTTAAAAAATAGAGTGTTCTTTCTAATTCGAAAAAAGAGCAAGGACTATTCAAAATATAAATAGTTTCAGGAATAGCCGAATCAATTTTTTGAATATTGTAATCAACTTTTTGTAATGCAGCAAAAACATTAGGGATATCAATCCTTGTACCATTTGACAAAACTGCAACACGAGCAGAAGGATATATCGCGTCTCGTAAACGAATTGTTTCATCGATTATATGTGCAAAACTCGGATGCAGAGTTGGTTCGCCGTTGCCCGCAAATGTTATGAAATCAAGTTTTTCTCCTTTTTCTGATATATCTTTTAGCTTTTGTTCCAAACATTTTACAACTTCGCTTATATCAGGAAAATTTTCTACAATAGTTTTTTTTGGGCTATTGAAACCGCATTCACAATATGCACAATTAAAAGAACATATTTTTCGGTTTCTGGGTAAAAGATTGACCCCCAAGGAAGTACCCAACCGACGACTCTGTACAGGTCCAACAATAATATCTTTGAATAAAAAGGTTGCCATAATTAATTTCTATTTAAATTTTTTTGCAAAAATAGATATTTTTTTTTATAATTCCAAAAAAAATAAATAATAATTTATGAACAACAAAGCAATAAAAAATTAGCTATTTTTCAGAAAAAGGCATCAAAATATAATCTAAAAAATAAAAATTTTTACAAAAAATATGTTTCTTATAAAAAAAGTTTTTACCTTTGCACCAAATTTTTATGATGGAATTCACTGCAAAACAAATAGCAGACTTAATAAACGGTATTGTAGAAGGTAATCCGAATGCTTATGCGAATGATTTTTCAAAAATTGACGAAAGCGTTCCCGGAACCCTTACCTTTTTATCAAATCCCAAATATGCAAAATATATATATTCGTCAAAAGCATCTATAATTATTGTGAATAAAGATTTTGTTCCCGACCATAAAATCGAGGCAACCTTAGTACGTGTTGATGATGCTTATTCTGCATTGGCAAAATTGATGCAATTAGTCAAAGATATGCAGCCCATAAAGAAAGGCATTGAGCAGCCATCTTTTGTCCATAATTCTGTAACCCTGAATGATTCCTTATATATAGGTGCATTTTCTTATATCGGCGAAAATGTTAAAATTGGCAAAAATGTCCAAATTTATCCGCATGTTTACATTGGTTCAGACGTAGAAATAAAAGACAACGTTACGATTTATTCGGGTGCTAAAATTTACAAAGAGTGTAAAATAGGTAATAATTGTATTATCCACTCAGGTGTAGTGATTGGTTCCGATGGATTTGGTTTTGCACCTAATAGTGACGGAAAATATGAAAAAATACCCCAATTAGGCATCGTAATTTTAGAAGATGACGTAGAAATAGGTGCCAACACAACTATTGACCGTGCCACAATGGGCGCAACAATCATACGCAGAGGCGTAAAATTAGATAATCTGATTATGATTGCTCATAACGTCGAAGTTGGTGAAAATAGCGTTATGGCAGCGATGACAGGAGTTGCAGGAAGTTCTAAAATAGGAAAAAACGTGATGATGGGTGGACAAGTGGGCGTTTCGGGACATCTGACAATCGCTGACGGCGTGAAAGTTTACGCACAAACAGGAATTGGCAAAAATATTGTAGAAGAAAATTCTGTAATAATGGGAGCACCCGCAATACCCGCAATGCAATTCAACAAATCTTATGTAATTTTCCGTAATTTACCCGATATTAAGAACCGATTAGAAAAATTAGAAAAAATTGTTGCACAACAAAAAAACTAAAACCGATTTAATAATGATAGAAAAACAACATACAATTGGAAGACCGATTTCGTTATCAGGCACTGGGCTACATACAGGAGTAAATGTAACTCTGACGCTTAATCCTGCTGAAGAAAATTTTGGTTATCGTTTTAAAAGAGTTGACATACCCGGTGAACCGACAATAAAAGCATTAGTCGATAATGTTGTTTTTACACAGCGAGGAACAGTTTTACAAGAAAACGACGTTAAAGTTAGCACTACAGAGCATTGTCTTGCCGCATTGAGAGGAATGGGAGTTGACAACTGCCTTATTGAAATTAACGGTCCCGAAACACCCGTATTAGAAGGAAGCGCAAAATTTTTCACCGATGCAATTTTAGAAGCAGGAATAATCGAACAAAACGCTGATAGAGAATATTTTGAAATACGCGAAAAATTAATGGTAGAAGACCCCGAAACAGGAAGTTACGTCATTGCACTACCCGATAATAATTTTTCACTACAAGTAATGATTTCATTCGATAAATCGTTATTACTTACAAACCAATTTGCTACATTCGAGTTCCCCAGCGATTTCCATAAAGAACTTGCTCCATGCAGAACTTTTGTTTTTTTGCATGAATTAGAAACATTGTTGAATAACAACCTCATCAAAGGCGGAAGTTTAGAAAATGCAATAATAATAATGGATAAACCCGCTACACAGTCCGAATTAGACCGCTTAGCAGGTCTTTTTAAGATGCCAACTGTTGAAGTCAAACCAACAGGAATATTAAATAATATAGAACTTCATTTCAATAACGAACCAGCACGACACAAATTATTAGACCTAATTGGAGACCTAACATTAGCAGGATGTCCAATCAAAGGACGCATAATAGCTTATAAACCCGGACATAAAATCAATACAGAGTTCACAAAAATTTTGCGCAAAGAGATACGAAAAAGGCAATTAAAAATAGACGCACCTCATTATGACCCGAACAAAATTCCGGTCTTCGATATCAAACAAATTAGTGCAATATTGCCACACCGACCGCCATTTTTGTTAGTTGATAAAATTATTGACCTTCAAGAAAAAACAATAGTGGGAGTGAAAAATATAACGATGAACGAGCCTTTTTTTGTAGGACATTTTCCCGGAGAACCCGTTATGCCCGGAGTCCTGTTAGTTGAAACAATGGCACAAATTGGCGGCATATTAGTTTTAAGCAAATTAGAAGAAGCACACAGATATAGCACATATTTTCTTAAAATAGACAACATTAAGTTCCGACAAAAAGTAGTTCCCGGCGACACAGTAATTTTTAAATTAGAACTGTTAACAGAAATACGTCGCGGGGTCGCAAATATGAAAGGTTTAGGATTTGTCGGAGGCAATATCGTAGTTGAAGGAGAATTTATGGCACAAATACTTAAAAATAAATAATTTATAATAATGAAGCAATCGCTTGTATCAATACATCCCGAGGCAAAAATTGCATCAAATGTTGTAATCGGACCGTTCACGACAATAGAGCGAAATGTTATAATTGGCGAAGGAACACGAATAGGCTCGAATGTAACAATATTAGAAGGAAGCCGCATTGGCAAAGGATGTAATATTTTTCCCGGAGCAGTAATTGGCGCAATTCCGCAGGATTTAAAGTTCGTCGGAGAAGAAACAACAGTAGTAATAGGAAATAACACAACAATCCGTGAGTGCGTTACAGTAAATCGCGGAACAAAATCAAAAGGAAGTACAATAATCGGAAACAACTCACTATTAATGGCTTATGTCCATATTGCACATGACTGCATCATCGGCGACCACGTAATAATGGCAAACGGCGTACAAATTGCTGGCGAAGTTACTATTGACGATTGGGCTATTATCAGCGGATTATGTGCAATTCATCAGTTCGTAAGAATTGGTGCTCATGTTATGTTAAGCGGCGGTTCAATGGTTCCGAAAGATGTTCCTCCATTTATCAAAGCCGCACGAGACCCACTTTCTTACGCAGGCGTAAATTCCATCGGACTTAGAAGACGAAACTTTTCCAACGAACAAATTTGCGAAATCCAAAATTGTTACAGAGTTTTATTTCAATCGAATTTTAATAATTCCGAAGCATTAGCCCGAATAGAAGCCGAACTGCCCGCATCAAAAGAAAGAGATGAAATAATTCTTTTCGTGAAAAATTCAGATAGAGGAATAATAAAAGGATATAACCGAATTTCTGAGCATAAAGAAGAATAAAAAAAAATATTTTTTATTAAAAATGTATTGTTAAAAAAAAACATTTATCTTTGCATAATTTTTTAAACAATTTTGGCAGGAAAATTTTTTATAAAGAATTGAATTATAAGTGTTTATAAAATAGAGTATAAAAATTAAGAAAAAAAAAGTGAAATTTTTTTATATAAAAATTCGATTTATGGTTGTGAACTGATAAAATTATATTATCTTTGCACAATTATTGTTGAAATATTTCAAGAACAAATAAATTTATTTAACATTATGAAAAGAACAAGTATCAGAATTATTGCTTGTCTAGCGATTGCGGTAGCAATCAGCGCATGTTCCGGTCTCAATAAAATGAAAAAGAATGCACCGGACGTAAGTTACACCGTTACCCCAGAGGTTCTTGAAACTCATGGCGGTAAAGTAGATGTAGATATCAATGTACGTATTCCAGGCGGTTATTTCGATAAAAAAGCCGTTATGGAAGCAACTCCCGTATTAGTTTACGAAGGAGGAGAAACTGCTTTTCCAAGCTACACAGTACAAGGGGAAAGTGTAAAAGGAAATGCTCAAACCATTAAAAAAGCATCAGGAGGACAAGTTACATACAAGAACACAGTTCCTTACGATGAAGGTATGAGAATTTCTGACTTGGTAGTTAGGGTTAAAGCAACAAGAGGCTCAAGCGAAGTGGTTTTTGAGGACATTAAAATTGCTGAAGGAATTATTGCTACTTCAGCATTGATTTCAGCAAAAGGTATTGAAGGAAATATTGGAAAAAATAATTTCCAAAGAATTACTCCTTTATCACAAAGTGCTGAAATTTTGTTCCTTATCCAACAAGCCGCTCTTAGAAACACTGAGCTATCAAAAGAAGATGTTGTAGCGTTGAACGAGTTTATCAAAACTGCTGAAACATCTGAAAATCAAGTGTTCAAAGGTATTGAAATTTCAGGTTATGCATCACCTGAAGGTCCAACTGACCTGAACACACGACTTGCATCACAACGTGAAAGTGCTGCCAAAGGAGTAATTGACAACGAACTAAAGAAAAACAAAGTCGACACTTCCGACCCAAATTTCTTTAACCTGAAAAATACTCCTGAAGACTGGGACGGTTTCCGTGTTCTTATGGAACAAAGCAACATTCAGGACAAAGATTTAATCCTTCGAGTCCTTTCAATGTACACCGACCCTGACGTTCGCGAACGTGAAATCAAGAACATGTCTGGCACATATAAAGTGCTTGCAGACGAAATTCTTCCTAAGTTGCGCCGTTCTAAGATGAACGTAAACATCGAAGAAGTAGGAAAATCAGACGAAGAACTGAAATCTTTTGCCAATTCAAACCCCAATGAATTGAAAATAGAAGAGATTCTTTATGCCGCAACTTTGACCGACGACCTTGACGAACAGTTGAAAATCTACCGTTCTGCCGCTAACCAATTCCCAAGTGATTGGAGAACGCACAACAACGTAGGTTATACACTATTCCAAAAAGGTGATTACGAAGGTGCTAAGATTGCTTTCGAAAAAGCAAATTCAGTTAAAGCAAATCAGCCCGAAGTAATGAACAACCTTGGCGCAGTTGAATTAGCAAGCGGAAACATCCAACAAGGTGAAGTATTTTTCGGAAGCGCAGCGGGTGCAGGACCAGCCTTAGATAATAACCTCGGAGTTGTTGCCATTAACAAAGGCGATTACGAAGGAGCCGTTAGATACTTCGGAAATAGCACCAGCAACAACGCAGCTCTTGCTAAAATCCTTACAGGTAAATATGATGCCGCTCTTTCTACCCTAAATGCTAACACAGAAGAAGATGCAATGAAATATTATCTGAAAGCAATTGTGGGTGCACGCACGAAAGATACAGACTTAATTTTCTCAAGTCTGCGTAAATCCGTTCAGTTAGATGCCTCTTACAAAAAGAAAGCCGCTACTGACATGGAATTTGGAAAATATTTTGCAGATGAAACATTTAAATCAATTATCCAATAGTTTTCATAGCAATTCTTTTTTTAAAAAGGCCGCCCCATTTTTTGAGGCGGTTTTTTTTTGGAAAAGATTATTTGTCAAAAGTTATAGTATTGTTAGCTCAGAACTTTGACTTGGCATTTACTATTAACTTAAATTACAAAGTATTACGTAAATGATACTGCAAACTAAAATGTCGCATATATGGAGATACACCGAATTGCGCTTTTTGGGCGACCGCAAGAGTACGCCCCTACACGGGGTTATCTACGTTGCACTCGTACCGAGTGCTGCTGCGTGGAATGTAGAGATGTCCTGAGTTTTTTTGCATTCTGTTAGGAATGCATCGTTCGTTAGAAATATCAACCCCAAGCCACCTGCATTCCGTTAGGAATACATCCTAAATATCAGTAAAAAACGTAGAATCCTTTATTTTTTCAAGGACCCCTTAGTAGCAATAAAAACATAAACCCCCCCTTATTCCCTTATTTATTTGATATTCTTTTATTTTAATAAGGGAATAAGGGAGGTGTTAAAAATTACTATTTCTACTAAGGGAGCTTTTAAAAAATAAGGGAAAAATTCGACAATCGATTTTGCCCCAAGTCATGAGTTCTGAGGTTAAGTAAAAATTAGGTTCTTACAACTCAGGATTTGAATTTTCTCAAACGAAAACGTGTTAAATCCAGAATATCAAATATTTACTGAAATGAACAAAAGAAATCTGAACCTCAGCAACCACTCACTACTGACTACTCACTACTGACTACTCACTACTGACTACTGACTACTCACTACTGATTACTGACTACTCACTACTCACTACTAACCACCACCTCGCTTTCATCGCTACATTCTAACAACAACTCTTTCATTGTCTTTTTTAATTTCGGGTGAAATTTATAACTCCATTTTTCGTTTAGTGGAACAAGTGTAAAACGTCTTAAATGTAATCGTGGATGAGGTACGGTCAAATAAGACGTTTCAATAATCAAATCATCAATAAACAAAATATCAAGGTCGATGCAACGTGATTCGTAGCCGCAATTGATATTTCTTTTACGCCCCAAAATTTTTTCTATATCTAAAAGTTTGAAAATTTGTTCATTAGGAGTTAATTTTGTTTTGACTTCTATAACTTTATTAAAAAAATCAGTATCAGCCTCAAAACCATAAGGTGGTGATTTATAGATAGATGACTTTTCAATAATATCGCCAAAAGAAGTAGAAATAATTTCTTCTGCCTGCCGAAATAAATCGACTGTTTGAGTGGAATTTCCTCCGAATAAGATTATTGTAAGCATATTTATTATCAGTTTTTAGTTGGCAAAGGTAATATTTATTTACGAAATATTTTAAAAATGTTTTGTGCGTGTCTTAAAAGCGGTGCTTTGCATTTATTGAAATGAATGTTTTTTTTTTGGAGATCCCCCAAGTTGCGCTTTTAGGGCGACCGCAGGGGTACGCCCCTACCGGGTTATCTACTTGGCACTCATTTCAATAAATTCAATGCATCGTCTTGCGGAGTGCTGCTACGTGGGATTAGTGGAGATGGATGCATTTCTGATATGCGTTATACTGCCCAAATAATCTCTCACAATATAATATAACTGCCAAGCACCGCTATTTTCTTTTACATAAACTGCAGGTGCTGTGTAAAAATTACCCCCAAGATAAAGCTTTTGCATAACATCATTTCCTACTTTATCATCTATTTCATAACAATCTGAAATATAATAACGAGTTAGTTCTTGTGCGTTGTTCTTTTTTAACTCCATTTTAACTCTTTTGTTTTGAATACTAATAATTTACAATGACACCATATAGTTTTTCAGAGTGCAAAAATAGAAAAATTATTTACTAAAAAACAATTCCACTCAACAAATATTGAACCTGCACTATTCATAAAGAAAACATGTCATATCGTATAACGGTTTCTGTATGGGCGACCCTTGCGGTCGCATTGAATGATATAGAGATAGAGATTGTAGGGGCAACCCTTGCGGTTGCCTAAAATAAAAAAGGCGAGGGCA
>WRMI01000075.1 GCA_009777175.1 Marinilabiliaceae bacterium
AATGTTTCCTATTAAACAACCTTAATAGATGATGAAATCTCCTACATGTCATGCTGAACTTGTTTCAGCATCCCCTTTGTTTTTAGGGGATTGCGGGTCAAGCCCGCAATGACCGGTCGGGTTGTTATGTTCTTTTTTTCTACTAAGGTGGTTAGTGAGCCATGTCGAACCATTGTTCTGTTAAAAAAAAAAGGTATGAATAAGGTTACTTTTTGAATAGGGTAAATTTGAATCATAAAATATTGAAATCCAACTATATATATTGAATACAAATTTAATCGGTTAATAGTGTAAAAAATATTAATTACCAATTGAGATTATTTATTCACTCATTTTTCTACTAAGGTTGTTTTGTTGAAAAAATAAGGTGAAAATAAAGTTTTATCACATTTACTCATTCACTCATTTACTCATTCACTCATTCACTGAAAACTAACCACTAACCACTAACTTTCTCTTTCAAAAGTTTTTGCAGGTGGAACATTTCATCGCGGTAGAGTGCTGCTGAAATATAATCTAATTCTTTTGCTGCGGCTTTCATTGCTTTTTTAGTTTTTTCGATTGCTTTTTCGAGTCCTTGTTTTGACATATATTCGACGACAGGGTCTGCGGCAATTTTAGGTCGGTCGACATCGGCATAAATATCGTCTGTATATGGTCGACCCGGCACAAGTGATTGTTTTCTAGTAACTTGATATGGGATTATATTGTGTTCGTCATTATATTTAAGTTGTTTTTCGCGTCTGTAATTAGTTCCGTCAATGGTTTTTTGCATGGATTGCGTAATTTTGTCGGCATACATAATGACTTTTCCGTTAATATTTCGTGCTGCTCTACCTGCTGTTTGAGTGAGAGAGCGTTCTGACCTCAAAAAACCTTCTTTGTCAGCATCTAAAATGGCGACTAATGACACTTCGGGGAGGTCTAAACCTTCACGAAGCAGATTAACTCCAACTAATACATCAAAATTACCTTTTCGCAAACCGTCTAAAATCCGTACACGTTCTAATGTTTCAACGTCTGAATGAATATATTCGGTGCGAATACTCATTTTATCCAAATATTGTGTAAGTTCTTCCGCCATTCGTTTTGTCAAAGTCGTAACTAACACACGTTCTTTTTGTTGCACTCTTTGTTGAATTTCATCAATTAGGTCGTCAATCTGATTAATACTCGGTCTAACTTCTATCATTGGGTCGGGCAATCCGGTTGGTCGGATAATTTGTTCGACAATAATACCACCGCTTTTTTCGATTTCATATTGAGCAGGAGTTGCACTGACATAGATTGCACCATTAATTAATTTTTCAAATTCGTCAAATTTCAGTGGTCTGTTATCAAATGCTGCGGGTAGTCTGAAGCCATACTCCACTAAGTTTTGCTTTCTTTGGAAATCACCGCCGTACATACCATGTATTTGAGGAATTGTAGCATGACTTTCATCTACTATCAACAAAAAGTCGTCAGGGAAATAATCTAACAGACAGAATGGTCGCGACCCAACGGGACGTCCATCAAAATTGCGGCTATAATTCTCAATACCCGAACAATAGCCAAGTTCACGAATCATCTCTATATCATAATTGACTCTTTGTTCTAACCTTTTGGCTTCAAGAATTTTCCCTTTTTGGTTAAAAAAATCAATCTGTTCTTTTAATTCTTTTTGAATGGACAGAATTCCATGTTCTACTCGCTCTTTTGTAGTGATAAATATATTTGCGGGGAAAATCACAATTTTTTCTAGGGTCTCTAATTTAATATTATTAATAGGGTCGAAGGTTTCGATTTTTTCAACTTCATCACCCCAAAAAACTATTCTACAGGCATAATTTGCATAAGCTAAATAAACATCAACGGTATCGCCACGGACTCGAAAATGACCTCTTTCAAATTTGATTTCATTGCGAGAATACAAACTATCGACTAATTTCCGTAAAAAAAGATTACGGGGCATATTATCACCGTTCTGCAACGCTATAATATTTGAATGAAAATCATCTGGATTTCCTATCCCATAAAGGCACGACACAGATGCGACAACAATAACGTCTCTACGACCCGATAATAACGAAGAAGTAGTGCTCAATCGTAATTTATCTATTTCATCGTTTATTGACAAATCTTTTTCGATATATGTGTCAGTAACAGGCAAATAGGCTTCAGGTTGATAATAATCGTAGTATGAAACAAAATATTCAACGGCATTATTAGGAAAAAAATGCTTAAATTCCCCATATAGTTGCGCTGCGAGGGTTTTATTATGACTCATAACAAGAACGGGACGCTGAATCTGCTCAATTACATTGGCTATTGTAAAAGTTTTACCTGAACCCGTTACTCCAAGTAAAGTTTGATATTGAGTACCTGCTTTTAAGCCATCAACAAGTTGTTTTATTGCTTCGGGTTGGTCGCCAGTAGGCTTAAAATCTGATATTAATGCAAAATCACTCCTCCCATACGGAAGAATTATTTCGCTTAAATTATGCGAGGGTCGTATTATTTTGTCTTTATTCATCTTTTTTAAGTGAATGAGTTTTCAGTTTTTTATCTACACTCTAATCTTTGTGTTCCTTTGTGAAACCTTTGTGTTCCTTTGTGGTTAGATTTTTTTAACGCAAAGTCGCAAAGTTGAGGACGCAAGGGTCGCAATTAATTCTCACATATAATATCTTTATTCAGTATAAAAAATTTTTTAAAGAAAAAAAGTCTTCAAAACCCTGAACCCTGTACCCTATATCTAAAAGAAAACTCCCTCGAAAACAAACTCTGCTTTTCCTTCCAACCAAATATCGTTAATAGTTCCGTTTAAGTTTTCATTAAATCTAACACTTATTTTTCCTCCTAATGTATTGATTATAAATTTAGAACAATTTTTCTTTAATTTATAAGCAACAATAGCAGATGCAACTGAGCCTGTTCCACACGATAAAGTTTCGTCTTCAACGCCTCGCTCGAATGTTCTTATAGATAAAGAATTGTCTTTGTTGATTTTCATAAAATTAACGTTTGTTCCGCCGAATTTCTTAAATCTTAAATCGTTTCTCAATTTTTTTCCTTCTTTAAGAACATTAATATTTTCAATATTATCGCATAAAGTAACAAAATGCGGGGAGCCCGTATCAATAAAAAAACCATCATTCATTTGAATAATCTCGTTTACATCTTTCATTTTCAGCGAAACTACATTTGAGTTATTTATAATAGCTTTATGAAAACCAACAATGGATTGAAATTCAATAAAAGTATCGTATTTTATAATGTTCAATTTAGCAGCGAATGCAACAATGCATCGACCACCGTTCCCGCAAAAAGTCGCCTCTTTTCCATCTCTGTTAAAATAACGCATCTTAAAAGCAGCCTCATTATTGGAATTTTCCAATAAAATTAAACCATCAGCTCCCACACCAAATTTTCTGTTGCATAAAAATTCAACAGTTTGATTATCAATGGCATCATAATCCCCAGAACGGTTATCTATCATTATAAAATCATTTCCCGTACCCTGATATTTATGGAAATTTATTTTCACTATGCAATACAATTTAAGAGTGAATTTTTTTACAAAAGTATAAAAAATAATAGAGGTAACAAATTTTTTTTAACAAAGTCGCACAAATTTTGATTTTTTAGCCACGAATTACACGAAAACACACGAATTTGCCCCCACTAACCGCTAACCGCTAACCGCTAACCGCTACTTTTTTTTTACCACAAAGTCGCACAAAGGATTTTTCACAAAGTCGCACAAAGGTTTTTTTATTAGCCACGAATCACACGAAAACACACGAATTTGCCCCCACTAACCACTAATCACTAACCACTAACCACTAACCACTAACCACTAACCACTAACCACTAACCGCTAACCACTAACCACTAACCGCTAACCACTAACCACTAACCGCTATTTTTTTTTTACCACAAAGTCGCACAAAGGATTTTTCACAAAGTCGCACAAAGGTTTTTTTATTAGCCACGAATTACACCAAAACACACGAATTTGCCCCCACTAACCACTAATCACTAACCACTAACCACTAACCACTAACCGTTAACCACTAACCACACTAATTTTTACAATTTTTTTTCATTTTTGCGTTATAAGTGAAAATAATGTTGTATCTTTGCACAAAAAATTATTATGTCCCATATTGCAGAAATAAAAGACGACCCTTACAGAAAGTGCAGACCGACCAAATTTGGTTTCACTAACCACCAACCACTAACCGCTAATCACTAATCACTAACCACTAAATTATGTCCCATATTGATGAAATAAAAGACGACCTCGAAACCTTGAAAGAGATAATCCTACAAAAAGTGCCGACCGACCAAATTTGGCTTTTTGGTTCTTACGCATACGGAACGCCGCACAAGGATTCCGACATAGATATTTATATTGTTATGAAAGACAACGCCCAAATGCGCGAGCTGGACGCAATGGACGAGGTGTACGGAGGTAAGTTTGAGAAAAGATTGCGAAAACCTTTGGACATTTTGGCTTTAAAACGTAGTCGTTTCGATGACCGTGCAACAGAAGCAACAATGGAACGTAAAATTAAAAGAGAAGGAATAAAAATTTATGGATAAAAAGGAAGAATTACGGCAATGGTTTGCCCTTACAGAAAGTGCCGACCGACCAAATTTGGTTTCACTAACCACTAACCGCTAACCGCTAACCACTATATTATGTCCCATATTGATGAAATAAAAGACGACCTCGAAACCTTGAAAGAGATAATCCTACAAAAAGTGCCGACCGACCAAATCTGGCTTTTTGGTTCTTACGCATACGGAACGCCGCACAAGGATTCCGACATAGATATTTATATTGTTATGAAAGACAATACTCAAATGCGCGAATTAGACGCTATGGCGGAAGTACACGGAGAACGTTTTTACAGAAAAACAAAAAAAACGGTTGACCTTTTGGCATTAAAACGAAATCGATTTGATTACAGAGCAGAAAATTTTTCAATGGAACGTAAAATTAAAAAAGAAGGAGTAAAAATTTATGGATAAAAAAGAAGAATTAAAGCAATGGTTTTCCCTTGCAGAACAGGATTTAAGTATAGCGAAAAATTCAACTATCACTATGCATCCGATACCGGTTGAACGTATTTGCAATCTTTGTCAGCAATCGGCAGAAAAGGATTTGAAAGGGTATCTTTTCTTTAACGACGTGGAGTTCCCTAAAACACATAATCTTATTGATTTATTAAATATGTGTGCACAAATTCATACGGATTTTGAAAATTTTGTGAGAAAATGTCAGTTTTTAACTAATTTCGCAGTCTTGCCGAGATACCCTAACGAACTGCAAATTACAGAAGACGATGCAAAAACCGCTATTCGTTTTGCAGAAGATATAAAAGATTTTTGCCAAAAATTAGTGATATGAACAGCAAGTTTTTTTACAGAGTTTTTTTAGCCACGAATTACAACGAAATCACACGAATTTCCCCCCACTAACCACTAACCGCTAACCGCTACTTTTTTTTACCACAAAGTCGCACAAAGGATTTTTCACAAAGTCGCACAAAGTATATTTTGCAGCTAATTACACAAATTTTCTCTGATTATTTTTTTTTGTTACACAGAGAAACACAGAGAAGACACAGAGTTTCACAGAGGATTTCCTACTGCTAACCACTAACCGCTAACCACTAACCACTAATCACTAACCACTAACCACTAACCGCTAACCATTAACGAGAACAAAATGAAACAGTACAAATTTATTTATCGAAATTTTGTGAAAAAAAAATATTGAATACAAAAAATCGTTATCTTTGTAATTAATTTTAATATGTTTATAAATGGAAAAAGAACTTGGTAGAATATTGATAGATATTGGAAAGCTCGTTATCGGCGGGGTAATATTGGCAGGTTTAATGAAACAAGACATCAATCCAATTTATCTATTTACAATTGGGGGAGCATTAGCAATTTGTTTGATATCATTAGGTTTAATGATTTATAAAATAACAGATAAAACTAAATAGTTATGGAATTATTAATTTTCTTTGCGGCACTGACCCTGTTAGGTGCTGCCGCTACCGGATGGGTATATTATGACCACCATAAAAAAACGAGGTCAGCTTTGAAAAATTAGACTTTTTTTGATATTCATGGTTTGTCTCTGTGCTCCTCTGTTTAATTGTATTTCGTTACATAGAGAAGACACAGAGGGTTACAGAGGATTTCACTAATAACTAACCACTACTTTTTTTTACCACAAAGTCGCGCAAAGGTTTTTTCACAAAGTCGCACAAAGTATATTTTGCTGCTAATTACACAAATTTTCTCTAAGTAATTTTTTTGTTACACAGAGAAACACAGAGAAGACACAGAGTTTCACAGAGGTTTTCACTTACCACTAACCACTAACCGCTAACCGCTAACCGCTACTTTTTTTTACCACAAAGTCGCACAAAGGTTTTTTCACAAAGTCGCACAAAGTATATTTTGCTGCTAATTACATAAATTTTCTCTAAGTAGTTTTTTTGTTACACAGAGAAAACACAGAGAAGACACAGAGTTTCACAGAGGATTTCACTAACCACTAACCACTAACCACTAACCACTAACCGCTAACCGCTAACCACTAACCGCTAACCACTAACCACTAACCGCTAACCACTAACCACTAACCACTAACCACTAACCGCTAACCACTAATCACTAACCGCTAACCACTAACCACTAACCACTAACCACTAACCACTAACCACTAACCACTAACTACTAATCACTAACCACTAACTAAGTAGCATTATAAATGTAACAATAATAATATGAAATTTTCAATTAATTTAATGGTAGTTGCGCTGATATTAATTTTTTCCTATATGGAAAGTGCAGCGCAGGAATGGACACAATGGCGCGGCGAGAATCGCACTTGTATTCAAAATGAAAAAGGTCTCAATTTAGATTGGGCATCAAAGAAACCTGCTGTTTTATGGGTTTATAGAGACGCAGGAATGGGTTATTCATCACCAGTCATCGCTGACAATACCCTTTATATGTCGGGTGCCGCTGACGGTAAAGATTTTGCTTACGCACTAGATGCAAAAACAGGTGATTTGAAATGGAAACAAACCCTCGGCGAACAATACGAACAAGACCGAGGTGATGGTCCTCGAGGCACAATGACCTTAGATAAAGGCACACTTTATCTGATACGCGGTGCAGGACAAGTTCACGCGTTATCAGCTGCAGATGGGAAAATACTCTGGCAAGCAGATTTAGTTAATGATTTTGGTGGCAAAATTATGTCTCAATGGGGTTACAGCGAATCGCCGCTAATTGATGGCGACTTACTCATTTGTACTCCCGGGGGTGCACAAGGAACTTTGATTGCGCTTGACAAAAACAGTGGCAAACTTGTCTGGGCATGCAAAGAATGGACTGACGAAGCTGGTTATTCTTCACCAATTGTCGCTGAAATTTATGGCGTCCGTCAGTATATTCAGCAATCGAACAAAGGAGTTGCTGGAGTAGCCGCAAAAGACGGTAAATTATTGTGGCGAATTGAAGGTGACGGATACAGAACAGCCGTTATACCTACGCCGATTTATCACGAAAATGTTGTTTATGTAACAGCAGGATACGGTGCAGGGTGTACCGCTGTTAAACTTACGAAAGATGGCGACAAATTTAAAACTGAAATTGTTTACCAAAACAAAAATATGGTTAACCACCATGGCGGCGTTGTTTTGATGAATGGACATATTTACGGTTTTTGCGACCAATCTGGTTGGAAATGTCAAAATTTGAGTACAGGTGAAAGTATTTGGAACACTGGCAGAACAGGCGAAACTGCAGGTATCGGCAAAGGTGCAATACTCGGCGTTAATGACAGAATTCTTTTGCTCGAAGAAAAGTCGGGCTTAATGGTTATTGCTGCCGCTTCTCCCGATGGCTGGAAAGAATTTGGCAAAATGGAAATACCCGAACGCTCCCAAATTGAAACAAAAGACAAAATGGTGTGGACACATCCCGTTATTGTCAACGGAAAACTTTATTTGAGAGACCAAGATTTGTTGTTTTGTATTGATTTAAAGTGATTAAGGGTTTATATGAAACCTACACTTTTAATTCTTGCTGCCGGTATGGGTAGTAGATATGGCGGATTAAAACAGATGGACAAAATTGGACCATCAGGCGAATCAATCATCGATTATTCTATTTATGATGCCATCGTTGCCGGATTTGGTAAAGTAGTTTTTGTTATCCGAGAGTCTTTTATTGAAGCATTCAAGGAACGTTTTGAGCCGCGGTTGAAAAACAGGATAGAAATTGAGTATGTTTTTCAAGAACTAAACAAAATTCCCGATGGTTTTATTGTCCCTACAGGACGCGAAAAACCTTGGGGAACCGGACATGCAATGCTAATGGCGAAAGATGTTATTAATGAGCCTTTTGCCGTTATTAATGCCGACGACTTCTATGGAAGAGATGCGTATTTGCAGGCTATTACTTTTATTGAAAACAACAAAGAGACAAACCAATATGCAATGATTGGATATGCGCTTAAAAATACACTGTCAGAACATGGAACCGTTTCACGAGGAGTGTGCGATGTAAATGCTAACAACAATATTATCAGTATAATAGAACGGACAAAAATTGGATACGAAAACAATAAAATTTTCTTTTATGAAGATAATTGTAAAACCGAACTAACAGGTAATGAACAAGTTTCCATGAATTTTTGGGTTTTCAAGCCATCATTTTTAGAAGCATTGAACAGCGGATTTAAAAAATTTTTGCACGACCGAGGCTCCGAACTTACATCAGAATTTTATTTCAATACTCAGATAAACAATATGATACAGCACGGTGAGGCTGTTACAAAAGTTTTGCAAACTCATTCAAAATGGTTTGGTATCACTTATCGCGAAGATAAACCTTTTGTTCAAAATAGCATTTTAGAGTTGGTCAAATCGGGTATTTATCCTGAAAATTTGTGGAAGGATTGAAGGATTTATAATTAGGAATTATCCTTCACTATTCACAAAGAGATAGATTTGGATATCTATCCTCTCTTATTCCCTTATTCAACTGAAAATAAGGGAATAAGGGAGGATATGACAGATTTCCGATTTTCTATTAAGGGTGCTTTTTGAAAATAAGGGTTTTGCGCACCATTATTTTTTTAAACTCATTTGTTGTAGAATGCAGTTATTAATTGAAATGTAATTTTCCAAAAAACATTGGTGTTATAATCATAATATCAAATATTTACAAAAATGAATAAAAGAAATCTGACCAACATTACATCCCTAACGGGATGCTCTTATTCACTCATTTTTCTACCAAGCTTTGCATTCATTTTCGACAAGCTCAATGCATCGCCTAACGGAATGCTTTCTTACTCATTTACTCAGTCCCTCATTCCCTTATTCCCTTATTCACTTATTCCCTCAATTCTGATATTCAAATTGTTAGCGAAATGCTTCAAAAAATTTTCAAAAAAAATTCAAAAAAAATTCAAAAAAATGTAACCTTTTTGAAAACTGTTGGTATAAACGCAAAATTAGAAATATAAAGATGGAAAATTTTAAAATAAAGTACACAAATAAGAAAGAAACGACAGATGTCGTTTTCAGTGGACATTTAGATGTTACAAACATAGAAAAAATTGTCGATAGTTTAAAAACAAACATAACCAAAGGCAATTCGTTGAATATAAAAGTAAAAGAGGTAGAAACGCTTGATGTAACATTTGTTCAGGTAATATTTTCGCTTGTAAAAAGTGGAAAAACAGAAGGATACGAAGTTCGTACATCCTTTGATATTCCAAAAGAATTGGAACAACTATTAGTTCATGCCGGGCTTTCCGGACAACTTATTGAAAATAAATAAATTTAAACAACCAAAATAAATCGATTATGGCAAAGACAGTATTGATTGTTGATGATTCAGAAAGTATTCGTGAGGTAGTAAGTTTTACACTACAGAACGAAGGTTACGATGTTTTGGTGGGAGTAGATGGTGAAGATGCCCTAAAATTCCTTGACGGGCGGCATATCGACATCATTATCACCGACTTACACATGCCGAACTTAGACGGATTAGGATTTATAAGAAAAATTCGTGAGATTGAAACTTACAAACATATTCCTATTCTGTTCCTCACAACCGAGTCTCAAACAGAGAAAAAAATGGAAGCAAAAGAAGCCGGCGCAACCGGATGGATCATTAAACCATTCGTTCCCGCTAAACTTCTCGCAGCAATTTCAAGAGTTATTAGGTAAAATTTATAAAGAGATTGTAATAATATGGAAATAATAGATCAATTCAAAGTAAAATTTATCGAAGAATCAACCGACAATATCAACGATTTAGAAGAAGCATTACTTCTTTTAGAGAGTGATAAAGAGAATAAAGAACTTATTGAGCGCAGTTTCAGAGCAATGCACTCAATAAAAGGGGGCGGTGCAATGTTCGGTTTTAACAAACTTAGCGAATTTACGCACCACCTTGAATCAATTTACGACAGCGTCAGACAAGGTTCAATTCCTATTAGTACCGAACTTATTACCCTCACTTTTTCCGCTATCGACCAAATTAAACTCCTTCTTAAAGTGGGAGACAACCTTTCACAAGAAGATTTGGTAAATTTCGACTCATCCGTTAAAATGTTCGAACATTTTATTGAAAAACAAAATAATACAAGCACAATAACAGATGAAAACGATGATTACGAAGAAGTTGAAGAAGTTGAAAATATTACTGAACCTAAAAACAACAATAACGAAAAAACAGTGTTGATTTCATTTGTCCCCAATCCTGACCTATTAGAAAATGGTACAAATCCCTTTTTCCTGTTAGACGACCTTAATAATATGGGACGCGCAATTACGCTTGCATTTTCTAACAAAATTCCAAACTTTGTTGACCTGAAACCTGTTGTTTCATACATTAATTGGCAAATATTGATATGTACAGAGCACACTATTAACGAATTAAAAGATGTTTTCATTTTTGTAGAAGACGACTGCGAACTCCATATTGACACAATAGCCGATACATGTATTATTGACCACCCCGAAGTGAAAAAAATTATTCAAAATGCACAAAATACTGGCGTTTTGATGACAATAAAAGAACTTAAAAACTGCACCCTATCCGCAACACAAACAAAAACACAAGGTAAGAAAAAACTTGCAGTGGACAGTGGCAAAGATCATAAAATTTCAAGTATTAGGGTATCTTCTAATAAAATTGACGAATTAGTTACGTTAGTTAGCGAATTAGTGATAACACAATCACAACTTACGTTATATGCCGAAAATAACAACGATACCACAATCGCAGCAATATCTGAAAATATTCAAAAATTATCAAGACAACTGCGAGATAATGCGTTCAATATCAGTCTGATACCACTACAAAGCGAATTGATGCGTTTTCAAAGGCTTGTCAGAGACCTGTCAAAAGAACAAGACAAAGATATCGATTTCACAATAGAAGGTAGCGAAATAGAACTCGACAAAACTATCATCGAAAACCTTACAGACCCACTTCTCCATATCCTTCGAAATTCGGTTGACCACGGAATTGAAACAAAAAAACAACGTATCGCAGCAGGAAAATCACCAAAAGGAAATATCATTTTCAAAGCATTTAATTCAGGCGCAAACGTTGTTATCGAAATTTCAGACGACGGAAAAGGAATAGACCCAGAAGAAATTAGGTCAAAAGCCGTTTATCAAGGCCTCATCGACCAAGACGCTAAACTAGAAAAAGAAGAAATTTTAGAACTACTTTTTACAAGCGGATTTTCTACTCGAACAATCGTTACAGACCTATCTGGAAGAGGTGTTGGATTAGACGTTGTGAGACGGAAATTAGAAAGTATCAGAGGAAAAGCAACAATAGATTCTGAAAAAGGAAAAGGTACAATTATCACAATTAGACTACCACTTACTTTATCTATTATTGACGGACTCCTTATTAAAGTCGCTAATAATCATTATGTTCTACCCATATCTGCTATTAAAACAATATATTCAGCCGAACTGTTACGAGAAGATAACTCTTTCAACCACGTCATTACCATTGACGACGAGCAAGTTCCTTATATCGATTTAAGAGAAATATTTCAAGAAAACGATAGAACCGAAGAAGACCATTCACAATTGATACTTATTAAAGTAGAGGAAAGGTTATTGGGAATTATCGCAGACGACGTAATAGGAGAATATCAAACTGTTGTTAAACCTTTGGGCAGATATTTAGAAAAACAAGGATATATTTCAGGTGCATCAATACTCGGAGACGGTACTATTGCACTTGTTATAGATACATCAAGACTTTTTAACGCAAGAAAAATTAAAAAAGAAATTTCACAAGAAAAATCAACATCATTAAAAAAATTGTTAAATGCATAATCAAATCAGCACAATATTATCATTCAAAATCGGTGGAAACGTTTTTGCCCTTGACGCACTTCATGTTTTACATATACTTGAAGTTCCCGACATTATTACAAGAATCCCCAATACCTCCGATTTTATGAAAGGAGTTATTAATCATCATGGAAACATTATCCCCGTTGCCGACATGAGAATTATTATGGAAGAAGAAGTTAAAGAAAAAAATAAAGAACAAGCAATAATAATTGTCAATCCAGAAAATTCCAATGAAGTTCGGTTCGGTATTTATGTAGACATGATTAGCGAGGTCATCGAAATTAAACCCGAAGACCTTAAAGAAACCGTAATGGACAGTAAAAGAGGAATGATAGATACCTACGTAGGAACAATTTTTCATAAAGGTACTTTCATTCATATTATAGACATAATGCATCTCTCTGAAATAATAGATAAATAAACTATCATGACTAACCTATTAAATTCATATCTCATATTTAAAATCGGAGAAGAAAACTTCGGAATAAATGTTGCCAAAGTGATGGAAATTCGCGAGTACGTTCCACCAAAGGCTATTCCACATTCTTTTCCTTTCGTTGCAGGAGTTACTGAATATCAGGACGAAATTATTCCACTAATTGACGCTGGACTTAAATTCGGAATGGCGCCCGTCAAAATTACTGCGACAACATGTACAGTAGTATTGGAACTGTCTGATGATAAAAACAAAGACGGTTACAAATTAGGAATTTCAATCGATAGCGTTTCAGACGTTCTCGAAATTGAAGAATCTAAAATGAAAAATGTTACAGTCGAAGATTATAAACCCGCTTTTATCTCTTCCTTTTATATACACGGAGATAGAATGATTTATATATTAGATGCAGACATGATTTTCAATAATAGAGAAGTAGTTGCGTTGATGCACGTTTCAGACCAACCTCTAACGAGCGCACAAAAAAAAGAACCCGAAACGGAATAATCTTTCAAGTTTTCAGTTTTCAGTTAATGGTTATTTGTTATTTTTTTACCTATTTATCTCGTTTATTATGTTGTTAATTAGTGTTTGGAAGTAAAGGGTTTATTATCCTATAAAACAGTCCTATACACCGTTTTTTCACCCTCGAATATTTTTGCTTATCGACAAAAAAAAGTTACATTTTTCCCCATAAACTTGTATTTTTGTACATAAATGCATATTTTTGTGCCCTATTTGAAAAAAGATTCACTTAAAAATTGACTATGCGAAAAAGATTCGAGGCACAAATGACATTGGGTAGTACCCCGATTGAAAAAA
>WRMI01000076.1 GCA_009777175.1 Marinilabiliaceae bacterium
ATAAATCGCTTAGACATCTGATAATTACCAATTTATACGAATGGTTTGTATTTGATGCAAAAGATTTTTATGAAATTTTTTATTGTAATGCGAAGTTTAAAGAAGTGTTTCAACAATATAGTAACAGACAACTTGAAGGCGACAGAACAAGTTATTTTTATGATGAAATTGCTCCTGAATGGATACGTCATTGTGGGCTTGACCCGCAATCCCCCAACAATGTTGAGGAGGTTGCGGGTCGAGCCCGCAATGACGGAAGAGGTCTCCCTTTTGTTCATTTCGATATTAGAGACTACAAAGATTTAGACACTGATAACGAAGATTTTATTGCGCTTTACAAATTCTTTTCACCCGTACATCTTTTGAAAAGAGATATTATACCCGATGCAAACAAATTAAATACCGACTTTTACAACGAACTTTTACATATTCTCGGACTTACCGAAACAAAAACAGAAGGTAAAATCAAAATTGAACGTAAAATAAAAGATAGAAATGTAGGTTCCCTTTTAGAACTTACAATCGCACAACTTCAAACTCTTGATTTGTCGCAATTTCCCATCCCCCATTCCCCATCCCCTATCCCCCATGATGAACAACTATTTGATATCGCTCTCGCCCTTGTTATTACGTGGATAAACAGAATTTTATTCCTAAAACTTTTAGAGGCACAATTACAAAAATCGCCCATACTACCCAATGATAGCGAAATAAGCAAAATAGATTTCCTTACATACGAAAAAATTAATTTTTTTGCTAAACTGAACACGCTATTTTTTCAAGTTTTAGCACAAACACATGAAAACAGACCCGCATATTTAGATGAATTTAAAAATGTTCCATACCTAAACAGTTCTCTTTTTGAAGAAACAGATTTAGAAAAAATATTGAAAATAAATGCATTACCAAACAATATACCACTTCCACTTTTTACAAAAAGCGTTTTAACAAAAAGAGCAAAAGACGCACTGCATTATTTACTACAATTTTTGAACTCTTATAATTTCAGTGGATTGCAAAATGAAGAGGAAAATCCAAACAAATTAATTAGCGCATCCGTTCTAGGACTTATTTTTGAAAAAATTAATGGTTATAAAGATGGCTCTTTCTTTACTCCATCGTCAATTACAATGTATATGTGCCGTGAAGCAATAGGGCGTGCAGTGGTTGAAAAATTTAACCAAATAAAAGGGTGGAATTGCAATACAATAGAGGATTTGCATAATCATATAGGACTAAACAGAGAAGATATTATCGAAGCAAACAATATTTTTAATTCAGTACGAATTTGCGACCCTGCCGTTGGTTCGGGACATTTTTTGGTTTCTGCATTAAATGAGATGATTTTTATTAAACATCAACTCGGAATACTTGCCGACGAACACCATAAAAGGTTGAGAGATTGTATAGTTACAGTTGAAAATGACGAATTGATTGTAAAAGTTGACGAAGATAATTTTTTTATTTACAACCCAAAAATACCCGAAAGCCAAAGAATACAAGAAACATTTTTTAACGAAAAACAAAAAATTATTGAAAATTGCTTATTTGGAGTAGACATTAACCCTAACTCAGTGAAAATTTGCCAATTACGACTATGGATAGAATTGTTAAAACATGCTTATTATGTACAGGATGGGGTACAGGGTACAGGGGATGGGGTGCAGGGTACGGAACACCGTGAACCGTGTACCGTGAACCGTGAACCGTATAATATGTACCCTGCACCGAGGAATTTAAAAACATTGCCCAACATCGATATAAACATAAAATGTGGTAATTCTCTTTTAAGTCGTTTTAGTTTAGATGATAAATATGCTGACGTACCAAGTTTGGCGCAAAGAGTAAAGCGAGGAACAAAAAAATATAAAGAATTGGTTGAAATGTATAAAAGTACTGACCACAAAGAAGCAAAACGTCAATTAGTTAGAGGCATTGAAACCGAAAAAGAGAATTTTTATCAAATACCAAATTCAAAAGACCCTGACTTTCAAAACTTTGTAAAAGCCAAGAATGAATTGAACTTGCATAGTAATAGTTTCAATTATTATCAGACCGATATAGAAGTATGGGATGCAAAAACAGCCGAACTAACCGAAAAATTGAACAAATTTGAATCAATCTACAACGAAAAAAAACGAGGCAGTTTTGAGTGGCGCTTTGAATTCCCCGAAGTGCTTGATGATGATGGCAATTTTATGGGATTTGATGTGGTGATGGGGAATCCGCCGTATATTCAACTACAATCGATGGGAACTGTTTCCGATAGATATAAAAACCAAAATTATCAAGTATTTGAACGTACGGGTGATATTTATTGTCTCTTTTATGAACGTGGTTATCAACTTTTGGCACCAAAAGGGAGATTATGTTTTGTTACATCAAACAAATGGATGCGGGCAGGATATGGAGATAAAATTAGACATTTTTTCTACGAAAAAACAAATCCTGAACTGCTTGTTGATTTTGTAGGTGTGAAAGTATTTGACGAAGCAACCGTTGACGTAAATGTTTTGATGTATCAAAAAACAGAAAACCGTCAACAAACAAAAGCCTGCAAAGTTAAAAAAGAGGCTATGAAAAATTTGAAAGATTATGTTGATAAAAACGCAAGAAGTTCTGTTTTTAATGGCGTTCGTTGGATTATTGTAAGTCCGAATGAACAAAGAATCAAGGAGAAAATTGAAAAAGCGGGAGTTCCATTAAAAGAGTGGAATATAAAAATTTATAGAGGAGTGTTAACGGGTTACAACGAAGCCTTTATTATTGATGGAAAGAAAAAAGATGAATTAATTGCTAAAGACCCAAAATCTGCTGAAATTATTAAACCTATTTTACGCGGTAGAGACATTAAAAGATATAGTTATGAATTTGCTGATTTATATTTATTATATGTACCATGGCATTTTCCCTTAAACCAAGATAAATCAATAGTTGGAGCTTCTGAAAGGGCTGAAAAAGCATTTGAACAACAATATCCTGCTATTTATAGCCATTTGATAAAATACAAAAAGGAGTTATCAGGTAGAAACAAAGCAGAAACTGGAATACGGTATGAATGGTATGCCTTGCAAAGATGGGGTGCAAATTATTGGAAAGACTTTTCCAAGCAAAAAATTGCTTGGAATAGAATTGCAAGCGAAAAATTGTTTTCTCTTGTTGACGAAGGTATTTTTATTCAAGATAGTATGCACTTTATGACAGGAAATAACTTAAAATATTTATGTTGCATATTAAATTCAAAACTTTTTACATGGCTTTTAAACATAATTGTTGGTGATGCCGTAGGAGGTAATGCAGGAAATGCCGACAATGTAAAAAACCTCAAAATTCCAATTCCAACTCCCGAAATCGAACATCAAATGGAAACCTTATTAGAAAATAAAGATTATGAAACTCTTGATAGGTTGGTTTATGGGTTGTATGGGTTGAGCGAGGAGGAGATTTGGGTGATTGAAAAATAATTAAATTATAAAAAATAGTTTATGAAACAATTAGAGATAAAAATAGACGATCCTTCATCTGACTTTTCAAAGCACCTTGAAGATAATGACCGAATTTTATTTTCAGGTGGATTTGGTAGTGGTAAAACAACATTCCTAAAATATTTCTTCAATGACGAAACAATGAAAGATTGAATCAATTGTTTTGGTGGAATGATGAACACGGTATAGATTTTATTCAGCCAAATGACATAAGAGAGGTACTATACAAGGTAAAAAATTATGTAAAAAAAGGTAAAATAATGCAAATAATTTTGCAAAAATAATAAAAAGCAATAATTTTGCACCCGACTTTTAGGGGGCATAGCTCAGTTGGCTAGAGTGTTTGACTGGCAGTCAAAAGGTCAGGGGTTCGATTCCCCTTGTCTCCACTTAATAATCAGAGGTTTACAAAAAAAATTGTGAGCCTCTTTTTTTTACGCTCAAGATTTGCCAGTAACTCGCAGCAATGTTTGTTTTTTTTCTTATTCAAAATTAATTAATAAAAAAATATATTTGACGAAATATAATTGAAATTCAAAAAAATAATATACTTTTGTAAAAATTTTTGAATAAATCAATTAAGAAAACTGAAAACTAACTAAAATTTTGTCATAATGCCAAAAGTGTCAATTATCATACCGACCTACAAAAGGCCTAACTATCTGATAAAAACGTTGGAGAATATTCACCAACAAACATTTAAAGACTTTGAAGTTATTGTAGTAGATGACGGAACTCCTGGGGACGAGAACGCTCAGATTTGTGCACAATTTCCGAAGGTTGTTTATAAAAAAATAGACAATTCGGGTGGTCCAATGATTCCTCGGAATACAGGATTTAAAATTGCCAAAGGCGAATACATTGCTCTTATTGACGACGACGATTTATGGGTTAACGACAAATTAGAACAACAAGTTAAAATTCTTGACGAAAATAGAGATTTCGGAGTAGTGCATGGTTGCTGCAAAGAAATTGATAATCAAGGAAATGAAACGGGAAAAATTCACGGAAAAATTAATGATTTTAAAAGAAAACATGGCTACGTGTTTGACGATATGATTGGTAATTTTACTTTAATGACCCCAACTGTTTTTTTTAGAAAAGAATTACTCGAAAAAGTCGGATATTTTAAAGAGACAATGCACGCCGCCGGCGAAGACATGGAATTTTATTGCCGATTAGCATTCTACTCAAAACTTTATTTTATTGAAGAACCAATTGCATTTTATAGATTTCATAACCAAAATATTTCAAACGATACAGAAAAAATTGGATATAACTATCTTCCGTTAGAACTATTTTTTATTGTGAAAGATTTAAAAGAAAAAGGGTTAATTAGCAACAAACAATTTAAACTTATGAGAAAAAGATTGTTATATAGACAAGCTACATTTTTTTCAATCACCCGAAAAAGTGAAATTGTGAAAGCTAATTGTAAAAAAATTTATAAATGGTATTGGACAATACCAAAAATAATTTTACCTCTTTTATTTTACAATAAAAAAAATAATAGATTGAAAAGAGTATCCCACCTTTTAAAGAAAATATCCGTAAAATTTAAAAATAGTTTGCGACTTTTATTCGGAAAACATACTATTTTTACTGTAACAGATTTATTTAGAGTAACCCCGCTTAGCACCTGCTTTGGTTTTGATAGAGGAAAACCTATTGATAGATACTATATTGAAAAATTTTTATATGACAATCGACAATACTTTAAAGGACGTATTTTAGAAGTCGCCCAAGATTGGTATTCATCAAAATATGCCGCATTAAACAAAACAAATGATGAAAAACCAATTATTGAAACTTTGCATTTAGATGGAACAGAAAAAAAAGTAACAATAGTGGGCGATTTGACAAATCTTCAAACATTGCCCGAAAATCGTTATGATTGTTTTGTGTGTACTCAGGTACTTCATGTTATATATGACGTTTCCGCTGCATTAGAAGGTGCATATAAGTTATTAAAAGAAGGTGGTGTCTTTTTGGCAACAACAACAGGTATTTCTCAAATTTGTCGTGGAGATATGGATAGATGGGGGGATTATTGGCGCTTTACTAACAAATCTTTAGAGCTCTTATTCCAAAAAACCCAATTTAAAGAAGTTGAAATTGTACCCATGGGAAATGTATTAGCCGCATGCGCATTTTTGCAAGGATTAGCATTAGAAGAACTTCCCAAAAAAGAACTTCTTGATATAATTGACGATAATTATCAACTGATAATAGGAATTAAGGCAGTGAAATAGATTAGGATTGCAACATTTTTCATTAATGGAATTTGTTAACTTTTTTTCCTAATAATTGTCAATCCGTCTCGTATTGGGATAATAACTTTTTCTAAATTCGTATTCAGTTTCACCATTTCGTTAAAATCCATTATTCCTTTTGTATATGCGTCGTCGGGCATATTTAGTTTTGCTACTTTGCCATCCCAAAGAGTGTTATCAGCTAAGATAAAACCATTGTTTGTTACTTTTTGAAGGGCTAATTCTAAATATTTTGGATATTCACGCTTGTCGCCGTCAATGTAAATTAAGTCGAAAAAGAGGTCAATTTTGGGAATGATATCAATGGCATTGCCAATATGTAGTGTTACTTGGTTTGTTATGTTTGCTTTATCGAGGAATGTTAAAATCACATTTTCGAGTTCATCGTTGATTTCAATTGTGTGAATATGCCCATTTGATTTCATTCCTTGAGCCATACAAATTGTCGAATAGCCCGTAAATGTTCCGATTTCAAGAATTGATATCGGATTTATCATTTTGCATAGCATTGTTAAAATATTGCCTAACAAATGTCCCGATAACATTCTCGGACGCAATACATTTAGGTTTGTATAACGTTCAAGCTCTTTTAATACAGATAGTTGCGCATCAATATGATTTAGTATGTATTGTTCCATGGTTTTCAGTGAATGAGTGAATGAGTAAATGAGTGAATGAGTAAATGAGTAAATGAGTGAATGAGTAAATGAGTGAATGAGTGAATGAGTGAATGATTGAATGAGTTAATGAGTATTCAGTATTTAGTATTCAGTATTTAGTATTTAGTATTCAGTATTCAGTATTCAGTATTTAGTATTTAGTATTCAGTATTTAGTATTCAGTATTCAGTAATCTAACATCTTACCACTGACTTCTCATTACTGACTACTGACTACTGACTACTAACCGCTAACCGCTAACCGCTAACCACTAACCGCTAACCACTAACCGCTCACCGCTCACCACTAACCGCTCACCGCTAACCACTAACCGCTAACCACTAACCGCTAACCACTAACAACTAACCGCTAACCACTAACCGCTAACCGCTCACCGCTCACCGCTAACCACTAACCACTAACCACTAACCGCTAACCACTAACCGCTAACCGCTAACCGCTAACCGCTAACCGCTAACCACTAACCGCTAACCGCTAACCGCTAACCGCTAACCACTAATAAGTCCGAGGCTATCCAAAAAAACGAGTGCAATAGCAATAGGAGCGATGAAACGAATAATAAAAACAAAAACTTTGAAATAATAAATTTTTTTGCCGTTTGCTTCAAGTTCGTTTCTTAAATGCTTTAAACCCCAAAACCATCCTGCAAAAATCACAATTAGTAATCCACCTAAGGGGAGCATTATATTTGAAGAAGTATAATCGAAAAAAGTAAAAAGAGCCTCATATTTTGCACAACAAATAGCGAGGAGAGTCATTCCAGCGGTTGTCAACCAAGTCGCCACTTTGCGTTTAATTTTCATTTCTTCAGAAAAATAAGCAACAACAACTTCTAATAATGAAATTGCAGATGTCAATGCTGCAATCACTAAAAGACTAAAAAAAATTATTGAAAAGAAATACCCACCCGCCATTTGATTGAAAATACTCGGTAATGTAACGAAAACTAAACCTGGACCGTGTCCGGGCTCAATTCCGAATGCAAAAACGGCAGGAAATATAGCAATTCCTGCTAAAACTGCAATTAATGTATCGGTAAGTGAAATTGAAATAGCAGTTTTTCCAAAAGTTTCTTTCTTTTTGATATATGAGCCATAAGTTATCATTACACCCATTCCGAGGCTTAACGAGAAAAAAGACTGTCCTAAAGCGCTTAGCATAGTTTTCCCTGTTATTTTGCCAAAATCAGGCGAAAATAGGAACTTCAAACCATCTGATGCACCATCTAATGTTACAGACCTAATAGATAAAAGCACAATAATGATTAACAGCATGGGCATCAAGATTTTACTATATCGTTCTATTCCTTTTTGGATGCCCGAACTTACAATAATTGCAGTAAGAGCAAGAAATATTACTATCACAACTACTGAAGTCCAAGTTCCCGAAGTTAAATTTGTGTAAATATCATTGATTTCGGTGGGGGATTTGCCTACAAATTGGTTTTTTAATGACAGAAAAAGGTATTCGAGTGTCCACCCTGAAACTACTGCATAAAATGAGAGTATAAAGAACGCTGCTCCAATTCCCATTATTCCGATGAAAAACCACGGTTTATCGGGTGCAATTGTTTTGAATGCTCCGATGGCATTCTTTTGCGCACTCCTTCCTATTGCAAATTCCGAAATCATTAATGGAACTCCAAGAATAAGAACAAATGATAAGTATATTAGCAAAAATGCAGCGCCTCCGTTTTCGCCTAACACATAAGGAAAACGCCATATATTTCCCAGCCCTATCGCTGACCCCGCAGCAGCAGCAATTATCCCAAATTGCCCGCTAAAACTATCTCTTTTTGTAGATTTTTTTTCCATATTTATTTTAAATTATTACTTTTATTTTTAGCCACTAATTTGTTTGTTTTTGAACGAATTGAAATTGTTATTGAATTTATTGTTTATTTGAAACCAAGTCCGGAGTTCTGGATTTATAGCAATTTAATTGTTTCTAAATCTTTTTTCAAATCTTTATATAATTTGTTATTAAACAACCTAATTTTTAAAATTTTCAACTCTTTTATAGTTCCAAAAAAACATTTACGCCACATTTGCAACAAAATTGATGACAATGGCAATGATACGAAATAGAACAAAGTCCACCACAAATTTTTAAATACAACCGCAAATATAACAGTCTGAATTATATAAAAAAGAGGTAATAAAACGAATGCTGCAACAAATCTGAACGAACTAATAAACTGAGTATCTTTTATTTTTGATGATATAACGGCTGTAATTCCAAATGGAAACATATTGTTTAATAATCCATAAATAAAAATAGGAAGAGTTGCCAAAAGAGTGGGTATTTTGTAAAACAGGTTTACTCCTTTCATTTGGCATCTGTTAATTGGTAATTTAATGCCAACTTTTGACAGATTATTTTTTAATTTAGTTGCGAAATTCATTAGGTTCATAAATTTTTCACTGTCGGTTTCGCTTATTTTATCCAATTCTGCAACAATTTTTTTACTTTCAAAAAAGAGATTCTCTGAATTAGGTCTTTGTTTGTTGGTAATCACAGAGTTATAAGCGCCTTGGAGCATTAAAGTTTCATATTCGTAGTAAAACTCTTCGGTTTCGATGTGAATCATCTCTTTTTTTATTCTGTTGTGTAGTTCCTTAATAAGTTGATTAACACCTTTTGCGTTGTTTTCAAGATATTGTTGATAAAAATCTGAAACATTAAAAGGTTCTCCAAGTTTAAGGAACATCGGACTTCCAAATCTGTAATAATGAGAATATTCAATACCAACGGGAACAATTTTAATGTCCATTTTTCCCTCGGACGTTTCCATTGCTTGAAATGCAATTCGTGCAATTCCTTTTTTTAGAGGACGTAACCTACGGTAGCAGTCGTGATTACCTTCGGGCATTAATGTCAGTCCGTTGCGATTGTTGAGAACGTCTATGGTTTTTCTGAAAATAGCGTCATTTTGTTTAAGCGTACCGAAACCATCTCTGATTCGGAATATAGGCATTATTTTAAGGAACGTGAGAATTTTATTGATAATTGGTTTTTGAAAAATATCGGAGCGCGCTAAGAATACGGGCTGCCATTTGCGCATGGTTAAAATTGCTAAAGCATCGGTTAGCGCATTTTGGTGATTCGGTGCAAAGATTAATATATCGGAAAAATCAATGTTTTCCAACCCCGCTACACGCTTTGGGAAATATAATTTGAACAAAATATCTACAAAAAATTTTGTTATACGGTAACTTAACGTCCGCTTTTCTATGTTTTCTCTACTAAATACAGGCATTTTTTTTAGTGGTTAGTGGTTAGTGATTAGTGGTTAGTGATTAGTGGTTAGTGATTAGTGGTTAGTGGTTAGTGGTTAGTGGTTAGTGGTTAGTGGTTAGTGGTTAGTGATTAGTGGTTAGTGGTTAGTGGTTAGTTTTCAGTGAATGAGTGAATGAGTGAATAAGTGAATAAGCAGTTTATGGTTTTATGGTTTTATAGTTTTGTAGTTTTGTAGTTTTGTAGTTTTGTAGTTTTGTAGTTTTATGGTTTTATGGTTTTATGGTTTTGTAGTTTTATAGTTTTGTAGTTTTATAGTTTTGTAGTTTTATGGTTTTATGGTTTTATGGTTTTATGGTTTTATGGTTTTATGGTTTTATGGTTTTATGGTTTTATAGTTTTATGGTTTTGTAGTTTTGTAGTTTTGTAGTTTTATGGTTTTGTAGTTTTATGGTTTTGTAGTTTTATAGTTTTGTAGTTTTATGGTTTTATGCTTTTATGCTTTTATGGTTTTATGGTTTTATGGTTTTGTAGTTTTATAGTTTTGTAGTTTTATAGTTTTGTAGTTTTATGGTTTTATGGTTTTGTAGTTTTATGGTTTAATGGTTTAATGGTTTTATAGTTTTATGGCATTGACTACTTACTACTTACTACTTACTACTTACTACTTACTCACTACTCACTACTCATTACTCACTACTTAATACTCATTACTCATTACTCATTACTCATTACTCACTACTTAATACTCATTACTCATTACTCACTACTCATTACTCACTACTTAATACTAATATCTAAACTCTAAGCGGCTTTCGTCCCCACCAGAAGCCTAAGGACATTCCTGCAATAATATGCCAAATTCCCCACCACGCTGCAATAAATGCCATTCCGCCTAATCCATTGAATAAGTGAGGATTGAATATCAATACTAAAGCAATACCCGAATTTTGAATTCCCGTTTCAACTGTTATTGTACGTCTGTTGGGGTCGGAAAGTTTTAATAATGACGCAAAACCATATCCCGTTGAAAATGCCAAAGCATTATGAACCAAAACTATAAGAAATATCAGGTGTATGTACATGAAAAAAAAGTTAAGGTTTGCCGAAAGAGCAGCAAAAATATAGCCCAAAAAAATAAGAATAGAAAGCCATTTTATTGGTTTAATAATTTTTTTAGTTAAGTCCGGAAATTTATTTGAGAACCATATTCCCAAAAATAATGGTATTCCAAGTAAAATAAAGACTGTTTTAAGCATTTCCCAATGGTCAATTGTAAATGGAATAACTAATTCAGATGTTTTTGAATATAAAGTGCCCCAAATAAAAAAGTTTAGAGGGGTCATAAGAACAGCCATTATTGTTGCAATTGCGGTAAGGCTCACAGATAACGCTATATTTCCTTTTGCCAATGATGATATAAAATTAGAAACGTTTCCGCCGGGACATGCCGCAACGAGTATCATTCCCATTGCCACGCTGGGTGTAGGTCTGATAATTAATATCAAAAGGAACGTTAGTGCGGGAAGCAAAATAAATTGAGACGACCATCCTATCAATACTAATTTTGGGTTTTTTATCAGTTCTCTAAATCCGCTTATTTTTATTCCCAATGCAACTCCGAACATAATAAATGCAATGGTAATATTCATAATTAACAGGCTTCCGCTGCTGAAATTTAGCCTTATCCAATCTAATGTTTCTAAACTTGCTTTAATGTTAAAACTAATTTTATCAACTTTTCCTTGGTTAAGTTCTACTCTATGGCGTTTTGTGAAATACCAATCTTCGCCTTCAAGTCTGAAATCAGGTTCGTCGGCATTTTCGATTGCTTCTTCGGGTGTCATTCCGATACGTAAATATGCAATTGGGTTTGTGGTATCATCTGTTTTGCCTTTTTCTTTTTTCAGTTTTACTTTGTGAAGTCGTTCATGTAGCCGTATGTCAATGATTTTGCCGCTCATAAAGACCGCTTCATCCTTGCCGTAGTACCAACGAATTACGTTATTCTTTTTTGTTGGATTACCTACTAAATTAACCAATGTTGTTGAATCAGCCCCTTCGGGAACTGTTCTTAATTTGTTGGCAACACTTTGAGCTTCAACGTTATTTCCTATTATTAGAAAAAAAGCAAGTGCCGCACAAATAATTAGTTGTTTTGCCGATAGTTGCCTAATAGATTTTAAAATTTGTTTCATATTATATCATTTTAAAATTTGAGAGCGCAAAAGTACAAAATATTTTTTAAATATATATTATTTTTTTATTTTTTTTTGTAATTTCAGAACTCCTGACTTGGGGCAAAATCGATTGTCGCATTTTTCAACATATCATATTTTAAGTTATCGCATTCGGTTTAGCTATGTTTTGTGCTTGTCTAAAAAGCGGAGCATTGAATTTATTGAAATGAATGCATCCTTTTTTTGGATATCCCCCGAATTGCGCTTACGGACGACCGCAAGGGTGCGCCCCTACGGGGTTATCTACGTTGCACTCGTATCGAGTGCTGCGGGTTATCGAATGCGCCACCGTTTCTTGTAATATCGGTGTTGTTAAGAGATGCGTTTCAGGGTTTGTTCCGAAACTCAGTTCATTCTTATTTATTAACCGCAAGTACAGACAATCCAGCACAAACCCCACATATTCCCCGTATTCCACAATGTAGCACTCGGTAGAGTGCAACGTAGATAACCCGGTAGGGGCGCACCCTTGCGGTCGTCCGTAAGCGCAATTCGGGGCGTTCATCAAAACACAAACCCCACATCATCTCTACATCCCACACTGCAGCACTCGGTAGAGTGCAATGTAGATAACCCGGTAGGGGCGCACCCTTGCGGTCGTCCGTAAGCGCAATTCGGGGGATATCCCAAAAAGGATGTTTTCTTTTTAGACAAGCTCCCGACCTCGACACTTTAAAAAAGAAAAAAGAGGAGCACAAACCTGTGCCCCTCCCTTTTAGTATTCAGTATTCAGTATTTAGTATTCAGTATTTAGTATTCAGTTCACTCTACTCATTACTCACTACTAACCACTAACCACTAATCACTAACCACTAACTACTAATTCCTAACCATCGTCTTCGCCTCAACTCTCTCGCCATTGATATACAAAGCATAATGATAGAAACCTTCGGGAATTTTTGAAAGTGGGATTTCTATGCTGTAAATACCTGTTTCTTTGGTTCCTTCTGAAAATGTTTCTACCAACTGACCAAGGGCATTGAAAAGTTTGATTTCTACATTGCCATCAATGTAGATAGCATACTCAACAGTTGTGCTAACACGTGCAGGGTTAGGAATATTTTGACCTAACGCACCTTTTTCGTTGCCAATTGCAATGGGTGGCACGGTTTTGAGCGTTTGCTTTTGCGGAAGCGTTGCTAACAATGCACTTTTGGTTCTTTCAAATGCAGATTTTGATTTAGGTATAAACTCTGGAAAACGACTGAGAATAAATGTTTTAGATTTTAGTTCCATACCGAGGGTGTCGCCTTCCATGCGGAGATAAATATCTCCCAAATCTATAACTGCAAAGATAGAATCAGGATAACTTGGTGGATTTTCGATGCGGTTTTCGTACCAATCTATTGCGGGTTGCCACTGACGCTCTAAAACATTGCAACGGGTAGACAAAAACTGTGCCGTTTCATAAAGTGTTGTGTCGGAAACGGTAAATGTTTCAAAATAGGTTCGTAAGCCATTAAAATCTTGGTCGGTAAATTGTTGCAAGGCAAGTAACTCATGCAAAGCAGCATTTGCAAATGGAGTTTCAGCATGATTTTCAATTAAATCTATAAATGATGTTTGAGCAGCTCCATAATCTTCTTCTGATAAGTAATCTAAAGCCGTTTCATATATGGTTTCTGGCAAAGTACGGGTTTTAGGAAAGATCAAAGGCGGATACCATATTGAATCGCAAATGTAATATT
>WRMI01000077.1 GCA_009777175.1 Marinilabiliaceae bacterium
ACAATGAAGTAGAAAAATTAGCAGAATACCCTTTATCAGGTAGAGATTGTAGTCATATTAGAGAAAATTATAGATACTCTAAAGTAAAGTCCCATTATATCTTTTATAAATACCAGAAAAACGAAAACATGATAGAAATAATTAGAGTATTACATCAAAATATGGATATCGAAAATAGGTTGAAAGAATGAAAATTTGATTAACGTAAAAATAAAATGTTCTACGTCTAACGGAGCGGTTTAGCGCAAGGGGTGGCGTAGCTCCGCAGAAAGTTTTGCGGGATTTTGGGAGGTTATTTTTTTAACGCAAAATCGCATATATATTATCTGTGTGATTTCTTTTTTTTAAGTATAAAATAGGCAAAAAAGTAATCCATCTGAAAAAAATATATTACCTTTGCCCCAAAATTTATAAAAAAATCTAACAAAAATTTGTATATGAAAAAACATTCAATTTATTGCTTTTTAATAGCAATAGTTTTATTAACAGTAAGTTGTAAAAACAAAAAAATCGACAACACAACTTTTCACTCTCCTTATCATCCGCGAATTGCGGCATTTACCTCTGGGTTGATACCTACTGATGGTAGTATTATCATTGAATTTGCGGATAGTGTAGCAAGTGCGGTTTTTGGACAGGAAGTCCAATCTAACGTGGTTTCAATTTCACCCAAAATTACAGGAAAATGGGTATGGTTAGACCATCGCACGCTTCGTTTCACCCCGTCAGCAAAGTTACCTCCCGACAAAAAGTGGAAAGTGAACATTCTTATGAAAAAACTGTTTCCTAACGAAAAAGAAGATTTTTTCTTTGAATTTGGAACATTACCGCAAAACTACAGAGTCATAACAGATGCACTGCAACTATTTGATAGTGAAAGTGCTGACGCATACAAACTGACAGGAAAAATTGTTACAGCAGACGGAGTCTCTGAAAAAGAGATTGAAGCAATGCTTAAAGCCTCGATAGGAAAGACATCTCACAATATAAAATGGACACATTCAGACGCAAAAACGCACTATTTTGAGATTTCGCCTATTAAGCGTTCTGAAAATGCAAGCGAACTTATTTTGGAATACAACGGTAAACCCATTGATGTTGATAGTAAAGGTAGCATTGAAGTGAAGATACCCGGAATAAATGATTTTATTGTTCAATCAGTTGAAATAATTCAATCGCCGAGACAACTTATTCGCGTGGTTTTCAGCGACATAATTAAAATTAAACAAGACCTTACGGGACTTATTGTTATTAAAGATATCGCTAATGTACAATATCAACTTAACGAAAATGTTGTGGAACTCTACCCTACTTCGCAACTATATGGCGATATTACACTTCATATTTTTCCGGGAATTGAAAATGTAAAAGGAAATAAATTTGATGAAATGTATATTCAAAATCTTCAATTTGCGAGTACAAATCCTGCCGTTGAAATTTTAGGGCAAGGAAATATTATTCCATTTTCCGAGGGTTTGATGTTGAATTTCAAAGCGGTAGCACTAAAAGAAGTCATTGTGAGGATAATTAAGATTTACGAGAGCAATGTTCCCTTCTTTTTGCAGGTAAACAGTTTGGATGGCACTTCACAGTTGAAACGTGCAGGTCGTTTAGTACATCAGTCGGTGCTTTCTCTTGAGCGCGATGCAACGTTAGATTTGAATCAATGGAACACATTTGCACTCGACCTCTCAAAGATGATACAGCCTGACCCTGGTGCTGTTTATAGAATAGAACTCGGTTTTTTAAAACGACAAGCTATTTTTCCATGTGCAGCATCAGACGAATATGATTTAAGTCTCGAAGAAGAATTAAAACGACTTGATGGAAATTTTTGGGATACACCCGATGATTACTATTCTGAATGGGATTGGGGTAATTATTATAATAACTACAATTGGTATGATAGAGAAGATCCGTGCACAAGTTCCTATTATACCCGCGACAAATGGGCAAGACGCAATCTTTTTGCCTCAGACTTGGGATTAATTGCAAAAGCAGGTAATGAAGGCAATTTTCATGTTTTTGTTTCTGATATTCGTTCTACACAACCAATTAATGACGTAACGGTCGAACTACTTAATTTTCAGACACAAACAATAGGAAAAGCAAAAACCAACAACGACGGAATGGCAACAATAGAAATTAAAGAGAAACCGTTCCTTGTTGTTGCTTCAAAAGGAAAACAGAAGGGCTATCTACGTGTAGATGACGGTTATATGTTATCTATAAGTCGTTTTGATGTATCTGGGCAAACCGTGCCAAAAGGTATGAAAGGTTATATTTATGGTGAAAGAGGCGTTTGGCGTCCGGGTGATTCAATTTTTATTTCATTTATTTTGGATGATAAAACGGGCAAACTTCCTGCAAATTATCCCGTATCGTTTGAATTGTTAAATCCTCGTGGTAATATGGTTAACCGACAAGTGCGAAATCATTCCTCAAACAGAATTTATTCATTTCGAACAGCAACAGACGAAGACGCAATTACAGGAATATGGTTGGCACGTGTTATTGTTGGCGATGCATTATTTGAGTCGCCTGTTCGCATTGAAACCGTAAAACCTAACAGGCTGCGCATTGAATTAGATTTTGGCAAAGATATTTTAAAAGGTGATAAAAACATCACAGGAAGGCTATTTTCAGAGTGGCTTCACGGTGCGGCAGCCGCTAATTTAGCAGCCGATATGGCGGTTACACTCCTTCCATCCAAAACGAATTTCAAAAACTATCAGGATTTTATTTTTGATGACGCAACACGAACAATATATCCATCTGAAGAACTTATTTTTTCAGATAAATTAGATACTCGGGGTCATGCAAATTTGAACTTTAAGCCAAGTTTGCATCAGCGTGCGCCGGGTATGCTTACAGCATCGTTCCGGACGAGAGTTTACGAAGAAAGTGGCTCTTTTAGCATCGACAGAACGACTGTTCCATACTCGCCATATTCGCGGTATGTTGGACTTAAAGCACCAAAAGGAGATAAGCGCGGAATTTTATTGACAGACGAAAACCATAAAATTGAAGTTGTTACTGTTACGGCAGACGGAGATGCAGTTTCGGTAAATAATTTAGTATATAAAGTATATAAAATCGACTGGCGTTGGTGGTGGGAAAAATCTGACGAAGATTTAGGCAGGTATGTAGGTTCTTATTCACAAAACGTTATTACATCGGGACATGTAAGTACACAGAACGGAAAAGCGACAATTCCGTTCCGTATAAATCAGCCCGAATGGGGTCGTTATCTAATTCATGTTTCGGACGAAGTAGGTGGACACGCATCCTCAACTGTTGTTTTGGTAGATTGGCCCGGATGGGCGCAAAAACCCGAAGGAATTGACGCGGATGCCGCAATTATGCTACAATTTACACCCGACAAAGAGAAGTACGAAGTAGGTCAAACGGCAAATATTACTTTTCCATCTGCCGAAGGGGGTCGTGCGTTGGTTAGTTTAGAAAACGGCTCAAGCATTGTTAAAACATGGTGGGTACAAACTAATAAAGGAACTACAAAATTTTCGTTCAAAATAACGGAAGATATGACTCCAAATGTTTATATTCATATCACTCTTTTACAGCCACATGGACAGAAAGACAACGATTTACCTATCAGAATGTACGGAATTATGCCGATTTTGGTTCACTCGTCTGCATCTGTGCTTACTCCTGAAATTAAAACCGATAAAGAGTGGCGACCTCAAAGCAAAACTACAATTACCGTTTCTGAGAAAAATAACCGTGAAATGAGTTATACTTTGGCAGTTGTTGATGATGGACTTCTTAATCTTACACGTTTCAAAACTCCAAATGCTTGGAATCATTTTAATGCACGTGAGGCTCTTGGCGTAAAATCGTGGGATTTATATAACCTAATACTTGGTGCTTATGGTGGCAGAATTGAGCGACTTTTTGCCATCGGTGGTGGTGATGAATTAAATGCAGGCGATGCCGACAAAGAAGGCAGAAGATTTGAGCCAATGGTCAGATTTCTGGGTCCTTTTGACCTGAAAAAAGGTAGTAATAAACATACTATCGATGTTCCTAATTATGTTGGTTCTGTGCGTGTTATGGTCGTGGCAACGGCAGGAACGGCAACTGGCGCAGCTGAACAAACTGTATTAGTAAAACAACCTTTGATGGTTCTGGGAACTTTGCCGAGAGTGCTTGGTCCGGGTGAAAAAGTACAACTCCCTGTTACGATATTTGCTTCTGGCGCAGCAGTTGGAGAGGTTAATGTTACGATAAATACAGACAAAAAGTTTTCAATGCCTGAAGGAAACAAAAAGTCTGTTCGTTTTGATAAAGAAGGTGAAAAAACTATTTTCTTTGAACTTAATGTTGCGGAAGTTATTGGACAAGGAAAGGTAGAAATAGTAGCACAATCGGGCAAAGAAAATGCCTCATACACTATAAATATACCAATTCGTAATCCAAATCCGCCAATTATGAAAGTCATTTCAGAAGTTGTTGAAGGAAACGGAAAAGTTACGCTTAATTACGAACTTCCCGGAGCCATTGGCACAAACTCTGCTATATTGGAAATTAGTACATTACCACCAATGGATTTTGGTCGCCGTTTGGATTTTCTGTTAAGTTATCCTCACGGATGTATCGAACAGATAGTTTCGGGCGGTTTTCCGCAAATATTTTTGCCTGAAATAGTTCAATTAGAGCCTGAAGCCGTTAGTAAATCACAACATAATGTTCAGAGTGTTATCAATCGTTTGCCTTCTTATCAAACAAATTCGGGTGGGTTTGCATATTGGTCAGGTGGAACAGCGCCTGATGAATGGGCATCAACTTATGCGGGTCATTTTATGTTAGAAGCCGAAAAAAGAGGGTTTTCAGTGCCTTCTCATCTAAAAAGTTCTTGGTTAACCTACCAAAAACGTGCGGTTTCAGACTGGCAACCCGATCGAACAAGACATAACCGAAGTAGTGATTTTATTCAAGCATACAGGCTTTTCACACTTGCCCTCGCGGGTGAAGCAAACGTTAGCGGAATGAATAGGCTTAGGCAGCAGTCAAATCTCTCAAATTCAGCACGATGGCGTTTGTCAGCAGCGTACTCTCTCGCAGGAATGAAAGAAGTTGCAAAAGAACTGACAGATGCAATCCCCGAAACTTCATCAGAATTTGGAATTGACTATTATTATACATACGGCTCACCCGAACGTGACTTAGCAATGGTTTTAGAAACGCTTGTCCTTCTCAATGAAAAAGAGAGAGCCGCACGAATGGCTATTAATCTTGCAAAGTTGATGAACTCAAATCAATGGATGAGTACGCAAACTACCGCATACTGTCTGTTGGCAATGAGCACCTATGCAAAAGGTCAAAATATAAATAAAGGTGAAACTAAAATCAGATATAAAATCAATGATGACAAAGCGATTAATCACGGCTTTTCAATGCCTTTGTTACGACAAGATATCTATTTAGAAGGAAAAACCAAAGGCTCAATAACGTTTGAAAACAATTCTGCAGGACAAGTTTTTGTCAACCTGATTATGAAAGGGCAGCCATTCCGAGATGTCAACATTACTCCTTTATCTTCTGAACTAAATATGGACATCCGATATCTTGACTTAGAAGGAAAAGAAATTGATATTTCAAATATTAAACAAGGAACTGATTTTAAGGCTATTGTCCGCGTACATAATCCGGGAGTTGTTTCAGTAGGTAATTTGGCGCTTACTCAGATTTTTCCGTCAGGGTGGGAAATCCGAAACACAAGATTTGAGCAGACGGGCAACCTCCACGAATTAGATATACCCGAATATAGAGATATTAGAGACGACAGAGTATTTTCCTATTTTAATCTAAATTCTGGACAAGCCAAACAATTTGTAACCATACTTCATGCCTCATTTGGCGGTAAATTTTATATGCCCGCCGTCAGTTGCGAAGCAATGTATGATTATTCGATTAGAGCAAATAGCGTTGGGAGATGGGTCGAGGTGAGGAGGTAAAAATAAATAAATGAGTGAATGAGTAAATGGGTGAATAAGTGTAGGGGCGCACCCTTGCGGTCGTCCACCTTGTAATAAAAAAATAAATAAATGAGTTAATGGGTGAATAAGTGTAGGGGCGCACCCTTGCGGTCGTCCACCTTGTAATAAAAAAATAAATAAATGGGTGAATGAGTAAATGAGTGAATGAGTGAATGGGTGAATGAGTAAATGGGTGAATAAGTGTAGGGGCGCACCCTTGCGGTCGTCCACCTTGTAATAAAAAAATAAATAAATGAGTAAATGAGTAAATGAGTGAAAGGGTGAATGGGTGAAAGGGTGAATGAGTATAAAATGCGACATTTCTTATTTTCCGTATCATTTTAACAGTATTTCTGTTTTAAAGAAAAGACAAGAGTTCTGAATCTTGTAAAAAATTGAGATGTCTTTAACTTTTCCACTGATTCACTCATTTTCTGATTTACTCATTCACTATAACTTGTTTTTGCTAAAAAAATTATTTCAAATGTTTGTTATTTTAAAGTTTTATATATCTTTGCATTTTTAATATGTAACGATTATATGTTAAAAACCTTACAAAGACAAATAGAATTAATGTTTGTAGTCTAAATTTTAACAAAGATATGCGTTCACTTTTTTTTGTTATTTTTATATTTTTCGGTTTGTGTATAATGCCTCTCAAGGCTGATTCAGGTGAAACGGAGGCGACAAAAGTTGTATATGTTTTGCCGATTTTCAGTAATATAAACAATACTTCTTGGATTTTTATGCAGCGTGCTTTTGAGGAAGCAACTTTACTTGATGCAGAAGTAATTATTTTACATCTAAATACTTACGGTGGTGAGGTAATTTTTGCCGATTCCATGCGGACAAGAGTTTTGAATAGCGATATACCTGTTCATGTTTTCATTGATAATAATGCCGCAAGTGCAGGGGCTTTAATTTCAATTGCTTGTAAAAATATTTATATGCGACCGGGTGCTAATATTGGAGCGGCGACGGTTGTAAATCAAACAGGCGAAGAAATGCCCGACAAATATCAATCTTATATGAGGTCAACAATACGTTCAACGGCAGAAGCGCACGGAAAAGATACTATTGTTGTCAAAGGAGATACAATTTTTAAGTGGAAAAGAGACCCCAAAATTGCAGAAGCAATGGTTGACGAAAGGGTTGTGATTCCCGGACTAATTGATTCCGCTCATGTCCTCACTTTTACTGCATTAGAAGCCATCGAACACGGCTTTTGTGAAGGACTTGCTAACAATATTTCTGAAGTTATCACTCACTTAGGAATCGAAAATCCCAAAATTGTTACCTTTAAATCTACCGCTTTTGACAGTATTAAAGGATTTTTGACAAGCCCAATTTTCAGAGGAATATTGATTTTACTTATTGTTGGTGGAATATATTTTGAATTACAAACACCCGGAGTAGGTTTTCCGCTCCTTGCCGCTACAATTGCGGCAGTCCTGTATTTTGCACCACTCTACATTGACGGAATAGCAGAAAATTGGGAAATTGCTCTCTTTTTAATTGGTATTGTACTGATAATTTTGGAAATATTCGTATTCCCAGGATTTGGAATAACGGGAGTTCTCGGAATTATTTTTGTAATTATCGGGCTAACATTAAGTCTGATAGAAAACGTTGCCTTTGATTTTAGCGGAGTAGACCCAAGTTCATTTTTATCTGCGATGTTGACCGTAATTTGTGGAATTGGCGGTGCAGCAGGAGTTACAATTTTGCTTAGTAGGCAAGTTTTGACACAAAAATCGGGTATTTTTTCAAAAGTTGCATTACATACAACACAGGAAATAGATGAAGGTTTTGTTGGTGTTGATGCCTCTTTGTCGCATCTTGTTGGACAACAGGCAGTTACTGCTACAATTTTACGACCCGCAGGTAAAATTGTTATAGATGACGAACTATACGACGCAAAAGCAGTCGAAAGTTTTATCGAAAAAGGTGAAAATGTGAAAGTTACAAGTTTTACATCTGGACAATTATATGTCCGAAAAAATTTTTAATTTTATGTTAAAGGAGGACTATTAATATAATGTGGAAGGATTTTTTCTCATTTTCACGCAAAGAGCAAAACGGAATAATTGTTTTGTTAATTATTGTAGTTCTTTTGATTGTGTTAAGAATAATTTTACCAAAACTTTTTTCTTCCTCCGGTGAAATTGTTTCAGAACTTGGAGAACAATATTTTATCATAACCCCCACACAAGAAGTCAAAGATTTTAAAGCGGTTGCACAAAAAAAAGAGATTCCAATTTTTGACCCAAACAAAGTAACCCCCGAGTTCTTGATATCAATTGGAATTAAAAAAAGAGTTGCCGATAATTGGTTTAATTATCTACAAAAGGGCGGATTTTTCAATTCACCCGAAGATGTTTCTAAAATTTATGGAATGGATAGTAATTTAATGGCTGCCCTTATTCCTTATATGATTGTAACTGAAAAACCTACACCTAAAAACATTTTTGAAAAACCCGAAATTATCGCAAAAATGTATGTTGATTCACTTTTATTGACAGAAAAACAACCGATACAACGATTTATTAGCAAAGCGAAAGATTTTATTATCGAAATAAATAGCGCCGACACAAGCGAATTAATGCTACTCAAAGGCATCGGACCAGTTTTGAGTAGACGGATAGTATATTACAGAAAACAATTAGGAGGTTTTGTTCTTCCAACTCAATTATTGGAAATAGAGGGAATTTTGCCTAAAGTGTTAGAAGACAATGCAGAAAATATCACAATAAATACTGATTTGATAATTCCGCTGAACGTTAATAAAGCATCAATCAGACAGTTACGCGACCATCCGTATCTTGATTTTTACAAAGCGAAAGCAATAGTAGATGAAAGGAAAAAAAATCTCCTCATAGAAATTGACGATGTATTTGATTTAGAGCCTTTTGCAGACATTGACAAAGAAATTATTAAATATTATTTGATAGTAAAATAAATAAATTTTTATAAAAATTTGCATAAATTAATAAAAAAAGCTGTACTTTTGCAGCCCAAAATAATTAAACACATTTATATGATTATTGTACCAATTAAAGAAGGTGATAATATTGAAAGAGCCTTAAAGAAGTTTAAACGCAAGTTTGAAAAAACCGGTGCTTTACGTGAATTAAGAACACGACAAGCTTTTACGAAACCTTCTATAATTAAAAGAGAACAAAAAAAGAAAGCTGTTTATATCCAGCAACTTAAACGCTTAGAAGAATAAGAAAACCTTTTTTAAGCTATTTCCTGAAAAAATAATTGAGTATTACTCTTATTTTTTCAGCTTTTGTTGTGTATTGTGCGAAAATCAATGCTCTCGGCTGCATCGCTGATACCAAGCATAGAAACTCCCTCACTTTTTATATGGCACCTTTCTCGCAAGGTTTGCAGCGAATAGTGCCGACCATAATATTTTGCCACCATTTGCATGCAAGCGGGACCGCAGTCCATTGCGTCGGGTTGCTTGGTGTTGGGGAAGGGTTTCATGAGGTATATTTATCTTGTTGGAAATTTATTATTTTTCAAATGCCTTCATAACCTATATTATTCATATTATTTATTTTAACGCAAAGACGCAGAGTTGAGAACGCTTTAGTAGTTTTCAGTTTTCAGTTATTTATAGTTTTCAGTTTTCAGTTATTTTTTGTGTTCCTTTGTGGTTAAAAGATATTTTCATTTCTTATAAATAATGCAGGGTAAATACGTCTTCGTGAACATACATAGTTTTTTCGTCAAATATATAATTTTTGGATTTTTACATATTGTCCAATTGTTTTAATGCGATTAGATTTTTATACATTTGCCTTGATGGTTTATTGTAGTCATTTAAAGTAACAAACGAAAATCCATTTCTTTCGTAAAAACGCAGAGTATTCACATTATTCAAGGCATCAACTGTAAGAAATTGACAGCCAGTTTTATTGCCCACAAGAAAGCCCATAATGATAAGATTAAGAATTTGAGTGCCATATCCGCAGCGTTGAAACTCAGAATCGACTGCAAAGCGACCAATTTTTGCAGCAGGAAACGTTGAAATACCTCTCATTCTGAGCAAATAGGAATAATCTTTATTTGCAATTGTATCCCAAAGTTCCATATCAAAATCTTTATCTGTTTGAGGGTCAATATGTAACAAGTCATTTTGCAAACTATAATAAGCAATTGTTTTGTTTTCATTTTCAAAAAGATAGGTAGTTGCAGACAAGTACTTGATGTGAATTTTGGAATCGTCAAAAAGGAAATCATTCAAATCTGCAACACCACAATCAAAAGGCTTAATTGTATGCGTGTCGGTTAATCTAACTTCCAATATTTCACCACTTTCTATATTCTTTATCAGATTGGATTGTACCATTGGTAACTGTAATGTATTCTTGATAAAATCTTTTCATTTCCTGAAACTCACGTTTTTGCCGCTCTATTTCTTCGGTAGGGGAGGACATAATTAAAGAGTTCTCTAAAGATTTTCTAAACCTTCGAGCATCTTCGCCCGTTATTATTGGCGTTTTTTCTATTGGTCGTGCCATAAACTTATAAAATTTTGTTTACTTTCAAAGCACAAAAATAATCGTTTATTTTATATTTGCCAAAAAAATCAAAAAATAATTTTTTTCATTGAATTGTGTTTTTTTATGTTTATTTAAAATTTAAGATTTTATTAACTGTTTTTTTCCCTATTTTTCTTTTGTTACATTATAGCTGTTCTATTATTTCTATTGCTTTTTCTAACAATTCATCTTTTCCTTCTTTTATTCCGTTAATTGTCGGTTCAACTATTATATCGGGGACAATGCCAATTCGTTGTGTTTGTGTACCATCTGGATAATAAACTCCAATACCTGAAATCCAAGTCATTAATCCTCCGGGTAATAGGATGGTTGATATATTTCCATCAGCGCCAGCGGTTTGACTTCCTATTATTGTTGTATTATCACCTGCTCTGAATGCCATTGCCGTGTATTCTGCCGAACTTTGTGTTAATTCATTTACTATCACTACTAATTTACCGTTATAAGTTTTATTTGTGTTATAAATTTTACCTCCTGTTCTAAAAACAAACTCACCCGGATTATTAACATTCCCGTTAGTAAATTTCACAAAATGAGTGGATTTTGATATAAAAAAAGAACCTAATTGAGACATCACATTTGCAGACGGATAATTACGAATATCAATAATAATACCTTTTGTGTTTTTAAATCCTTTTCTTATTGAATGAACGTCTTCATCCCTAATGTTTGCTAATGTTATATACCCTATATTACCATCCAAAAGTTTATAACATTTTTCGTTTTGATTTATTTTATAACGGTATAAATTTATTGTGTTTCGTGGATAAAGTGATAATGTTTTTTGTTTAGACTGTCCAGAAGAAATATATTGAATAGTTATTGAATCATCGGTAGATCTCAATAAATCAAAAGAAATATTCCGCAATTTTGCCGCTTCATTCGAGGCAGGATAATAATTTTTGATGCTGTCAACTATGTAATCTATTGTTTTTCCGTTGATATGGGTAATAATATCACCTATTTTCAAACAGGATACTTCTTTGAGCTCAGGGTTATAATAATCTGTTACAATTAATTTTTGTTCCACAAATTGAACCCGAAACGGTGCATAATTATTTCCTTTTAATCTATCTATTTTATCTCCGCCCGCCCATAAATTTGCGTGGGTATCATTTATTTCTCCAATAATTTGCAAAGTTGCCAATTCATATTCTAATTCATCTTTTGCCGAAATAAATATCGGGATATATTCTTTTAATACATCATCCCATTTTTTGTCAGTAACATATTTATAAGGGAAAAAATATTGTATCATATTCCAATACCTATAAAGTGCTAATAATCGAAATCCTGCATCGGGGTATGGCATATCAGTGTAGGGGTTTTCATTTATAAAAAGCGGATTTTTTATACGGAAAGCCAATTTGACGTAATAGTGTTTTCCTTTTAGCCTGTTAGAATAAATTTCTTGAATTTTCTTTTTTAAATCATCATTTAAATCACTATTTTCTAACCATAACAAGTTGGGTTTAATGTATGCGTCCGATGATGTCGTTTGGCAATTTGCACAAACAGGTATTTCACCATATTTGTTGATCCAATCGAGGAGTAGTTTGTCTCTTTCCGTATTGTTTTCTACTTTTAAATAGTGAGGAAGTATTCGAAATAATTCATAATCCCAATTGTAATTCCCTTTTCCGATTTTATGATGGTGGTATTTTAAAAAGCCCCATATCTTGCCCAATAAATCTAAGTCATTTATCATTTTTTCATTGACAGCAGTGAATTCAATAGCGGAATAGTTGTCAAATTCTCTGTCTTTTTCAGCAGGTTTTTTGCAACTATAATTAATTATCAAAAGTAAAACTGCAAAAATGAATTTTTTCATTTTTTCTTTCAAAAAATTTTAATTTTTGTTATTCTTGTTGCTCTTTATTTTTTAATTGTTTTGATAATTTGGAAATAAACCAACTCTGATAAACGATCATTAAAAGCAACGTCATTTCCATAATAGCCCTTGGAGATATTCCAATATAAATATTCAAAAATCGCAACGCTGCACAAATAATAATTAGTCCCATAAAAAAACCGAAAATAATTCTATACGCTTTCATATCACTTTATATTTTTAATTAATAACTTACTTACTTATCTTGTTGAAAAAATTTCTTTTTTTCATTCTTTAATTCCTTTCTTTTTTATTGTTTTTTTATATCTCAAACAAAGAACTCTCTATTTATGTGATTCCTGTCGGAATAATCGCTACTTTCGTTCTTTTTTTTGCTAAAAATTTTTTCTTTTTACGCTGTTTTTTCTTTTAGGTTTCAAAATTTTATTTTTTTGAGTTTGCGGGGCTCAAAAAATTAATTCAATGATTTGATTTTATCTATAAGACCCTTTGGGTTCAAAAAATCGTGACAAGAAAGTAAAAAATTTTTTAATTTTTTTCAAACACTTTTCGTAACTTTCTCTTTGCTCTTTTGATATGCGTATCAACTATATTTTTTGAGAGGTTTAATTTTTCTGTAATTTCCATATAACTTAACCCTTCGTCCCACAACAAAAATATTTCTCGGCATTGTGCGGGTAGGTCTTCAATTGCTTTTTAAATTTCGCGCTCGGTTTCCGTTTTTATCAAAATGTGTAATGGGTTATTTTCGTTTAATTTATAAAAATTACTTTCATTCTCTCTTTGTATGTGCTCGTTATGTTTTCGTATTACTTCTGTGTGTTTAATAAACTTTAAACATTGATTATGAATGCTTTGAAGTATATATGCTTTTAACGATGTTTCAATTTTAATAATGGTAATTTGGTCGCATTCCTAACGGAATGCATTTTTATGCTTTGAAATTATTTTCTACCAAGCGTCACATTCATTTTCGACAAGCTCAATGCATCGCCTAATGGAATGTGGAAAACTGAGGTTGATAAATATTTCATAAAAAGGTGACATTTTGATTT